>NZ_CP118480.1:909750-1213000 GCF_030450055.1 Gallaecimonas kandeliae
TCTCCGAATGGCGCAAGGTGCGGATGGAGACAGTCCAGGGCTTTGGGCGTCAATACAAGGCCCGACTGCCAAAGGGCAATGTCTGGCGTCGTTGTTGCCTTCTGTGCCTGAGAGGCGTCAGCCATGGGGAAGTCCAGAGGTTGCCAGACGTCTTTCAACGGCTCGTTGGTGTCAGGCTGATCCAGTATCCGCTTCACGTTGGGAAAGGTTTTGTAGACTTCCCGTAGCTCTGTAGGGCCGATCTCGGCGATCAGGTAACGGTCGGCGTCATCCTTCACTCGGTACATCATTGGTCGCCCTTCCAGTTCGGGTCTTGCGGTTCTTCAATCATCTTCGGATAACCACCGAAGCGTAACTGACGCTTTATATCTTGCAGACGGACCATGAAGCTCCTTTCCTGCATGTTCGGCTGGCCCAGGTTAACGGTGATCCAGGTCTCGTAGTTGGCACCATGCATGGAGAGGTGAACGGGAGACTCGGGGGTTGCCCAATGCCTGGGTTTCTCTGTCGACGACTCTGTTACCCGCCACTGCTCAGAACCTTTTCTGTTATTGGCCAACCAGACGCCATTGATGGGGTCATTGATACCAACACCAAAGAGGTGAAGGTTAAGACGGGCTCGGGCCATTTGGCCAGCCCTGTAACGGCCCTTGCCCATGATGATGTGGTGGGCTGCGTGTTTGGGACTGGGTTTGACTTCCCCTATTGCGTAGAGGTGGCGGGTGAGCCTTTGGGTCGGGTGATGGGGCTCGTCCTGAAGTTCAAAGGGGTCCTTGAGTCTGTTCTCGGTCCGGTAAGTCTCAAGCTCGCCTTGAAGCTGCGCATGGGTAGCTAGTGCTGCCTTGCGTCGCTGTAGATGCTGCCAGTCCTTTTCCTGGGCAGCGTAGAGCTTCTGGCGCTCCTCTTTCGAGGCCTGCTGGCTCAACATCGCAGTTTTGCCGTTGTGGTACTTAGCGCAAGCTACCTCGTAGTTATAAATGGCCAACTCCAGAGGCGTTGGGTCTTGGGGGCGTTCAGGGGCTGGCAATGGCCTATGTTTTGGGGTCATGGTTCATCCTTGAGTAAGTTGCTTCCTAGCGGTCAAAGGCTACTCGATATGACTGCTCCCCGTAAAATGCTGGAGGGCTAATGTAGAGAGGGCAAGCCGGGGATAGCTGTCCTGCCATTTTGTGAACCCTCTACGGGGGGGGGGGGGAAATCCACCCACTGGCGACAGCGAACCAACAAAAAGGCCGAGCCGGGGGGATTTATTCGGCGCGTCCTTTCGCCTCACCCACTCGCTGCGCTCGGGGCCCGCCTGCGGCTGTTCCGGTTTGCTCCCGGCAAACCGGTTAACCCCCGTCCCCCTCTCCCGACTTCACACACAAAAAAGCGCTGCCTCGGCAGCGCTTTTCCTTTCCCTACTCAGATCACCACCCGCCACCCGAAGGGATCCTCGGCACGGCCGTACTGGATATCCAGCAGCGCCCCTTTGAGCATGGCCGTCACTTCGCCGGCGCCGCCATTGCCGATGGCAAAATCAAAGCGGTTGCCGCGTACCTGGCCTATGGGGGTGACCACGGCGGCGGTGCCGCAGGCGAAGGCCTCCACCAGGCGGCCGCTTTGGGCGTCCGCCTGCCACTGGCCGATGTCGTAACGCTCCTCGCGCACTGTCAGGCCCTGGCTCCTGGCCAGTTGGATGATGGAGTCGCGGGTGATGCCGGCGAGGATGGTGCCGGACAGGGGCGGGGTCTGGAGGCTGCCGTCGTCGAAGACGAAGAAGACGTTCATGCCGCCCAGCTCTTCGACCCAGCGGCGCTCGACGGCGTCGAGGAAGACCACCTGGTCGCAGCCCTGGGCGCTTGCCTCCAACTGGGCCAGCATGGCGGCGGCGTAGTTGCCGCCGCACTTGGCGTCGCCGGTGCCGCCGGGGGCGGCGCGGCTGTAGTTGTCCGACACCCAGAGGGAGACGGCGCCGCTGCCCTGGAAATAAGGGCCGACCGGGGAGGCGATGACGCTGTAGAGGCAGTCGCCGGCGGGCTTGAGGGCCAGGGTCTGGTCGGTGGCGATCATGAAGGGGCGCAGGTAGAGGGAGGCGGCATCGGTGCTTGGGATCCAGTCCTGGTCCAGGTGGGCCAGGGCCTTGACCGACTCGACGAACAGCGCTTCGGGCAGCGGCGGCATGGCCAGGCGCCTGGCCGAGTGGGCAAAGCGGCGGGCGTTGGCCTGCGGGCGGAAGAGGGCGACGCCGCCGCCGGCCTGGCGGTAGGCCTTGAGGCCTTCGAAGATCTCCAGGCCATAGTGCAGCACAGTGGTGCTGGGGGCGAAGTTGAAGTCCTGGCGGGCCGCCAGCCTGGCGCCGTGCCAGCCCTGCTCGGCGCTGTGGTGGATGGTCACCATGTGGTCGGTCAGCACCTTGCCGAAGGCCGGGTTTTCCAGCAGCGCCTGGCGTTCGGCGGCGGGAGTGAGGGACTGGGTGGGCTCGAAGGTCAAGCCGGGATAGGGCTGGGTCATGGGGATCTCGGATCTGGGCTGATGCCCCATTCTAAGCAAAAAGACCGGCCTCAGGCAGCCTAGAGGCGAACGGCCTTGGCGCTGGGGCCTGGCCGGATAATGGCGGATGATCCCCGCCGGCATTTGCGCCACAATAGCGCACCTTTCTGGCCGCCGCGAAACTACCCCATGAATTGTCGTGACCATTGCGGGGCCTGCTGCATAGCCCCTTCCATCACCAGCCCCATCCCCGGTATGCCAAACGGCAAGCCGGCCAACGTCAGGTGCATCCACCTGGCCGAGGACTTTCGCTGCAACATCTTCGGCCACCCCGACAGGCCCGCCTTCTGCGCCGGCCTCAAGCCCTCGCAAGAGATGTGCGGTGACAACCGCGATCAGGCCATGCGCTGGCTGGGGGAGCTGGAGATCGCCACCCGCCCGGCCTGAAGGGCCATTATGCTCGGCAGGGTCAACGACACTGGCCTGGATTTTCCACGGTGGAGTTAATGAGCCGACAGAAAGAGCGGCCCCGATGGGCCGCTTTTCATGGGCACTTGCCGGCTCAACTGATATCCACCGCCGGTTTGCCGAGGCATCAAGGCCTGCTCACCCCTGGCCCCAGTGGCCCCGCTGTTCCATCAGGAAGTCGATGAAGGCCCGCAGCCGCAGCGGCATGTGGCGGTTCTGGGGGTAGAGCAGGCTGTAGGGGCGCGACCGCCCCCTGAAGGGCTCCAACACCTCCACCAGGCTGCCGTCGGCCAGGGCCTGTTCGACGATGAAGCTGTAGGTCTGGAAGAGGCCGGCGCCGTGCCGGGCCAGGGTGACGCCGCCCAGCACGTCGTCCGAGCAGCAGTAGCCGCCCTGGGTAAAGATCTCCCGCTCCTCGCCTTGCTCCTTGAACAGCCAGGAGATGCGCCGGCCGCTGCTGGGCAGCTCGAACTGGATGCATTGGTGCTGGGCCAGGTCCGCCAACTGCAACGGCACCCCGGCCTTTTCCAGGTAGCCCGGGGTGGCCACCACCACCAGGGCCGCGTCTTCGAGGTGGCGGGCGACCAGGGTCGAGTCGGGCTGGGCCCGCACCCGGATCGCCAGGTCGAAGCCTTCGCTGACGAAGTCGATGTTGCGGTTGGAGAGGTGGATATCCACCTCGACCTGGGGATAGCGGGCCCGGAATTGGGGCAGCAGCGGCAAGATGCGGTGGTGGCCGTAGGTGGTGGGCAGGCTGATGCGCAAGGTGCCGGCCGGCTGCTGCTGGCGGCCGGTCAGCTCCCGCTCCGCCTCCACCAGTTGGGCCAGGGCCTGGCGGCACTGCTGGTGGTAACCCTGGCCCCCTTCGGTGAGGCGGATGTGGCGGGTGCTGCGGGTGAAGAGCCTGACCCCCAGCCGCTCTTCCAGCCTGGAGATGGTGCGGCTCACCGCCGCCGGTGTCACCCCCGCTTCCTGGGCGGCGGCGGTAAAGCTGCCGAGCTCGGCGGCCAGGCAGAACAGCTCCAGGCTGCCCAGTTGCACATCGTCGAATTGTCGCTTCATTTGTTACGCCATGTATCAATAGAAGTGCCTGGTGGCCAGTTTTTCAGAGCTTTGGTAAAAAATATAGTGGCTTCCAACCGGATGGGAGCACTCCTGACCGGCAGGGCCTCGCCGAGGGGCCCGGGTACAGCGGGCCTTACCGCTGCTCAGCAGTACAGCAGGAGTTCCACATGAACAACGTAGCCAAAGTCGCCATCATCACCGGTGCCTCCCAGGGCATAGGGGCCGGACTGGTCCAGGCCTACCGCCAGGCGGGTTTCAGGGTCGTGGCCAGCTCCCGAAACATCCAGCCGTCCGACGACCCGGGCGTCGCCACTGTGGCAGGCGACATCGCCGACCCCGCCACGGCCCGCCGCATCATCAGCGAAGGCCTGGAGCGCTTCGGCCGCATCGACACCCTGGTGAACAACGCCGGCGTCTTCACCGCCAAGCACTTCACCCAGTTCAACCTGGAGGACTGGCAGCACAACATCGCCACCAACCTGGCGGGCTTCTTCCACCTCAGCCAGGCCGCCATAGCCCGGATGGAGCAGCAGGGCGGCGGCCATCTGGTGCAGATCACCACCAGCCTGGTGGACCAGCCCATCAACGGCGTGCCCAGCGTGCTGGCGTCCCTGACCAAGGGCGGCCTCAACGCCGCCACCCGCTCCCTGGCCATCGAGTACGCGGGCCGCAACATCAGGGTGAATGCCGTCTCCCCCGGCATCATCAAGACCCCCATGCACCCAGTGGAAAGCCACCAGGCCCTGGCCGGCCTGCATCCCCTGGGCCGCATGGGGGAAGTCCAGGACATCGTCGACGCCGTGCTCTTCCTCGAGCGTTCGGCCTTCGTCACCGGCGAGATACTGCACGTCGACGGCGGCCAGTCCGCCGGCCACTGGTAAGGGTCACCCCTTAAGGAGCATTGCCATGCCTTACATCAACGTACGGATCACCCGCACCGGCGTGACCCGGGAGCAAAAAGCCCAGGTGATCAGGGAGATCACCGACACCATGCAGCGGGTGCTGGACAAGCCGCCGGAGCTGACCCACATCACCATAGAGGAAATCGACACCGACAACTGGGGTTACGCGGGCCTGACCACCACGGAGCACAGGGCCAAGAACCCGGGATGAAAAAAGGGCCCCTGGCAAGCCAGGGGCCCTTTGCTTTGGGCAGCCTGTGGGGGGATGGAAGCTGCCTTGCGCTTGGCGGGTCTCTGGGAGACGCCCTAGCCAATGTGGCGCCGGAACTGGCCAGGGGTTTGGCCGTGGTGGGCCTTGAAGGCGCGGCTGAAGGCGGCCTGGGACAGGTAGCCGCATTGCTCGGCCACCCGCAGCAGGCCCTGGGGGCTTTCCCGCAGCAGGCGGGCGGCCAGGGCCATGCGCAGCTGGGTCAGCCATTCCTGGGGTGTGAGCTGGTAGCACTGGCCGAAGTGGCGGGCGAAGCTGGCCCGGGACAAGTGGCAGGCGGCGGCCATGGCCTCCAGGGTCCAGTTGCCCTGAGGCTCGGCCAGTACGGCGGCCACGGCCGGGGCCAATCGTTGGTCGGCCATCAGGTTCAGCAGGCCGGGCGGCGGCGCCTGCTGGGTCAGCAGGGCCCTGAGCAGCAGGGTCAAGAGGGTGGCGGAGAGCTCGCGGATGATGGCCTGGGCGCCGGGCTGGCCGTCCAGGCTTTCCCTGGCCAGCATGGCCACCAACGCCTTGAGCTCGGCACAGTCGTCCCTTTGGGCCGTCCGCACCTGCACCAGCGCCGGCATACTGGCCAGCAGCAGGGCGCCCGGGGCGCCGACCTGGAATTCGCCGCAGAGCATCTCCAGGGCTTCTCCTTCTCCCGCCCGCACCAGTTCGGTGACGGCGCCGTTGTGGCGGCGGTGCTGAGGGGCTGGCCGGTCTCCTTGCCGCAGGCCCTTGAGCAGGTGGGGCGAGCCTTGGGGAAGCAGCAATACATCGCCGGCGGCCAGTTGCCATTCCCGGCCTTCGGCCAGCAGCTTGGCCTGGCCGGCCAGGATAAGGTGGTAGGGGAGATGGCCCTTGGGGGCCTGGGGATGATCGGACTGCCAGCTGCCGCTGAAGCGGCAGTGCAGATCCACCTGGCCTTTGGGGGCCAGCAGGCCGATGAGCTGACTGAGGCTGTCCATTTTGTCCTTGAGACGCTGGAGCAAAAAACCGAGACGCCGCGGCGCAGAGGCCGAGGCCAGTGCTCCCTAGTATGGAGCCATCGCCAAAGGGGCGATACCCATACCCAACAGGAGTAGATCATGAGCCGACTGCATACCCTGGCCCCTGAGCAGGCCACAGGCCAAACCGCCGACCTCTTCGCCGCCATCAAGAAGGCCGCCGGCAAGGTGCCCAACGCCTACGCCACCATCGGCAGCAACGCGCCCGCCGTGCTGGCCCAGGCCCTGGCCCATAACGCGGCCCTCAAGAAGGGCAGCCTCAGCGCCCGCGAGCTGGAAGCCATCAACCTGGCCGTCAGCGAGGCCACCGGCTGCGACTATTGTGTCGCCGCCCACACCCTGATGGGCAAGATGGCCGGCTACAGCGCCGAGCAGACCCGGGCGCTGCGCAGCGGCCGCTATGAAGAAGACGCCAAGCTGGACGCCCTGGTCCGCTTCGCCCGCACCCTGGTACAAAGCAGCGGCACCCTGCCGGTGGCGGGCCTCGAGGCCTTGCGCGCCCAAGGCTACGGCGACGGCCAGGTGGTGGAGGCCATCAGCGCCGTCAGCGCCATCCTCTTCACCAACATGATCAACAGGGTCAACGACACTGTCCTGGATTTCCCGAAGGTGGATTGAAATGAGCTTAAAAAGACAAGCGGCCCAGTAGGGCCGCTTTTTTATGGGCGCTGGCCGGTTCAAAGGATATCCACCACCAGCTTGCCCTGGGCCTGGCCGCCGGTAAGCAGCAAGTGGGCCTCCTCGGCCTGGTCCAGGTTGAAGCGGCGTGGGTCCAGGTGCACTTTCAAGAGGCCTGCGTCCACCAGGCGGGCGGCCTGGGCCAGGATCTGGCCGTGATGTTCCCGGCCCTTGCCGCTCAGCAGCGGCAGCAAGGTGAAGACCCCCGAGTAGCTGGCGCCCCTGAAGGAAAGCGGCGCCAGGCTGTGGCTGCCCCAGCCGAGGCTGCTCACCACCTGGCCGCTGTAGGTCCGCACCGCCTGGAAGGCGTCGTCCAGGGCCGGGCCGCCGATGCTGTTGTAGACGATGTCGAAGCCTTCGCTGTCAGTGTGGCGGGCGACCATCTCTTCGACCGGGATTTTCTCGAAATCGATGGCGGTGGCACCCAGGCCCTCGATGAAGGCGGCCTGGCCGGCGCGGCCCGTGGCAAAGGCCTCGGCACCGAAGGCCCTGGCCAGTTGGATGGCCACCTGGCCGACGCCACCGGCGCCGCCCTGGACCAGCACCTTCTGGCCGGCGCTGACCCTGGCCCTGTCCACCAGGCCTTCCCAGGCGGTGATCACCACCAGCGGCATGGCGGCCGCTTCGCGCAGGCTGAGGCTGGCGGGGGCCCTGGCCAGCAGCCGGGCGTCGACGGCGGCATATTGGGCCAGTGAGCCCGGGATGCCGCCGACACCGCCGGTCAGGCCGTAGACCCTGTCACCGACGGCGAAGCCGCTGACCCCTGCTCCCAACGCGACCACTTCCCCGGCCATGTCCAGCCCCAGTACGGCGGGGAAGGGATGGCGGGCGTGGGCGGCGGCGCCTGCGCGGATCTTGGCGTCCAGGGGGTTGACGCCGCTGGCGGCGATCCTGACCAGAACTTCTCCCTTGGCGGGGGTAGGGATGGGCCTTTCGACCCTGTTGAAGGGGCCCTGGGCGGTTTCGACCTGCAGTTGGAACATGCTGTGCTTGGACATGGTGCTGTCTCCTCAAGTGACTTCAAAGACAGTCTTTGCCATTCAAATAAGAATTAAAATCAACTAAATTCTATTCTCTTCATGCAATTTTGAATGAGGCTTTGGCATGGATTGGGACGACATCCGCTTTTTCCTGGCCGTGGCCGAGACCGGTCAACTGACGGCCGCCGCCGCCAAGGTGGGGGTGACCCAGCCGACCATGGGCAGGCGCATCAGCGCCCTGGAAGCGGGCCTGGGCCACAAGCTGTTCCAGCGCACCCCTGAGGGGTTCGTGCTGACCGACGAGGGCGCGGCCCTGCTGCCCCACGCCAGGCGCATGGAGGCCGAATCCCACGCCTTGCAGCGCACCCTGGAAGGCCAGGCCCAGCTGAGTGGCACCCTGAGGATCTCTTCCTCTGACTGGTTCGGGGTTCATGTGCTGTCGGCCCTGGCCGAGCGCTTCATCGCCCAGCATCCCGAGGTCAGCATAGAGCTGGTCACCGAGAGCCGGCTGCTGAGCCTGGCGCGGCGGGAGGCGGATCTGGTGTTCCGTATCAAGGCCTTCGAGGAGCCGGACATAGCCCAGCGGCGGCTCTTGACCATGGAGTACGGCCTCTATGGGGCGGCGGACTTCGACGAGGCCCTGCTGGCAGAGCCGGCCAAACTGCGGCTGGTGACCATGGACAGCCAGTTTCGCGAGCTGCCGGATGTGCTCTGGCTTGAGCGGCAGTTCCCCGGCGCCAGGGTCGCCTTTGCCAGCAACAGCCGCGAGGCCCAGGCCAGGCTCTGCGCCGCCGGCATAGGCCTGGCCGTGCTGCCGGTGCTGCTGGCCGAGCGCCTGCCCGGCCTCAAACGCCTGGCGGTGGCCGAGGCGCCACCCAGCCGCGACCTCTGGCTGGGCTACCACCAGGACCTGCGCCAGCTGCCCAGGCTCAGGGTCTTCGTGGCGCTGGTGGTGGCGGAATTGGGGGGGAGCCTCCCCTAGGGGGGAGGCTTAGTGGCAACTCCAGGGATCGTGCTGGTCGTTGTCCTTGATGTTCTGGTCCACGAAGCGGTAGTAGCTTTCCTTGAGGTGGGTCCACCAGTCGTGGCTGACGGTGAGGCCGTGCTCTTTCAGCAGGGCCTCCAGTTTGTCGAGGTCGAGGCGGGTGGCGTCATAGGCCAGGCTCAGCACCTGGGCCCTGTCGTCGAAGGACACCCCGTCCATGCCCAGCAGGGGATCTATCTCCGCCATGGCCTGAGCCACCTTCTGGGCGTCGGGTGCGTCCAGCTTGAGGTGGCGAACCACCAGGTTCAGTTCCCGGACGCCGGGCCTGTGCTCCAGATCGCTCATGGGGCCTCCTTACTTCTTATCCTTGTCTTTGGCTTGCTCGGCGCTGTGCTGGAGCATCTGGGCCATCATGGCCTGCATCAGGGCCATGTGCTGCTGCATCTGGGCCAGTTGCTGCTCCATGTTCATCTGGCCTTGGCCCTGGGCCTTGCCGCCCTGCATCATGCCCTGGCCGCCCATCATGCCGCTGCCCTGCATCATGCCCTGGCCGCCCATCATGCCGTTGCCTTGCATCATGCCTTGGCCGCCCATCTTGCTGTTGCCTTGCATCATGCCTTGGCCACCCATCATGCCCATGCCGCCCATCATCTGCATGCCGTGCTGCATGGCGGCCATGTGCTGCATCATCAGCGCCTGGTGCTGGGCCGGATCCTGGGACTGATGGATCTGCATCATCAGCTGCTGCATCTGCTGGAACTGTTGCTGCATGGCCACCACTTGCTGCTGGCCGCTCTCGTCCTTGGCCGGCGCCTTGCCCTGTTCTTCGTTGGCGAGGGCCCCGGTGGCCAGCAGGGCGCAGCACAGCAGTGCCTTGGAAAATCGTTTCATGCCTGGTCTCTCCATTGTTTGGCTACCCCATCAGGATAGCCCCTTGGGATCAGGGGTGTTTGCGCTGAGTCAAGTTAAGGGCTTTGAGCGACTGGCCCAGCAGCAACGGCAGCAGGGAGGCCGACAACACCAGGGCCCAGCCGGTGAGGCCGGGGGGCTCGAGGTGCAGCAAAGCGGCCAGGGGGGGCAGGTAGAGGGCCAGCCACAGCAGCACCAGGCACAGGGCCAGGGCGGCCCAGGCATAGGGATTGCGGACTATGGCGTTGTGGCGCCAACTGCTGCCGGGCTGGCGCATGTTGAAGAGATGCCAGAGCTGGGCCAGGGCCAGGGTCAGGAAGGCGATGGTCACGGCGGCGGCCGGCGCCAGCGCCAGCGGGCCCAGAGCCAGAGCGAAGGCCCCCAGCACGGCAAAGGTGATGCTGCTGCCATAGCCGAGGATGGCCAGCCAGTGGCGGCCGTCGATGACCGCCTCCGCCCTTGGCCTGGGCGGCCTCTCCATGACCCCCGGCGCCCCAGGCCCCACTCCCAGGGCCAGGGCGGGGAAAACGTCCGTGACCAGGTTGAGGTAGAGGATCTGCAGCGGCAGCAGCGGCAAGGGGGCGTCCGCCAGTGTGGCCAGGGCCACCACCATCAGTTCGCTGATGTTGCAGGACAGCAGATAGAGCACGAAGCTGCGGATATTGTCGAAGATGATGCGGCCCTGGCGCACCGCCAGCACCAGGGTGGCGAAGGCGTCGTCCTTGAGCACCATGGCGGCCGCCTCCCTGGCCACCTGGGTGCCCCTTTGGCCCATGGCGATGCCGATATCGGCCTGTTTCAGGGCCGGGGCGTCATTGACCCCGTCGCCGGTCATGGCCACCACGGCGCCCGCCTCTTGGTGCAGGGCCACCAGCCTGAGCTTCTGGGCCGGTTCGACCCGGGCAAAGACGGAAGTGGCCAGGGCCGCCACCTTGTCTGGCTCGCTCATCTCGTCCAGCGGGCGCAGCGCCTTGCCCTGGGCCACCACCAAGGGCTGATCACCGTCGAGCCCCAGCTGCCTGGCCACATGAGCGGCGGTGGCGGCCTGGTCGCCCGTGACCATCACCACCCGGATCCCGGCGGCCCGGCATTGGGCCAGGGCCAGGGCCACGTCCTGGCGAGGTGGGTCCATCAGCCCTACCAGGGCCAGCAGGCTGAGCCCCTGGTAGGGTTCGGCCTCGATGTTGGCGGCGCGGCCTTCCGCCAGGGCCAGCACCCTCAACCCCTGTTTTGCCAGCCGCTGGTTCTGGGCCAGCCAGTGTTGGCGCCTGGCGTCCACCATGGGCTCAGCCTGGTCCCCGCTTCCCTCAAAGGCGCAGGCTGCCAGCACCGCCTCGGGTGCGCCCTTGACCGCCACCCTGATGCCGTCCGGCCCTTGGTGGAAGCTGGCCATCATGCGGCTGTCGGTGCTGAAAGCCTCTTCCCGCAGTTCGGGCCAGCGGCGCAGCAGGGCCTCCCTTTCCAGCCCGGCCTGGCGGCCGGCGGCCAGCAATGCCACTTCCAGGGGATCGCCGAGGCCGCCTTCATCCAGGCTGGCGTTGTTGCAGAGCACTGCCAGCTCCAGGGCTTGGCGCAACTGGGGGGAGTCTTGGCCAGTGCCTTCGAAGCCCGCCTCGGCCAGCTCCGCTTGTTCTCCCGATGCCAGCAGCAACCTGGCCAGGCTGAGGCGGTTCTCGGTGAGGGTGCCGGTCTTGTCGGTGCAGATCACGGCCGTGGCGCCCAGGGTTTCCACCGCCGCCAGCCTGTTGATCAGGGCGTTCTGCCTGGCCATGCGCCACATGCCCCTGGCCAGGGCTATGGTCGCCACCACCGGCAGCCCTTCCGGTACCGCCGCTACCGCCAGGGCTATGGCGATCTTCAGCATGGCCACCGGCTCCCTGCCCACCCAAATGCCGGCCAGGGCCAGCAGGGCGGCCAGGGCCAGGGTCAGCCAGATGAGTTTCTGGCCCAATAAGGCCAGTTTTTGCTCCAGGGGCGTAGCCTTGTCCGGGATCTGGGTGACCAGGGTGGCGATCCGGCCCAGCTCCGTGGCCAGGCCCGTGGCCACCACCACCGCCTCGCCACTACCCTGGACCAGGTGGGTGCCGCTGTAGAGCATGGTGCTGCGCTCGGCCAGGGGGCTGTCGGCAGGGACAGGCTCGATCCCCTTGGTAACGGGCAGGGATTCGCCGGTCAGGGCCGACTCGTCGACCTGGAGATTGGCCGCCTCCAGCAGCCGCAGGTCGGCGCCGACCTTGTCGCCACCTTCCAGCAGCACCAGATCCCCCGGCACCAGCTGCTCAGTGGCGATTTGCTTGACGTGGCCGCCCCGGCGCACCCTGACCTTGAGCCGGGTCAGGCGGTAGAGGGCTTCCATGGAGCGCACCCCGCGCAGCTCCACCGTGAAGCCGATGGCGACGTTGAGCCCCAGCACCGCCAGTATGGCGGCACCGTCCACGGTTTGGCCGAGGCCAAAGGCCAGCAGCGCCGCCAGCGCCAGCAGCAGCATCATCAGGCTCTTGAACTGGGCCAGCAGCACCTGCCAGGCGCTGCGGTGGCGCGGCGGGCGCAGCCGGTTGGGGCCGAATCGGCGCAGCCGTCGCCGCGCCTCCTGGCGGTCCAGGCCCTGGCGGGGGTTGACCCCCAGGCCGGCCAGCACGCTTGGCGCCGGCTGGCTCCAGGGCGGCGGGGCTGTATCGGCTGTGGGGGTATGGGGGCTTGGCAAGGGCGCTTCTCCTGCCACCGGGCCAGGGTCCTTAGAGCCTAGCCAGGAGAAGGGCCTTTAGCCAAAGGGGTCAGGCCCTGAAGGGATCCAGCGCCGCCTCCCACTCCGGGTGGTCGCCGAAGCGCTTGCCCAGGAAGTCGATGAAGCCCCTGACCCTGGGAGAGAGGTGGCGGGTGCCGGGGTAGAGGGCGTAGATCCCCATCTGGTACCAGCGATATTGGGTCAGCACCGGTTCCAGCAGCCCCTGGCGTATGGCCTGGTAGGTGATGAAGCTGGGCTCACAGAGCACTCCCAGGCCGGCGATGGCGGCGTGGCGCAGGGCGTCGCCGTTGCTGGCCCTGAACCTGATGGGCACCTTGACGCTCTGGCGCCGGCCCTGATCGTCGAAATAGAGCCACTGGCCAGGGGCCTTGAGGTTGGCGTAGCAGAGCCCCTGGTGGCCGGCCAGCTCTTGCGGACTTTGGGGCCGGCCGTGGCGCTGGAAATAGTCCGGCGCTGCGGCCACCACGTGGCTGACCGGCGCCAGCTTGCGGGCCACCAGGCTGGAGTCTTCCAGCTCGCCGATGCGGATGGCCAGGTCGAAGCCTTCCGCCACCAGGTCGACCTTGCGGTCGTTCATGTCCAGGTCGATCTCCACCCTGGGATGCAGGTACATGAATTCGGTGATGGCCGGCACCAGGTGCGAGACCCCGAAGCTCCAGGGGGTGGTGATGCGCAGGCGGCCGCTCAGCTCCCCCGAGCGGCTGCCCAGCTCCCGCTCCGCCTCGTCCAGATCCTCGAGGATCCGCACGCAGCGCTCATAGTAGGCGCGGCCGTCGTCGGTGAGGGTCATGCTGCGGGTGGTGCGGTGCAGCAGCTCGGTGCCGAGCCTGGCCTCCAGCTCCTTGAGGCGGCGGCTCACCGCCGAGGTGGCCAGGTTCAACTGCCGGGCGGCCTGGGTGGCGCTGCCGGCCTTGACCAGTTCCACGAAGATGCGGATCTGCTCCAACTGGTTCATGGACTTCTCTTTTTTCAATCTTTCTGATTATCAGAAATATGATTTGAATTTTAGGCTGTTTTTCCCGGTTTTGCGTTGGAATAGCCTGGGCTCGTGGATTTTCAACCTCGCAGCTAAGGAGCCAATCATGGCCAATCTGACCGGAAAGAAAGCCCTGGTACTGGGCGGTAGTCGCGGCATAGGCGCCGCCATAGTGACCCGCCTGGCCGCCGAGGGCGCCGACACCCACTTCACCTATGCCGGCTCTGTCGACGCCGCCAACAGCCTGGCCGCCGCTACCGGCACCCAGGCCAGCCGGGTGGACAACAGCGACCGCGACAGCCTGAGTGCCTTCATCGCCGCCCAGGGGCCCCTGGACATACTGGTGATCAGCGCCGGCACCCTGGTGATGGGCGACCCCCTGGAACTGGATGCCGACCAGGTGGACAGGATGATCGACATCAACGTCCGCGCCCCTTACCACGCCGCTGTGGCGGCGGCCAGGCAGATGCCCGAAGGGGGCCGCATCATCGTCATAGGCTCGGTCAACGGCGACCGCATGCCCATGGCCGGCGCCGCCGCCTATGCCCTCACCAAGTCCGCCGTCCAGGGCATGGTCCGCGGCCTGGCCCGGGACCTGGGGGCGCGCGGCATCACCGTCAACAACGTCCAGCCCGGCCCCGTCGACACCGAGATGAACCCGGCCGAAGGCCCCTTCGCGGAGTTGATGCACAGCTTCATGGCCATCAAGCGCCATGGCCGCGGCGACGAAATTGCGGCCTTCGTGGCCTTCCTGGCCGGCCCCGAGGCCGGTTACATCACAGGTGCCCAGCACAGCATCGACGGCGGCTTCGGCGCCTGACCAACAGAGGTAAACGTCATGTCCAAGCTCAACATCCTGCGTATCGACGCCAGCATGCGTGTCAAAGGCTCCACCGGCCGCCAGCTCAGCGATCAGCTGATCGACAGGCTGGGCCAGGGCCAGCAACTCAAGGTGGTCAACCGCGACCTCAGCCAGGGGATCAGCTTCATCAGCGACGCCTGGATCGAGGCCAACTTCACCGACAAGGCCGAGCGCAGCCCCCAGCAGCAGGGGGTACTGGCCCAGTCAGACGCCCTGGTCGGCGAGGTGCGCGACGCCGACGTGCTGGTGCTGGCGGTGCCCATCTACAACTTCGGGGTGCCGGCCGCCTTCAAGGCCTGGGTCGACCAGATAGCCCGGGCCCGCGAGACCTTCCGTTTCACGGAGCGGGGCCCCGAAGGACTGCTGACCGGCAAGAAGGCCTATGTCATCGTCACCTCCGGCGGCACCCCCATGTTCAGCGACATCGACTTCGCCTCCGGCTTCGTGCGCCATGTGCTGGGCTTCATCGGCATTACCGACGTGACCTTCATCGGCGCCGACAAGCAGCTGATGGACGCCGAGGCCCTGGCCAAGGCCGAGGCCCAGATAGCGGCCATCGCCGCCTGAACAAGGCCCATGAAAAAGGCCGCCCCGAGGGCGGCCTTTTTTACTCGTCGACGTCTTCCGGTTGGTCCGTCAGCAGTTGCCACTGGCTGCTGGGCAGCAGCACATAGTAGCGCTTGCGGTAGGGGGTGCTGGCGATGGCGACAGCCCGAACCTGCGGGCTCAGGTGCCTTACCACCACCACCAGCGCACCGTTGGGATGGCCTTGGGCCCAGTCGCGGATGGCGTCCGCGCCGTGCAGGTCGGTGAGATCAGCGCTGCCACGGCCAAGGAAGCGGAACTGGTTGGCGTACTTGCCGAGGTAGCCCAGGGGCCGGCCTTCTTGCTGCAGCGCCGCGACCTTCTGGGCTATGGGGGACAGGTCGTAGTAGTGGTGCATGGCCGGGGCCACCGCCAACAGCAGCAACTGCATGGACAGGGGGAAGGCCAGCATCAGCACAGCATCCTTGGGCTGGCGCAGCATCAGCCAGGCAAAGGCCAGGGGCACCAGCGCCAGGGCCCTGACCCATTGCGGCAGGGGGGCGGCAGGGAACTGCTTGGCGGCGATGTCGGGCAGCATGGCCAGGGCCACAGTCAATGCCAGCAGCAGCAGGGCCTGGCCCCACTGGCGCTTGGCCTGGAACTGGGGCCATTTGCTGGCCAGCCAGATGGCCAGGAAGGGCAGGGTGGGCAGCAGGTAGTGGATCTGTTTGGAGCTGACCAGGCTGAACAGCAACAGCTGCGGCAGCATGCCCCAGAGGGCCATGCGCTGCAGCGGCGTGGCGGAAAATGAGCCTTTCCAGAAGCGGGTCAGGGTCCAGGGCAGCATCAGCAGCGGCACCATCATCAGGTACCAGTACCAGGGCCTGGTATGGGCGAAGGCGTTGGCGACGCGGCCTGCGGACTGGCGCCAGAAGATGGCTTGGGCATAAGCCTCGCCACCGTGGATGGCGGCCGGGACGGCCCAGGCCAGCACCACGGCGATGCCGAGCAGGGTGGCCAGGCCGGTGTCGGCCAGCCAGCGCTTGTTGTTACCCACCTCGCCTTGCCAGTACTTGTAACCCAGGGTCAACGGCAACCAGTAGAGCAGCATCACGGGGCCCTTGGCCAGCATGCCGAGGCCCACACCCAGGCCGGCCAGCCACAGCCAGCGGCGGTCCTGGCGGCTCTTGAGCATGCTCCAGACGGCCAGCAGCAGGCAGAGGGTCACCGTCATGTCGAACATGGTCAGGGGCAGGAACAGGGCCCAGGGCAACAGGGTCAGCAGCACCAGGGGGGCCCTGTTGGCCGTGGCCTCGTCCTGAGGGGAGGCCGCTTTCACCAGGGCGCTGAGCAGGAAGAAGTTGAGCAGGCCCACCAGGGGCATTACCAGGCGGGAGAGGTAATCCGAGCTGATGCCCAGTTGCCAGGCCAGGTTGATCAACCAAAACATCAGCGGCGGTTTGTGGGGATAGGGGGCGCCGTTCAGGTGGGGCACCAGCCAGTTGCCGTTCTGGGCCATCTCCCAGGCCACCGACAGGTAGCGGGTCTCGTCGACGGGAAGCAGGGGGAAGGCCAGCAACCTGGCCAGGATCAGCACCAATCCCAGCAAGGCTGCCAGGGTCGGGCCGGTGAAGACTTTACGCATTAGATAAGTCCTTGTTTTGACGAGTGTTGAGCTTCAGCTTTCAAGGTTAAGCCAGGATTAATGGTGGCTACATCGCTGCATAGCGGCAAGGATATGGCCCTGGAAAAAAGATCTCCAGGCCGAAGAAAGGCTTAGCTTCATCGCCACTTTTCCCCCCTTGCCAGCTGCCTTAAAAATGAACTAAAGCTTTATGACCAATCATCACAGGGAGGTCACGATGCGCCAACCCACCGACCCCAGAGACCGCCTGCTGCAGGCGAACGAGACAGAAAACGAAGCCTTGCTCGACCCCAGGCATGATGATGAAGGCCCCGACTTCTCTGAAGAGTTTCGAGCCTTCTGCCCGGTAAGCGATCGCGACTACGGGCCCTTGGAACGCTGAACCACCCTGTGAAAACCCGCCACCTGAGCGGGTTTTCTTTATTAGACGTTTTCTTGATGACAGAGGCCAGCGCCCTTTGGCAAGCAGGAAAAAAAATTTATGCCACACTTCAGGGTGCAATCCTTGGCAGTAAAGGTTTGTCACCTATGGAAAAAAAAGGAGTGGATATGAAGCGTACTGTGACATTGGCGGCCCTCATCGTTGCGGCTGCATCCCTTTCCGGCTGTGCCAACAGCAACCTGGAGTCCCAGGTGCAGGCACTGTCCAACAAGGTAGACCAGCTCTCCGGCAAGGTAGACCAGATGGCCTCAGACCAGGCGATGATCAAAAAGGATGTGGCGGATGCCAAGTCGGCTGCCGAGAATGCCAACATGGAGGCCAAGCGGGCCAACCAGCGCATCGACAACATGTCGTCGACCTACTACAAGAAATAAGAAAAGGCGCCAGCGGCGCCTTTTCTTCTGGTCCCGGTTCAAGGCGCCTGTACTGAGGCGCCTTGTTGTTTCTGGCCGACGGCCAGGGGCAGGCCGCTCTTGGCCAGCAGGGCCTGGCGCACCCTGTCCTCGTCGGCGAAGTTGGCGCTCAGCCACTTCTGCTGGGACTGGCTGAGTTGCAGCAGGTCGGGGGCGCTACCGCCCCGGGTCAGGGGCTGGTGCACTTCCAGGTAGAGGGTGCCGTCCGGCTCCAGGGCCGTCTTGACGGGCTGGTTGACGATGCGCACCGGGGTGCCCACCGGCACCATCTGGAACAGTTCCTCAATGTTGTCCGGCATCAGGCGGATGCAACCGGCGCTGACCCTCATGCCCACGCCGACGTCCAGGTTGGTGCCGTGAATGAGGTACTGGCCGCCTTTGAAGCCGAGGCGCAGGGCGTACTTGCCGAGGGGGTTGTCGGGGCCGGCCGGCACCTTGTCGGGAATGCTTTGGCCCTGCTCGGCAAGGCGCTCATGGGTGCCTTTGGTGGGGGTCCAGACCGGATCCTTCTGCTTGCTGACCACGGCCGTCTGGCCCAGGGGGCTGTCCAGGCCGATGCGGCCTATGCCCACAGGGAAGACGAAGACCCGCTTGTTGGCGGTATCGAAATAATAGAGGCGCAGCTCGGCCAGGTTGATGACGATGCCTTGGCGGGGAGCGTCTGGCAGCAGCATGGCGGTGGGCAGGGTCAGCAGCAAGCCGGGGGACGGCAACAGAGGATCTATGCCGGGGTTGGCCTCTATGAGATTGAGGGGGCTGAGATCCCGGTCGCGGGCTATGGCCTCGAAATAGTCCCCCTTTTCCACCTTGTAGCTGACCAGTTGGCCCAGCAGGGCGCTGTCCTTTGGGGGCAGGGGGAAGACGGCGGCCTGGGCGCAGGCGCTGAGCAGCAGGGAGAGGAGCAATAACCTCATGGCGGGCCTCAATGGTGATACCTTGACCATGTTAGCCCGCTTCGGGGCTTGGGCGCGACAAGGGCCTTGCGCTTTTGCGGGCCAAGACAGGCTGTTGTCAGTTTTTCCCGAGCCTGGCTTTCCTTTTACCGTACTGATTTTTCCCGCCGCTGCCTTTATGATCCGGCTCTTTATTGCGGGGAAAAGGCGACAAGAGGATGGAAACCGTCAAAACGTTTTGGCAGAGCCATGCCGAGCTCTTCCTGGATCTGGCCTACAAGGCGCTGTTGGTGCTGCTGGTGCTGGTGGCGACTGCCGTGCTGGCGGGCTGGGCCCGCAGATCGGTACGCCATGCCCACCAGAAGCTCAACAAGTTGGACGCCACCCTGGTGCCGCTGCTGTCCAGCCTGGCGGGCTACGGTTTCTACCTGGTGGGGCTGGTCATCATCCTCGATATCCTCGGCTTCAACACCTCCAGCCTCATCGCCCTGCTGGGTGCCGCCGGCCTGGCGGTGGGCCTGGCCCTCAAGGACACCCTCGGCAATATCGCCGCCGGCATCATGCTGCTGATCCTGAGGCCCTTCAAGGCGGGGGACTTCATCGAATGCGGCAGCTTCAGCGGCACAGTGAAAGAAGTGGGGCTCTTCACCACAGTGCTGGAAACCGGGGATGGCCTCTATGTCAGCGCCCCCAACGGCAGCCTCTGGGGAGCCCCCATCAAGAATTACAGCCGTAACGGCAAGAGGCGCATGGATCTGGTGGTGGGCATCGCCTATGGCGACCCCCTGGAGAAGGGCCTGGCGGTGCTGGCTCGCCTGGCCGCCGAAGAGCCGAGGCTGCTGAGCGATCCTGCGCCCCAGGTGATGGTACTGACCCTGGGGGAGAGCAGCGTCAACCTGCAGCTGCGGGCCTGGGCCAAAGTGGCGGACTACTGGCCCGCCTACTGGGACCTTAACCAGCGCATCAAGCTGGCCATCGAAGCCGAGGGCCTCACCATTCCCTTCCCGCAGCGGGTATTGTCCCTGGCCCCCGGCCATTCGTTCGTTTCCAAGGAGTCCCATTGATGTTGTTACCCCTTCTGGCCGTGCTGGCGGGCCTGGCCCTGCTGGTTTGGAGCGCCGACCGCTTCGTGGACGGCGCCGCGGCCACGGCCCGCCACGCCGGCATGCCGCCGCTGTTGATCGGTATGGTGGTGATCGGCTTCGGCACCTCGGCCCCTGAGATGGTGGTCTCGGCCCTGGCGGCCCTGAACGGCAATCCCGACCTGGCCCTGGGCAACGCCTACGGCTCCAACATCACCAATATCGCCCTGATCCTGGGGCTGGTGGCCATGCTGAGCCCGATCCAGGTGCAGTCCCAGGTGCTGAAGAAGGAGCTGCCGGTGCTGGGGGGCGTGACCTTGCTGGCCGGTGCCTTGCTGCTGGACGGCAAGCTGGGGCGCCTGGACGCCGCCATCCTGCTGGGGGTCTTCGCCGTGCTGATGGGCTGGAGCATCCACCAGGGCCTGCGCCAGCGTGGCGATGCCCTCAGCAAGGAAGTGGGGAGCGAACTCAAGACCCATCCCATGCCCCTGAACCGGGCCCTGTTCTGGCTGCTGCTGGGGCTGGTGCTGCTGGTGGTCAGCTCGCGGATACTGGTCTGGGGGGCCGTCGCCATAGCCCAGCAACTGGGGGTCAGCGATCTGGTGATCGGCCTGACGGTGGTGGCGGTGGGTACCTCGTTGCCGGAGCTGGCCAGCTCCCTGGCGGCGGTGCGCAAGGGCGAACATGACCTGGCCCTTGGCAACGTCATCGGTTCCAATCTCTTCAATACCCTGGCGGTGGTGGGCATAGCGGCCGCCATCAGGCCCATGTCGGTGGACATGCTGGTGCTGCACCGGGACTGGGTGCTGATGGCGGTGTTGACGGTGCTGCTGTTCGTCATGGGCAGCCGCCAGAGCCGCATCAACCGCGTCGAGGGAGCGGTGCTGCTGGCCTGTTACCTGGGCTACACCGGCTACCTGGTCAGCACCATGGTGGCCTGAGGCCAGACCCCAGCAAAAGAAACGGCGCCATGGGCGCCGTTTTTTGTCAGCGGCTGGCCAGGAAGAGGCCGGCGGCGGCCATCAGGCTGCCGGCGCCGCGGTTAAGGCCGCGCATGGCCCGCTCGGAGCGGAAGAAGAGCCTGGCCCTGCCGGCAAAACCGGCCACAGTCCAGACTCCCAGGAAGAGGCCGGTGAAGGTCAGGGCCACCACCAGGGCGATATCCTGGCCGGTCAGGGCCGTCAGGTCCATGAAGCTTGGCAGGAAGGCCAGGTAGAAGAGGATCGCCTTGGGGTTGGACAGGGAGATCAGCATGCCCTGGACGAAGCTGAAGGCGCCGTCGCCCCGGCCCGGATGCCCGTCGGCGGGCGGGGCCGGCTTTGCCGTCCACATCCGGTAGGCCAGGTACAGCAGGTAGGCGGCACCGGCCAAGCGGATACCCAGGAAGAGGCCACTGAAGTGGCTGGCAATGGCGGCCAGGCCAAAGCAGGCGGCCAGCAGGTAGAGGATGTCGGAGAGGATCATGCCGAGCCCCAGCCAGAGGCAGGCGCCGGCCCCCTTGGCCAGGGCCCGCCCCAAGATGGCGAAGACCCCTGGCCCCGGGGTCAGGCAGAAGATATAGATGGCGATGAAAAAGGAGAGGGCGCTTTGTGCTGTCATGGCCTGGCCTCAACGGGGATGTGGCGGCAGTGTAGCGCCGCAGCAGCGATGAAAAAAGCGGCCCTGGGGCCGCTTGCTCAGTTGCCGGACAGCCGCTTGCCGAAGGACACCGCATAGGCCGCCGAACGGGCCCTCAGCACGGGGTCGTCTGTCACTGCGATGCCGTCGGCCACCACCATGGGGTCGAAGTTGATGGGCTCGCAGGCGGCGCCTTTCTGCGCCATGGCCTGAGTGATGGCAAGGGTGCCCAGGGTCACTTCTTTGCGATCAGCCGGCCAGGGCTTGGAGGGATCGTTCTGCGGATCCCCTTCCTGGCCCAAGGTCACCACCAGGTCCCATTTCACAGGCCCCTTGTGGGTGCGGTCGATCAGCACCTTTTCCAGGAAATCGGCCGGGGCCTTCTGCATCTGCTCGTCGGTCATGAACTTGACCCCGTCCTGGGGTTCGAAATGCCAGCGCACCAGCGTCTTGTGGTTGTCCTTGTTGACGAACCAGAAGGCGTGGAGGCTGTAGTAGGGGCTGTTGGCGTAGCTGGGGGGCGGGTTGTGGCTCTTGGCGTAGTCCCCCATGGCCTGGTAGTCGGGGTGACTGGCCGCGAAGGTCTTGATGGCCTCGGGGTCGGGCTTGTGGGTGGCCGGATCCGGCTTCAGGGCCACCAGCATGTCGTAGAAGGTCTGGGGCTTGGCGGCGCCGAAGATAGGCATGTTGATCATGGTCATGTGCTGGATGGCGCCGCCGGGCAGCTTGAACTCCAGGGCCATGCCCCTGACCCCCTTGGCGGCGTCCGAGGCCGCCGGGTTGCCACCCCCGACGGAGAAGCGGGCCGTGACGGGAATGGTGTCGCCGCTGAACAGCTTGGAGCGGGAATAAGCGGCGCCGGCCGGCAACCCTGTGAATTCACCCAGGGCGCAGCTGCCCTTGATGTGGTTGCGGCGCTGGCCGGGGTGGACGCCGAAGGCATCTTCCATGGCCGAGATCATCTTCACGGGGCCGACATCACCGCTGTCGGCGCCAAAGGCGAACAGGGGCAGCAGTGGCAGGCAGCCGAAGGCGGTGGTGGCAACAAAGCGTGACAGTTTCATCAAGGGTTCTCCCAAATGGCCGCCAAGGGGATGGGCCAGCTACCCAGTATAGTGTCCGCCGGCCCCTGCCCAGGGGCTCTTCCCTGCTATGCCCAAGGACCCCTGATGGGTATCTGTGATCGCCGCCATTTTGCGGGCGGCGCCATAGTAGGTATAATGAGACCGATTATCGTTTGTAAGGCTGTGATCCCATGAATCTGGCAGATGCAAAGAAAGGGCTCCAGGCGTTCGTCCTGGCCGTGAAAGATGCCTACCCCGACGACCCCATTGCCCGCCGCCTGCGAGAGCTGGGTTTTGTCGATGGCGAGCCGGTCAAGGTGGTGGCCCGCAGCTTCTTTGGCGGCAATCCCCTGGTGGTCCAGGTGGGCGCCACCCGCTTTGCCCTGCGCCGCAACGAAGCCCAGCGCATCACCCTGCAACTGGGAGCCGCTTGATGAGCGAGGCCAGTTCCCGCATCGCCCTGGTGGGTAACCCCAACTGCGGCAAGACAGCCCTGTTCAACCAGCTGACCGGCAGCAACCAGAAAGTGGCCAACTACGCCGGCGTTACCGTCGAGCGTAAGGAAGGGCGTTTCCGCAGCCCCTCCGGCCGTAGCTTTCAGCTGCTGGACCTGCCCGGCGCCTACAGCCTGGACGCCACCAGCCCCGACGAGGAAGTGACCCGGGACGTCTGCCTGGGCCGCCTGCCCGGCGAGGCACTGCCCGACCTGCTGGTCTGCGTGGCCGACGCCACCAACCTGCGCCTGCACCTGCGTTTCGTGTTGGAAGTGCTGGCCCTGGGCCGGCCCGTGGTGCTGGCGCTGAACATGATGGACGCCGCCAAGCGCAAGGGCATCGCCATCGACAGCCAGCTGCTGGCGCAAAAGCTCGGCATCCCGGTGGTGGAAACGGTGGCGGTGGACCGCCAGGGCGCCCAAGCCCTGGTGGCGCAGCTGGAACAGGACTGGCCCCAGCCCAGTGCCCTGGTGGCCGGGGACATCCAGGCTCGCCACCAGCAGGTGCGCGAGCTGATGCGCGACGCCGTGCGCCAGGGGCCCGTAGTCCATAGCCTGGACGACAAGATCGACGCCCTGGTGCTGCACCCGGTGCTGGGCCTGGGGTTGCTGGCGGTGCTGATGTTCTTCATCTTCCAGGCGGTCTTCTCCTGGGCCGAGCCGGTGATGGATGCCATCACCGACGGGGTCAGCGCCGTCGGCGCCTGGGTCACCGGCTTCCTGCCGGCGGGCAGCGCCCTGCACAGCCTGCTGGCGGACGGCATCTTCGCCGGCCTCGGCAACGTGCTGGTGTTCATGCCGCAGATCCTGATCCTCTTCTTCTTCATCCTGACGCTGGAGGAATCCGGCTACCTGCCGCGGGCCGCCTACCTGCTGGACCGGCTGATGTTCAAGGCCGGCCTCACCGGCCGCGCCTTCATCCCCTTGCTGTCGAGCTTCGCCTGCGCCGTGCCCGGCATCATGGCCACCCGCAGCATCCAGGACCCTCGGGAGCGCCTCATCACCATACTGGTGGCGCCGCTGATGACCTGCTCGGCGCGGCTGCCCGTCTATGCGCTGCTGATCGCCGCCTTCATCCCCCACCAGACCGTCTGGGGCCTGTTCAACCTCCAGGGCCTGGTGCTCTTCGGCCTCTATTTCGCCGGCATCCTCAGCGCCCTGGTGGTGTCCCTGGTGCTCAAGTGGGTGCGTAAGGACAAGCGCGAGCACGCCCTGATGATGGAGCTGCCGGCCTACCGCATCCCCAACCCCAGGGATCTGGCCTTCGGCCTTTTGCAGCGGGCCAAGATCTTCCTGCGCCGGGTGGGGGGCATCATCTTCGCCCTGACGGTGATCCTCTGGTTCCTGTCCAGTTTCCCCGGCGCGCCTGAAGGGGCCACTGGGCCGGCCATCGACTACAGCTTCGCCGGCCGCCTGGGCCATGCCCTTGCCTACATCTTCGCGCCGGTCGGCTTCAACTGGCAGATCTGCGTGGCCCTGGTGCCCGGCATGGCGGCCCGTGAGGTGGCGGTGTCGGCGCTCGGTACCGTTTACGCCATGTCCGGCTCCGAAGACGCCGTGGCCAACCAGCTGGGGATGCTGATCGGCGCCCAGTGGTCGCTGCCCACGGCCCTGGCGCTGCTGGCCTGGTACGTCTACGCGCCCCAGTGCATCTCCACCTTGGCGGTGATCCGCCGGGAGACCAACTCCTGGAAGGTGATGCTGGGGGCCATGGCCTACCTCTTTGCCCTGGCCTATGGCGCCGCTTTCGCCACATTCCATATCGCCAGCAGCCTGTTGGCCTAAGGAGGGGGAGATGCTGTTCGAGCTGATACAGACCTTGGTCATCGCCAGCCTGCTGGCCTGGAGCGGCCTGGTGGTGGCCCGCAAGCTGGCCCCAGGCTGGCTGCTGCGTGCCCAGGGCCGGCTGGCGGCCGGCCTGCTGGCCCCGGGGCGGGGCCTGGTTGCCCGCCGCCTGGGTCTGCTGGTGATGCCGAAAATCGCCGCCCAGGGCGGCTGCGGCAGCGGTGGCTGCGGCCCTTGCCAGGGCTGCGCCCCGGCACCCTCAAAGGACCCGCAGGAGATCCTGAGGGTCAAGCTCTAAGAAGCGGCTTCCCGCCCTAGTGGACGGGGCCGGCGCGCCCTTCCACTTCGGCCTTGAGCCCTGGCAGCAGCCCCAGCAGGAAGGCCAGCTCCGCCACCACGAACAGCGGCCCTATGGCCAGCCCCATGAGATCGTCCAGGAAGGCCGGCTTCTTGCCCTCGAAATAGTGGCCGATGAACTGGAACACCCAGCCCACCACGAAAAGCCCTATGCCGAGGGGAAGCCAGAGGCCGGCCTGCACCGCCGCCTGGCCGGCCCAAAGCGCCAGCCCCAGCAGCACCGTCATCACCAGCCCCAATCCCAGGCTCAGCCGCAGGTAGTAGAGGCTGCAGAGCAGCGCCACCAGCGTCGCCGGGCTCAGGGTCCATCCGGCCAGCAGCCAGTGGGGGCTGGACAGCAATATGGCCGCCGCCGCCACTATCAGGGGAATGCCCACGAAGTGGGTCAGGATGTTGCGCCTGTCCCTGTGGTAGTTCGCATAGTTAACTAACTGATCCGCTAAATTTCTCATCCTGAAATGTCCTTTTTCTGCATGCTTTTTTGACGACTTTTCCACCATGCCACGGAAGGGGGCGGAAAAAAATTTCCTGGTTCTTTTCTCCACTTTATTTGGTAAAAAGCCGGCTAAGTAGGACAGACGGTTGGCTATCGGCGAATGGTGGAGAACAGTTTGCATGCAGAATAAACCCCTGGACGGTCAGGGCAAACGCTTCATCTCGGGGGCGCGTGCCGCTGAATATCCAAGCTTCGATCTGCTGGGTGAGCGCCGCCAGGCAGCCCTTTTACGTGGCCGCCTGACTGCCCTCAACCCGCAGCTGGCCGACCAGCTCAGCACCCACTGCCGCCACCTTTTCAACGACAACAACATCCAGGTCAGCCTGAGCCCCTGGCAGCCCCAGGGTGCCACCGCCGACTACTGGCTGGGCGTCTTCGGCGGCGAAGGGCAGGGCGTTTTTCTTGGTTTTGGCAGCCGCGCCCTCTTCGGCCTCTCCGAGCTCTTCTTCGGCGGCCAGCCGGCGGCGATGGCCAGCAAGGCCTTGTCGAGCCGTACCCTCAGCGACACCGAGGAGCGCCTGGCCCAGAAACTCTTCCACTACCTGTTGAGCGCCCTCTTTCCGGCCCTGGGTTTGAACCTGGACGGCTGGCAGAGCCGCTGGAGCAACAGGGGGCCGGGGGAGGGTATGGCCTGCTGCGAGCTAACCCTGGCCGCCGGTGACTGGCAGCTGAGCTGGCATTGCTGCTGGCCCCAGTCCCTGGGCGCGGACAAGCCCCAGGCCCTGCCGGCGCCCCAGCTCCAGGCGCAACTGGACGAGGCCGTCAGGGCCGTGCCGGTCAAGCTGACCCTGGAGCTGGCCCAGCTGTCGTTGAACCTGGGCGAGCTGGCGAGGCTGCGGGTGGGGGACATTCTGCCCATCGAACTCAATGAAACCGTGCTGGCGAGAGCCGGCGACGTCGTATGCCTGGGGGGCCAGGTGGCCGAGCAGGGCGAGCAATTGGTACTCAAGGTAACAGACAGGGTCGGAGACGTAGCATGACCACAGAAAACAACAGCCTGCTGGACGAATTCGCGCTGGAAGAAGGCCTGGACAGCCTGCTGGGGGAAGCCGGCGAAGCCGCGCCCCAGGCGCCCCGTGATTTGGCGCTCTTTCGCAACATCCCGGTGCGACTGACCCTGGAGGTGGACAGCGTGGAGCTGCCCCTGGGGGAACTGCTGAACCTCAGCCAGGGCCAGGTGCTGCCCCTGGACAAGCAGGCCGGCGCGCCCATGGACGTCAGGGTCAACGGCACCCTGCTGGCCCGCGCCGAGGTGGTGGTGGTGGACGGCCGTTACGGCCTGCGCCTGACCCAGGTCATGGACGGACTGAGCCTTAGCAACCTGGCCTCATGAAGCGCCTCCTGTGGCTGGTGGCCCTGATGCTGCCGGGGCTGGCCTTTGGCGCCGATCTGCCGCTGTTCAGCGTCAAGCACGGCAGCGGCGCGGACGACTACAGCATCAATGTGCAGATCCTGCTGTTGATGACGGCCCTGTCCTTCCTGCCGGCCATGCTGCTGATGCTGACCAGTTTCACCCGCATCATCATAGTGCTGGCGGTGCTGCGCCAGGCCCTGGGCCTGCAGCAGAGCCCCCCCAACAAGGTGCTGATCGGCATAGCCCTGACCCTCACCATCCTCATCATGAGGCCGGTCTGGACCGACATCTACGACAACGCCTTCGTCCCCTTCGACAGCGACCAGATCAGCCTCAAGGAGGCCTTCGGCCGGGCCGAGAAGCCGCTGCGCACCTTCATGCTCAAGCAGACCAAGGAGCCGGAGCTGGAGCAGATGCTGCGCATCGCCCACGAGCCTTTGACCCTCAAGGCCGAGGAAGTCCCCTTCACTGTGCTGATGCCGGCCTTCGTGCTCTCCGAGCTCAAGACCGCCTTCCAGATCGGCTTCATGCTGTTCCTGCCTTTCCTCATCATCGACCTGGTGGTGGCCTCGGTGTTGATGGCCATGGGCATGATGATGCTGTCGCCGCTGATCATCTCCTTGCCCTTCAAGCTGATGATCTTCGTGCTGGTGGACGGCTGGGCCATGACGGTGGGCAGCCTGACGGCCAGTTTCGGGTAGCGCCATGACACCGGAAATGGCGGTCTCCCTCATCTTTGACGCTGTGTGGAACATCATCCTCATCGTCTGCGTCATGGTGTTGCCCAGCCTGGTGGTGGGGCTGCTGGTGTCCATCTTCCAGGCCGCCACCCAGATCAACGAGCAGACCCTGTCCTTCCTGCCGCGGCTGCTGGTGACCCTCGGCATGCTGGTCTTCGCCGGCCACTGGATACTGCAGCGCATCATGGACGTCTTCCACACCCTCTTCATCACCATCCCAGGGGCCCTGGGATGAGTTTCATGACCTTGTCCGCCCCGGAGCTGACCGCCTGGCTGGGCAAGGCCTGGTGGCCCTTTTTGCGCATCGGTGCCCTGATCTGGGCCATGCCCCTCTTCGGCGACCTCCTGACCCTGCCCCAGGTGCGGGTGCTGCTGGCGTTGTTGCTGGCGCTGCTGGTGGCGCCCATGATGCCGGCCATGCCGGCCTTCGATCCCTTCTCCCTGGGCGCCCTGGCCCTGGCCACGGAGCAGATCCTGATGGGCGCCCTGCTGGGGCTGATGGTGCAGATGCTGTTCACCGTCATGACCATGCTGGGGCAGATGCTGTCCTTGCAGATGAGCCTGTCCATGGCGGTGATGAACGACCCGGCCCACGGCGAGTCTGTGCCGCTGCTCAGCCAGTTGCTGATGGTGTTGGGCACCTTCCTCTTCTTCAGCCTGGACGGCCACCTGGTGGTGCTGGACGTGCTGGTGGAGAGCTTCTTCACCTGGCCCCCCGGCCAGGGCCTTTTCGACCTCGATCTGCAGCGGCTTCTGGAGCTGTTCGGCTGGATGTTCGGCAGCGCCCTGATCCTGGCCCTGCCGGCCATCATCGCCATGCTGATGGTCAACTTCAGCTTCGGGGTCATGAACAGATCCGCCCCCAGCCTCAACATCTTCGCCCTGGGCTTCCCCCTGGGCCTGACCATGGGCCTGCTGTGCCTGCTGCTGACGGTGTCCGGGGTGCCGGGGCGCTTTGCCGAGATGGCCTCCTACGCCCTCGACCAGATGCGGCTGCTGGTGACGGGAGGCGCGGCTTGAGCGAGCACAGCAGCCAGGACAAGACGGAACAGCCCTCGGCCCAGCGCCTGGACAAGGCGCGTAAGGAAGGGCAGATAGCCCGCTCCAAGGAACTGCAGAGCGCGGCCCTGGTGTTGCTGGGCGGCGCCATGCTGCTGTCCATGGCCGAAAGCTTCGGCGGCTTTGCCAAGGCCCTGATGCAGCTCCAGTTCCAGCTGGACCGCACCGCCACCACAGAGCCCGGCCAGATGCTGGCCCACCTCCAGGCCGCCGGCAGCCTGGCGCTGTCCGCCTTCCTGCCGCTGCTGGTGATGTTGTGGCTGGCTTCTTTCATCTCC
This sequence comes from Gallaecimonas kandeliae, assembly GCF_030450055.1. Classification (NCBI taxonomy): domain Bacteria; kingdom Pseudomonadati; phylum Pseudomonadota; class Gammaproteobacteria; order Enterobacterales; family Gallaecimonadaceae; genus Gallaecimonas; species Gallaecimonas kandeliae. Next base: position 938,291 of record NZ_CP118480.1, read on the forward strand.
GGCCTGGTGCCGGGGGGCTGGCTGCTGGCCTGGAAGGGGCTGGCTCCCAAGTTCAGCCGCATGAACCCCTTGTCGGGCCTCGGCCGGATGTTCTCCAGCCAGAGCCTGGTGGAGCTGGTCAAATCCCTGGCCAAGGTCTTTTTGCTGCTGGGAATGCTGGGGGCGTTGCTTTGGGTCCACTGGCGCGAACTGCTGGCCCTCAACCGCCTGCCCCTGGCCCTGGGCCTGGTGGGGGGCCTGCACCTGGTGGCGCTGCTGCTTATTTGGTTGGGGCTGGCGCTCGGCCTCGTCGCCTTGCTGGACGTGCCCTTCCAGCGCTGGTCGCTGCTCAAGAAGCTGCGCATGACCAAGCAGGAAGTCAAAGAGGAACACAAGCAGAACGAAGGCAGCCCGCAAGTGAAGGGCCGCATCCGCCAGCTGCAGATGCAGCTCAGCCGCCAGCGCATCGACGCCCGGGTGCCGGAAGCGGACGTGATCCTCACCAACCCCACCCACTATGCGGTGGCCATCAAATACGACCCCGGTCAGGCCCAGGCGCCCTTCGTCATCGCCAAGGGCTGCGACGAGCTGGCCCTGCGTATCCGCGAGGTGGCGGACAAGCACAACAAGACGGTGCTGGAGCTGCCGCCCCTGACCCGGGCCATCTACCACTCCACCCGGGTGGACCAGGAAGTGCCGGCCGGCCTCTACAACGCCGTGGCCCAGGTATTGATGTACGTGATGCAACTTAACGCCTTCAAGGCCAAAGGGGGCAGGGCGCCGGCGCCGCTGCCGGTGTTCCAGATCCCGGACTCATTGAAACGATAGGGGAAAGCAGGTGAAGTCGCCCTTTACAAGAACCTACGCCGCCATACCGCTGGTGCTGCTGGCGGTGCTGGCCATGATGATACTGCCGCTGCCGCCTTGGCTTATCGACACCCTCTTCACCTTCAACATAGTGCTGGCGGTGCTGGTGCTGCTGGTGGCGGTGTCGGCCCGCCGGCCCCTGGAGTTCTCGGTCTTCCCCACCATACTGCTGGTGGCCACCCTGATGCGCCTGACGCTGAACGTGGCCTCAACCCGGGTGGTGCTGCTCAACGGCCACAACGGCTCCGACGCCGCCGGTAAGGTGATCCAAGCCTTCGGCGAGGTGGTGATCGGCGGCAACTATGTGGTGGGCATGGTGGTCTTCGTGATCCTGATGATCATCAACTTCGTGGTGATCACCAAGGGCGGCGAACGGATCTCCGAGGTGGCGGCCCGCTTCACCTTGGACGCCATGCCCGGCAAGCAGATGGCCATCGACGCCGACCTCAACGCCGGCGTCCTCGACCAGGCCCAGGCCAAGCAGCGCCGCCAGGAAGTGGCCAGCGAGGCCGACTTCTACGGCGCCATGGACGGGGCCTCCAAGTTCGTGCGCGGCGACGCCGTCGCCGGCCTGATGATCCTGGTCATCAACCTGTTGGGCGGCCTGGCCATAGGCGTCTTCCAACATGGCCTCTCCGGCGGCGACGCCTTCAAGCTCTATGCCCTGCTGACCATAGGCGACGGCCTGGTGGCGCAGATCCCGTCCTTGCTGCTGGCCACGGCCGCGGCCATCATAGTCACCCGGGTCAACGACGAATCGGAGATGTCCGATCAAGTCCAGCAGCAGCTGCTGGCCTCGCCGAGGGTGATCTGGACGGCGGCATCGGTGATGACGGTGCTGGGCCTTATTCCCGGCATGCCGACCCTGGCTTTCCTGGGCTTTGGCGCCGTGCTGGCCTTCGCCGCCTGGCGCCAGGGCCAGGTGGTGCAGGTGGAGGAGCGGGACCAGGTCCACGAGGATCTCGCCAAGCAGCTGCAGCAGGAAAAGCCCCTGGCCTGGGACGATCTGCCTCAGGTGGACGCCCTGGCCATCGACCTCGGCTACCGGCTGGTGACGTTGGTGGACAGGGACCAGGGCGCCGAGCTGCTGGGCCGGGTGCGGGGCGTGCGCAAGACCTTGTCCGAACAGATGGGCTTCCTGGTGCCTGAGGTGCGCATCCGCGACAACCTGCAACTGGGGGCCAGCGAGTACCGCATCAAGCTCGGCGGCGTCACAGTCGCCCGCGGCGAGGTGGACCCGGAGCGACTGATGGCCATCCAGAGCGGCGAGGTCTACGGGGTGCTGGACGGCGAGCTGGCGGTGGAGCCGGCCTACCAGATGGAGGCCGTGCTGATCGCCCCCGACCAGAAATCCAAGGCCCTCAACCTCGGCTATTCGGTGGTGGACAGCGCCACCGTCATCGGCACCCACCTCGGTAAGGTGATGCGCGAACACCTGGACGAGCTCTTCGGCCATGACGAAGCCCTGGCCCTGTCCGAACGCCTCAAGGGGCTGTCGGAGAAGCTGGCCGAGAGCCTCAATACCCAGCTCAATCCCATACAGCTGCTGCGGGTCTACCGCCAGTTGCTGGCCGACCAGGTCAGCCTGCTGGATATCCGCACCATAGCCACCACCCTCATCGACAGCTGCGAGCTGACCAAGGATCCGGTGCTGTTGGCCGCCGACGTGCGCTGCGCCCTCAAACGCAGCCTGATCCGCCAGGCCATAGGGGAGCGAGAGCAGCTCACCACCATGACCCTGGACGACAAGCTGGAGCAGACCTTGATGAAGGCCCTTAACCAGGCCCAGCAGGGCGGCAAGGTGGCCCTGGACAGCTTCCCCATAGAGCCCAGCCTGCTCGGCAAGCTGCAGCAGGTGATGCCGCAGCTCAAGGACGAGATGCAGCGCCAGGGCCATCCGCCGGTGCTGCTGGTCGTGCCGCAGCTGAGGCCGCTGCTGGCCCGCTATGCCCGCACCTTCGCCCGCGGCCTCAAGGTACTGTCCTACAACGAGGTTCCGGAGAAGATGCACATAGACGTGGTCGGGACTTTGGGTTGAAATGTGCAACGATGGTGCAGGAAAAGTGTAACAGGGAGAGGGGTTTAGCTTTTTTAACGGCGCTGCAGCCCAGGTCTGGTACGACGTGGCATCTTTTTAACGACTAGGCACTTTACGTCGCAAGGATGCAACTATATGCTACATCCTGAATCGTTTAGATTCTGTTTAAGTCTGCGGGGCCTGTCCCCAAATACTTAGCTGTTGAAAAAGGCAAACTGTTGCGAAAGCGCAGGACGCAAAGCCTCCGGTCTTAGGGAGTTCGCTCCTATGATAGCGGGGTTGCCAGAGCTGAGGTCTTTGCCTCGGAAGTAGATACTGATGAGCGTCGGTAAGCATATCTGCATGTGCTTGACTGCTTCCACGGCATTCCTTTCTCTTGATGATGGGTGGGTGCTTAGTGCCCCTGTCTGTCGGCATGCCTTTTCCAGCTACTCGTTTCCATTAACTGAGTAGGCACGACATCATGATGTACGTTGCAGCTGGACAAAGTGCGTTTTCCTCAACCGCCCGTCGTTACGGGCCGGAACCCTGGATCTTGTCCAAGGGCTAGCCGCCCCTGTCCGACAATCCCTGTTCCGCTGTTGAGGTATGAAAATGCACAGAACATCCCTGGCCCTAGGCCTGGGGGGCGTGGCGTTTTTGTCCCTAGCGGCCAAGACGCCCCTGCCCGCCATGGACCACGTGGCCTGGCAATTTAAAGGCGATCCCTTCGTCTGCACCCTGGCGTTGCCGGTGGCGGGCTTCGGCAAACTGCGCTTTGAGAAATGGGCGGGGGAAGACCTGGCTTTCGAAGCCAGCCCCAGCCTGCCGCTCAGCGCCGATGCCGAGGTCAGCCTGTCCTGGCGTAACGCCCCCTGGCAGGAACCTGTCCAGAGCCTCCGCTATCCCGCCACCCGGCAAGGGCCACAGCTGCGCTTCTCGGCGCCGGCCAGCCAGGAGCTGCTGGAGGCCATGGACAAGGGCCGTTGGGCGGTGCTGACCCTGCCCCAGGGGGAGATGCAGGTGCCCAGTGTCCACTGGCAGGGGGCGGCCACCGCCTTCCGTACTTGCCTGGACCACCAGGCCCCCATCTCCTACCGCCAGGCCAGGGACCAGTCCCTCTACTACGGCCTTGGCGTGCGCAGCCTGACGTTGGCCCAGCGCCAGCAACTGGCCAAACTGGCCCGCTACGTCCAGCTGGACAAGGCGGTCAGGGCGGTGCTGGTGGACGCCTATACGGACGACACCGGTGACCATGTGGCCAACCTGCAACTGGCCAGGGAGCGCGCCGCCGATGTGCGCGCCGCCCTGGTAGAAGCCGGTCTGCCCAAACGCCTGATCCAGACCCGTGCCCACGCCGACCGTTACCCCGCCACCGACAACAAGAGCGCCAGGGCCCGTGCCCTGAACCGCCGAGTCACCTTGAGGGTGCTCAAGGACAAGAAAGGGAAGAGCTCATGAACAAGACCATATTGCTGGTGGACCCCAGAGGCGCCACCGATCCTCTCTTCGGCCAGCTGGAAGCGGCCGGTTACCGCCTGGAGCGGGCCCTGGATTGCGCCACCGCCCTGGTCAGCCTCCATCAACATCAGCCGATGCTGGTACTGGTGGACGCCGACCTCGACACCCCGCTCAGCGAATTCGTCGCCCGCGTCAAGCGCAGCCACCCCAAGTGCGCCCTGGTGACCCTGGTGCGCGCCCACCAGAGTGTCAAGGCCAGTGAGGCCATGCGCCAGGGCGCCATGGACTACCTGCTCAAACCCTTCAACAGCGACCAGCTGCTGGCCGTGGTCAACCACGCCTTCAGCTTCTTTGAGCCCATTCCCAACATGGTGGTGGCCTCCCAGGCCAGCCGTCAGGTGCTGCTGCTGGCCAAGAAGGCGGCCCAGACCAACGCCTCCATCCTCATCGGTGGCGAGTCCGGCACCGGCAAGGAGCGCCTGGCCCAGTACATCCACGAACAATCCCAGCGGGCCGAAGGCCCCTACGTGGCCGTGAACTGCGCCGCCATCCCCGAGACCATGCTCGAGTCCACCCTCTTCGGCCACGCCAAGGGCGCCTTCACCGGCGCCGTGGCCAGCCAGGTGGGCAAGTTCGAGCTGGCCAACGGCGGCACCTTGGTGCTGGACGAGATCTCCGAGATGCCCCTGGAGCTCCAGGCCAAGCTGCTGCGGGTGCTGCAGGAGCGGGAGTTGGAGAAGCTGGGCTCCAACCAGAAGGTGAAGCTGGACGTGCGCATCATCGCCGCCAGCAACAAGGATCTGCGCGCCGAGGTGGCCAAGGGCCGTTTCCGTGAAGATCTCTTCTACCGCCTGGACGTGCTGCCCCTGGCCTGGCCGGCCCTGCGGGAGCGCCAGGAGGACATACTGCCCCTGGCCCGCCACTTCCTCGAGAAATACGCGGATAGCAGCCGTTTCGAGCTGCACCCCGACGCCGCCCGCGCCCTGCTGGCCCACCCTTGGCCCGGCAACGTGCGGGAGCTGGAAAACGTCATCCAAAGGGCGCTGATCCTGGCCCGCGGCCTGGTGCTGCAGCCCGAGGATCTGATGCTGCCCCGCAGCGCCGTCCCCGAGCTGGAGCCCGGCTTCGGCTCCCTGCGGGCCTCCAAGAAATGCGCCGAGTTCCAGCACGTGCTGGACACCCTGCGTCGCTTCAACGGCCACCGCCAAAACACCGCCGAGGCCCTGGGGGTCACCACCAGGGCGCTGCGCTACAAGCTGGCCGCCATGCGTGAACAGGGCATCGACATCAACCAACTGGTCGTCACCGGCTAGGGAGCAACATGAAAATCGACAACATCAGCACCCAGGCCAGCTTGCTGCAGAGCCTGGAACGGATGAGCCGCGAAGCGGCCGGTATTGCCCCCAACAGCCTGGGCGGCCAGGAAGGCGCTTCCTTCGGCCAGGTCATGGCCCAGGCCATCGACAAGGTGGATTTGGACCAGAAGAGCGCCGGCGCCCTGGTGTCGGCCGTGGAAACCGGCCAGAGCGACGACCTGGTGGGGGCCATGGTGGCCAGCCAGAAGGCGGGCCTGAGCTTCTCGGCCCTGGTGCAGGTGCGCAACAAGCTGGTGTCGGGTTTCGACGACATCATGCGCATGCCCCTCTAAGGACTGACCCATGGCAGAACTGATCAACGCCCAGCCGGCTTCCCCCTTGCTGGATAACCTCAAGAGCCTGGGCAGCCGCTGGCGGCGCCTGTCCGGCGACAGCCGCTCCGTACTGGTGATAGCCCTGCTGGCGGCCCTGGTGGCCAGCGCCATCGTCGTCATCCTCTGGACCAGCAGCCGCCAGTACGTGCCCCTCTACGGCAAGCAGGAGGCCTATGACAAGGCCAGCATCCTCGACAACCTGGAGAAGGACGGCATCGACTTCCGCCTCGACGCCGCCACCGGCAACGTGCTGGTGCCCCAGGACAAGCTGGCCGACGCCCGCATGCGCCTGGCCGCTCACGGCATCAAGGCCGCCCTGCCGGCGGGCCTCGATGACCTTGGCAACATCTCCAGCCTCGGCACCAGCCAGTTCATGGAATCGGCCCGCTACCTGCACGCCCTGGAAGGGGAGCTGGCCCGTACCATCATGGCCCTGGACTCGGTGCGCAGCGCCCGGGTCCACCTGGCGGTGCCCAAACGCACCCTCTTCGTGGGCCGCGAGGAACAAAAGCCCAGCGCCGCCATACTGGTGGATCTGGCCTCACCCTTGGACCGCGGCCAGGTGGAGGCCATCCTCAACCTGGTGGCCGGGGCCATCCCCGGCATGAAGGCCAGCGCCGTCTCAGTGGTGGACCAGGAGGGCCAGCTGCTGTCGGCCGACCTGGAAGAAGCCGCCAACAGCGGCCGCCTCACCGACAAGCAGATGGACTACGGCAGCCGCCTGGAAGAGCGCATGGCCCAGCGGGCCCGCGACATGCTGAGCCCGCTGCTGGGCCAGGACAACTTCCGGGTGCAGGTGGCCGCCAACCTCGACTTCTCCGCCGTGGAGGAGACCCGCGAGGCCCTGGACGACAAGCCGGTGATGGTGAGCGAGACCGCCAAGCGCGACAACAGCACCGACAACATCGCCCTCGGCATCCCGGGGGCCCTGACCAACAGGCCGCCGGTGGCCCAGAACAACAGCGCCACCGCCGCCAACAGCAACACCAACACGGCTGAGGATCCCCAGAAGGCCGTCAGCCAGCGGGAGGAGACCAGCCGCCGCTTCGAGACCGGCAAGGCCGTCACCCATACCCAGTACGCCCAGGGCCGCCTCAAGCAGCTGTCGGTGTCGGTGCTGCTCAACAGCGCCAAGGCCCCCAAGGGCGGCTGGAGCCAGGCCGAGCTGGACCAGCTGTCCGACATGGTCAAAAACGCCGTGGGCTTCGACGCCCAGCGCGGTGACCAATTCAGCCTGCACGCCTTCAGCTTCGCCCCCGCAGCCCCGGCCCTGGCCGAGCTGCCCCAGCCCCAGTGGTGGCAGGACCCGATGTGGCGCGACTACCTGCGTTATGGCCTGGGCGCCTTCATGCTGCTGCTGCTGATCCTTTTCGGCATCCGACCCCTGGTCAAACACCTGGTGCGGCCCCTGCCGGCCGGTGACGAGGAGCTGGATTACCTCCAGGAAGAGCAGGCGCCAGCTCCTGTCCAGGCCCTTGAGGGCAGTGGCGAGGAAGCGCTGCTGGCCGCCTTGCCGCCGCCGGGCTCTGAGCTGGAAGTGCAACTCAAACACCTGCAACTGCTGGTGGACAAGGAGACCGCCAGGGTCGCCGAAGTGGTCAAGCAATGGGTGAGCAACGATGAACGACATGACTGAACGCAGCGATCTGGACAGGGCCGCCATACTGATGCTGTCCATGGGCGAGGCCACGGCCGCCAAGATCATGGCCCGCCTGGGCCGTGACGAAGTCCAGGCCCTGTCCCAGCGCATGGCCAAGCTGAGCGGCGTCTCCACGGCGGAAGCCAAGTCGGTGATGCAGGGCTTTTTCGAACACTACCGCGAGCACAGCGGCATCAGCGCCGCCTCCCGCCAGTACCTGGAGAAGACCCTGGATCTGGCGCTGGGCAAACGCCTGGCCCGCGGCATGGTGGACAGCATCTACGGCGACGCCCTGCGCCAGGAGCTCAAGGCATTGCAATGGGTGCCGGCCGAGACCCTGGCTCGCTTCTTCCGCAACGAACATCCCCAGCTGCAGGCCGTGCTGCTGGCCTTCCTGCCGCCGGAAAACGCCTCGGCGGTGCTGGGCGCCTTGCCCGGTGAAGCCCATGACGATCTCCTCTACCGGGTCGCCAACCTCAAGGAGGTGAGCGAGCAGGTGCTGGACGAGCTCAAGGCCACCCTGGCCCGCTGCCTGCAATTCGTCTCAGAGCAGTCCACCGCCAAGGTGGACGGGGTGCGCCAGGCCGCCGACATCCTCAACCGCTACCAGGGGGACCGCGGCGCCCTGATGGAGATGCTCAGGCTGCACGACCAGGACACGGCCGGCATGGTGGCCGACAACATGTACGACTTCCTGATCCTGGCCCGCCAGTCCGACGAGGTGCTCCAGGCCCTGGTCCAGGAAGTGCCCACCGAAACCTTGGCCCTGGCCCTCAAGGGTGCCGACGCCGTCGTGCGCGACGCCCTGCTGGCCGCCTTGCCCAAGCGCATGGCCCAGGGGTTGGAAGACGCCCAGAAAGCCATGGGCCTGGTGCCGCTGTCCCGTGCCGAGCAGGCCAGGGGCGAGATCATGGCCCTGGTGCGCCGCCTGCACGAAGAGCAGCAGCTCAACTTCCAGCTCTTCGAGGAAAAGACGGTCAGCTAAATGGACAAACTCAAAGGCAATTACCGGCGCCACCGCTTCGCCTCCCTGTCCAGCCTCCAGGCCCGCGACAAGGGGGAGGTCGATCCCTTCCAGCAGGGCTATGACGACGGCTTCCAGCAGGGCCAGGAAAAAGGCCTGCACCAGGGCCTGGAAGATGGCCGGGCCCAGGGCCGCCAACAGGGTTTTGAGGACGGCTTTAGGGACGGTAGGGCCCAGGGCGAGGCCGCCGGCCGCGCCGACTTCGACCAGGCCCTGGCCCCCCTCCAGGCCGCCCAGCAGGCCCTGGCAGAGGCGCGGGAGCAGCAGCTCGGCGACAACCTCGACAGCCTCTGCGCCCTGGTGGAACAGGTGGCCAGGCGCGTCATCCACGCCGAGCTCAGCCTCAACCCGGCCCAGATCCTGAAATTGGTGGAAGAGGCCATAGGGCGGCTGGACAACAGCAAGGGCCCGATCCGCATCTTCCTGTCCGGTGACGACCACCAGCGCCTGGCCAAGGTCGGCATCAACCACTGCGGCGACTACCCGCTGCTGGCCGACCCCAGTCTCGGCATCGGCGACTGCCGCCTCGAGAGCGAGCAGCAGCAGCTGGCCGTGAGCAGCGAGGCCCGCCTGGAAAGCTGCATGGCCCAGGTGCGCAGCGAGTTGGAGAGCGAGCAGTGAACCTCTCCGAGCGCCTCAACCGCGCCGCCGGCAAGCTGCCGGCGGTGGAACTGGGCGAGGCGGCCGGGCGGCTGGTGCGGGTCACCGGCCTGACCCTGGAAGTGGTGGGCTGCCGCCTGGTGATAGGGCAGCGCTGCCTGGTGGACACCAAGGGGGGGGCCCCTGTGCTGGCCGAGGTGGTGGGTTTCGACCGCGACACCGCCTTCCTGATGCCCTACAGGGCCGTCTCCGGCCTCTACTCAGGGGCCGGGGTCAGGCCCCTGGACGACGAATTCAAGCTGCCGGTGGGTCCGGCGCTGCTGGGCCGGGTGCTGGACGGCCTGATGCAGCCCTTGGACGAGCTGCCGCCCCCCATAGGGGAGCTGATCCCCCTGCACGGCACCCACCTCAACCCCCTCAAACGCAAGCCCATCCGCGAACCCCTGGACGTGGGGGTGCGGGCCCTCAACGCCCTCCTGACCCCCGGCAAGGGCCAGCGCTTCGGCCTTTTTGCCGGCGCCGGCGTCGGCAAGAGCGTGCTGCTGGGCATGATGACCCGCTACACCCGCGCCCAGGTGGTGGTGGTGGGGCTCATCGGCGAGCGGGGCCGGGAGGTGCGGGAGTTCCTCGAAGAGGCCCTGGGGGAAGAGGGCATGAAGCGGGCCGTGGTGATAGCGGCCCCCGCCGACCAGTCGCCGCTGCTGCGCCTGCGGGCCGCCGAGGTCTGCCACCGCCTGGCCGAGCATTACCGCGACCAGGGCCTGGACGTACTGCTGCTGATGGATTCCTTCACCCGTTACGCCCAGGCCCAGCGCGAGCTGGCCCTGGCCATCGGCGAGCCGCCGGCCACCCGCGGCTACCCGCCGTCGGTGTTTGCGGCCCTGACCCGCCTGGCCGAGCGGGCCGGCAACGGTGAAGGGGCCGGCTCCCTGTCCGCCGTCTATACGGTGCTGGCGGAAGGGGACGACCAGCAGGATCCGGTGGCCGACGCCGCCCGCGCCATCCTCGACGGCCACGTGGTGCTGAGCCGGGAGCTCGCCGAGGCCGGCCATTACCCGGCCATCGACGTGGGGGCCTCCATCTCCAGGGTCATGCCCCAGGTCACCAGCCCCGAACACCAGCAGCTGGCGCTGCGCCTGAAACGGCTGCTGGCCCGCTACCAGCAGGTCAGCGAACTGCTGCCGCTGGGCGGTTACCAGCCGGGCCAGGACATGGAGCTGGACGAGGCGGTGCGGCGCTACCCGCGGCTGGCCGCCTTCCTGCAGCAGGGCATGCTGGAGGCCGCCTCCCTGGATGAGAGCCTCCAGGCCCTGGCGGAGGCCCTCGCCTGATGCTGCAGCTCTTTCTCGAACGCCAACAGCAGCTGCTGGACGATCTGGGGGCCGGCAAGGCCCAGAAGGACAGGGCCAGCCAGCTGCACCGCCAGCGCCTGGAGGCCCTGGAGGCGGTGGACCAGCACCTGGCCCAGGTGGCCAGCCACAGCGCCCTTTTCCACCAGAACCGCCTGGCTTTGCGCCAGCAGTTGGGCACCCTGCTGGCCAGCCAGCAGCAGGAAGCGGAGCTGGCCCAGCTGGAACAGGCCCATCAGCAGCAACTGCTGCTGCGCCAGTTCGGCAAGGTCAAGGGCCTGGAACAGGTGCAAAAAAAACGCGCCACTGAGGCGCGTCTGGATGGAAACCGTAAGGAACAACGGGAAATGGAGCAGTGGCTCAGTAGCCGATCCCGTACTCCAGGCCGTGCTGGCCCATGACGTCTTTCAACACCTCCTGCTGGCCGGCCAGCAGGCTGCCGTTGCGCTCGTTGAGCGCCTTGCACTGACCCAGGCGCTGCACCAGCGCCTGCCACAGGGGGCTGAGCTCCCGGGCCAGCTTTTCCGGTAACTTCTCCAGCAACTTGGTCATGCCGTGCTCGTTCCCGTCCAGGCCCAGCCGCTCAAGCAGCTGGCTGCGCTGGCGGGCGCTCTGGCCCAGTTGGTCCAGGGCCGGTTGCAGGGCCTGGTTGAGGTGTTCCAGGCCGTCGCTGTCGGTGCGGGCCAGCAGGTGCTGCTGGTGGCGCAGCAGTTTCTGCAACTCGTCGCAGCGGCGGATATCGAGACGGACCCCTTCCACCAGGGCGGCCAGGGCGGCTTTGACGCTCATCAGCGATGCAGGGCCAGTATGGCGTCGGCCAGCTTGTCGGGATCCAGGGCCAACTGGCCCTGGCTGATGGCCTGGCGCACCTCGTTGACCTTGGCCATGTCCACGTCGCTGGCGCCGCTGAGCACGTTGGCCAGGTCGGCGTTGTGGATGGCGGGACCCTGGGGCTTGGCGGTCTTGGCGGCCTGAGTCTTGGGGGCCTGCGCCTGGGTCTGGCTAAGGCCGTTGAGGCCCTTGTTGCTGGGGGTGATCTTCATGGAATTCGCCGCTGTGATGCTTCTGAACAACCAAAGCGACAGGGCGGCGGAAAAACTTTAGAAACGGGTTTCCACCACGCCTTTTTCCACCACCAGGGCGCTCAGCACCTTGCCGGAGCTGTTGTTGCGCACCTTGACCAGCTCCCCTTTGCCGCCGTCCTCGAGTGCGGTGCCGGCCATGCTGGCCGCCACCCCTTGGGCCTGGACCCGGATCAGCACCCCTTCGCCTTTTTTCACCCAGAGCGGCTCGGCCAGCAGCAGCGGGCTCAGCACCTGGCCGGCCTTGAGGTTGCGCCTTGCCCTGTGCTCCAGCAGTTGGCTCTGGTCGGTGACGAAGCCCCCGTGCAACGTCTCTATGGGCAGGGGGCGCCTTCGCAGATCCCCCATCCCCAGCACGGCGCCGCGGCGCAGGGCATGGGCCGCCGTCCACACCGGCAAGGTCACCCTGACCTCGGCGCGGCCCCGCAGCGTCCAGGCCGGCTGCTGGCAGCTGACCTCATAGGGCACCCGGCCCCAGGGGTTGCCCTGGGGGTTGCTGGGGGTGATCGCCAGGCCCTGCTCACAGGTCGGCAGGGCCGTGCCGGCGGCCCCCAGCCAGGCCTGGACCTTGGCCTGGTAATGGGGCCAATGGGCTTCCTCGGCGTAGCGGGCCAGCCTGGCCCTGGCGTCCAGGGCCAGGTCAGCTTCCAGGCCCTGGCCCTGGGCGCTACTTGCCAACAGCAGGGGAAAAAGCGCTTTCCAGAGCGGAAGCAAAGCCTTCCGCCCCTGCTTCCCTTTTGTTCGCTCTTGTTTGTAACTCAATGAATTAAAACCTTTTTAAAGTTGGCATGGGGCTTGTTTACGCCTTAGCCACATCCCAACGGAGGTGCGATATGGGCATCAGTGTGGACAAAGCCCTGGGGCTGGATCAATACGCCCTGGCCATGCGCCTGGAGCGGTCCAAGGTGATCGCCGGCAACCTGGCCAACGTGGATACCCCAGGCTACCTGGCCCGGGATTACGACTTCAAGGCGGCGCTGCGTGACGTGGCAGGCGATATCCAGGGTATGCGCAGCGGCGACGCCCTGCCGAGCCCGGATTTCTCCGGCGATCTGCGCTACCGGGTGCCCCAGCAGGCCGCCGAAGACGGCAACACCTCGGAACTGGGGGTGGAGCAGGGCCAGTTTGCCGCCAACGCCATGGATTTCCAGAGCAGCCTGACCTTCCTCAATCTCAAGCTGGCCGGGATCAGAAAAGCCATAGAGGGACAATAAGATGGCCTTCAACAGTATCTACGACATCGCCGGCAGCGCCATGCGCGCCCAGACGGTCCGCCTCAATACGGTGGCCTCCAACCTGGCCAACGCCGACAGCGTCTCCGGCACCGAAGCCGGCGCCTACCGGGCCCTGAAACCGGTCTTCGCCACCCTCTACCAGGGCGGCGATATCGCTGGCCAGGAAGGCATCAACGGCGCCTCTGTGCAGGTGGCGGGGCTGGTGCAGTCCGACCGCAGCGTCGAGAAGCGCTATGAGCCCGGCAACCCCCTGGCCGACAAGAAAGGCTTCGTCTACTACGGCAACGTCAACGTGGTGGAAGAGATGGCCGACATGATGTCGGCGTCCCGCACCTTCCAGAGCGCCGCCGACGTCATCAGCCGCACCAACAGCATGCAGCAGGCCCTGCTGCGCCTCGGCCAGGTCTAAGGAGCTTCCATGAGCGTCTCCCAGGTTTCCAACAACGCCGCCACCGGCGGTGCCAGCGGCGGCATCGCCGCCAATGACGCCGGCGCCATGAAGGACGAGTTCCTGCAGCTGATGGTGGCCCAGATCAACAACCAGGATCCCCTCAACCCCCTGGACGGCACCCAGTACCTCTCCCAACTGGCCCAGCTGTCCACCGTCGAAGGGATCCAGAACCTCGGCAGCCTGCAGACCCAGGGCAACACCCTGATGGACACCCTGCAGGTGCTGCAGAGCACCCAACTGGTGGGCAAGCAGGTCAGCGTACCGGTGCAGAGCCTGAGCCTGGACCAGGCCGAGAGCCTGACCGGCAAGGTGCGCCTGGACCAGAGCGCCGAGGACCTGCGGGTGCGGGTCACGGATGCCGCCGGCAACCTGGTCCAGGAAAAGGCCCTTGGCCCCCAGCAGGCCGGGGACATCCCCTTCAGCCTCGACGAGCTGCCCGCCGGCCTCTACCAGTTCGAGGTGGTGGCCAAGAACGGCGACGCCAGCCAGAGCCTGAGCCCCTTCCTCAACCGCACCGTGGAAAAGGTCAGCATCCCCGCCAACGGCGGCGACATCCAATTGCAGGTGGCCGGCCTCGGCAACCTGTCCCTGTTCAGCGTCAGTGAATTCCTTGGAGAAGCAGCATGAGCTACAACATTGGCCTCAGCGGCCTGCGCACCACCAACCAGGCCCTGGACGTGATTTCCCAGAACATCGCCAACGTCTCCACCGCCGGCTTCAAGGCCGGCCGTGCCGAGTTTGCCGCCCTCTATTCCGGCGGCCAGCCGGGTGGGGTGGAGCTGGCCGGGGTCACCCAGGATTTCGGCAAGGACGGCACCAAGGAATTCACCGGCCGTAACCTGGATCTGGCCATCACCGGCCAGGGCTTCTTCGTCACCAAGAACAGCCTGGGCCAGGCCGTCTACACCCGCGCCGGCACCTTCGGCAAAGACGCCCAGAACTACATCACCGCCGCCAGCGGCGAGCGCCTGCAGGGCTACGGCGTGGACGCCAACGGCAACCTGCTGACCGGCGTCATGAGCGACCTCAAGGTCTCGGCCTCCAACCTGCCGGCCAAGGCCAGCACCCAACTGGATTTCGCCGCCAACCTGCGCGCCGACGCCGCCGTGCCGGCCAACGCCTTCGACCCCGCCGACGCCAGCAGCTACAACTTCTCCTACACCTCCAGCCTCTACGACTCCCTGGGCAGCGAGCACAACCTCACCCAGTACTTCGTCAAGACGGGCCCCAACGCCTGGACCGTCAACTACTACGTGGACGGCGCCGCCCTGGGTTCGCCGGCCAGCCAGGCCGTCACCTTCAACACCGACGGCACCCTGAGCAGCCCGGCCGCCCCCGTCAGCCTGAACCTGGCCCCGGCCGGCGCCGACCCCATGACGGTGAGCCTGGACATGAGCACCAGCACCCAGTACGCCGCCGACTTCAACGCCTCCTACGACGCCGACGGCTACAGCTCCGGCGAGCTGGCCGGGGTGCGGGTGGACAACGACGGTGGCCTCTATGCCGTCTTCACCAACGGCAAGGATCTGCTGCAAGGCAAGGTGGTGCTGGCCAACTTCGACAACCCAGAGGGCCTGGCCAAGGGCGACAACACCAGTTGGACCCAGACCTTCGCCTCCGGCAACGCCATGCTCGGCGAACCCGGCACCGGCAGCCTCGGCAACCTCACCGCCGGCGCCTATGAGGGCTCCAACGTCGACCTGACCGGCGAGCTGGTGAACCTGATGACGGCCCAGCGTAACTACCAGGCCAACGCCAAGAGCATCAGCACCGCCGACAAGATGACCCAGGTCCTGTTCAGCTCCATGTAAGGCATAACCGATGGAACGCTTCCTCTACACCGCCATGGGCGGGGCGCTGCACACCTTGACGGCCCAGCGCATCCACGCCAACAACCTGGCCAACGCCGGCACCACCGGTTTTCGCGCCGACCTGGAACAGGTGGCCGCCTACCAGGTGCAGGGGCCCGGCTTTGCCTCCAACGTGCTGGCCCAGGAACAGGATCCCACAACCGACTTCACCCCTGGCCATCTGGAGACCACGGGCCGGGATCTGGACGTGGCCATCCGCGGCGCCGGCTTCCTCAGCGTGCAGGCCGCCAACGGCAAGGAAGCCTACACCCGCGCCGGCAATCTCCAGGTGGACGCCGACGGCCAGCTGCTGGCCGATGGCCGGCCCGTGCTGGGGGTCGGCGGGCCCATACAGGTGCCGGACTACCAGTCCATCACCCTGGGCCAGGATGGCACCGTTTCCGTGGTGCCGGTCGGGGGCAACGCCACCTTGCAGCTGGGCCAGCTCAAGCTGGTCAACCCGGCCATCCAGGGCCTGGCCAAGGGCGAGGATGGCCTCTTCCACCTCAAGGCCGGCGGCCAGGCGCCCCAGGACCCCAACGTGGTGCTGGAACCTGGCCACCTGGAGGCGTCCAACGTCAACGCCGTGGACGAGATGGTCAACACCCTGTCCCTGTCCCGCACCTTCGAGGTGCAGATCCGCATGATGAAAACCGCCGACGAGCTGTCGGCCGCCGGTAGCCGCCTGGTGCGCGGCGCCTGAAGCCAAAGGAGTTAACCAATGCAAGCAGCACTTTGGGTCGCCAAGACCGGCCTCGCCGCCCAGGACGCCAAGATGGCGACCATTTCCAACAACCTGGCCAACGTCAACACCACCGGCTTCAAGCGCGACAGGGTCGCCTTCGAGGATCTCTTCTACCAGGTGGAACGCCAGCCCGGCGCCCAGCAGGACCAGCAGAACCAGCTGCCGAGCGGCGTCCAGGTCGGCAACGGGGTGCGCATCGTCGGCACCCAGAAGGTGTTCACCGAGGGCGGCTTCGAAAACACGGGGCAGGACTTGGACTTGGCCATCGTCGGCCGCGGCTTTTTCCAGATAGAGCTGCCCAGCGGCGAAACCGCCTACACCCGTAACGGCCAGTTCAACCGCAACAGCGAAGGCCTGATGGTCAACTCCGACGGCCTGCCCCTGGTGCCGCAGATCCAGATCCCCGAGAACGCCCTGGCGGTCAGCATCGGCACCGACGGCACCGTCACCGCCCAGATCGCCGGTGACGCCCAGCCCCAGGAGCTGGGCCAGATCACCACCGTCAACTTCACCAACCCCGCCGGCCTCGAGGCCATGGGCGGCAACCTCTTCAAGCAGACCGCCGCCTCCGGCCAGCCCCAGGAAGGGGTACCCGGCACCGAGGCCCTGGGCAGCCTCAAGCAGCAGACCCTGGAAGGCTCCAACGTCTCGGTGGTGGAGGAGATGGTCAACATGATCGCCACCCAGCGCGCCTACGAGATGAACGCCAAGGTGGTGTCCTCCACCGACCAGATGCTCAAGTTCATCAACCAGTCCGTCTAAGGAGTGCCCATGCGAGCCCTGACCCTGCTGCTGTTGCTGGCCCTGGCCGGCTGCCAGAGCGCCCGTTACGACATCGCCACCCCCGAGCCTGGCGAGCAGGACTGGGCGCCGACCCTGGTGCAGGGCGACAAGGCGCAGGGCGAGGACGGCAGCCTCTACGCCAAGCCGAGCATGCTGACCCTCTTCCAGGACCGCCGGGCCTACCGGGTCGGGGACATCCTCACCATAGTGCTCAACGAACAGACCCAGTCGTCCAAGAAGGCCGACACCAGCCTGGACAAGAGTTCCAGCGTCGGCCTGGCCGCCCCTCAGTTGGGCAATAAGGAACTGGGTGACCTCAGTGCCACCCTGGACGGCAAGCGCGCCTTTGCCGGCGGCGCCAGCGCCAGCCAGCAGAACTCCCTGTCCGGCTACATCACCGTCACCGTGGCCAAGGTGCTGGCCAACGGCGTGTTGGCGGTGAGGGGGGAGAAGTGGATCCGCCTCAACCAGGGGGACGAGTTCCTGCGCCTGCGCGGCCTGGTGCGGGTGGACGACATCGACGGCCAGAACCGGATCTCTTCCCAGCGGGTGGCCAACGCCCAGATCACCTACGCCGGGCGCGGCTCCCTGGCCGAGGCCAACCAGCCCGGCTGGTTGACCCGCTTCTTCCAAAGCCCGCTTTTCCCCTTCTGATTTGGAGCCTGCCATGCGCTGTTTCGCTTTGCTGTTGGCCCTCTTTTCCTCCCTGGCGGTGGCCCAGAGCCGGCCGCTGCTGGACATCGCCGACGTCCAGGGCCTGCGTGAAAACCAACTGGTGGGCTACGGCCTGGTGGTGGGCCTGTCCGGCACAGGCGACCGCAACCAGGTGAAGTTCACCAGCCAGTCCATGACCAACATGCTCAAGCAGTTCGGGGTGCAGTTGCCGGCCAACATCGACCCCAAGCTCAAGAACGTGGCGGCCGTGTCGGTGCACGCCACCCTGTCCAGCGTCGCCGGCCGCGGCCAGACCCTGGACGTGACCGTCTCTTCCATCGGTGACGCCAAGAGCCTGATGGGCGGCAGCCTGCTGATGACGCCCCTGCGCGGCGTGGACGGCGAAGTCTACGCCGTGGCCCAGGGCAACCTGGTGGTGGGCGGCCTCAAGGCCGACGGCAACGACGGCTCTTCCGTCACCGTCAACGTGCCCACCGTCGGCCTCATCCCGGGCGGCGCCACCATCGAAAAAGAAGTGCCCGCTGCCCAGCCCAAGCCCCAGGTGGTGCTCAACCTCAAGGTGCCCAATTACAAGACGGCCCGTAACGTCGAGCTCGCCATCAACAAGGTATTCGGCCCCCAGGTGGCCGCCGCCCAGAACGCCGGCCGCATCCTGGTGCGGGCCCCCATGGACAAGGAGCAACGGGTGGTGTTCATGTCCATGCTCCAGGACATCCAGGTTCAGATGGGCCGCCAGCGTCCAAGGGTGGTGTTCAACAGCCGTACCGGCACCGTCGTCATGGGCCAGGACGTCAAGGTCCACAAGGCCGCCGTCACCCACGGCAGCCTGACGGTGACCATCACCGAGGACTACAACGTCTCCCAGCCCAACGGCGGCGGCTACAAGTCCAGCAACAACGGGCGCACCGTGGTGACCCCCAATTCCAAGATCAACGTCAACCAGGAGAGGCCCAACATGTTCGTCTGGCCCGACGGCACCTCCCTGGAGACCATAGTGCAGGCGGTGAACAGCCTGGGGGCCTCCCCCGGGGACATCATGTCGATCCTCCAGGCCCTCGACGAAGCAGGCGCCTTGGAAGGGGACCTGGTGGTCATTTAAGGAGAACGGAAATGGACGCTATCCAGGCCGCCCAGGGCGGTTTCTACCAGGACAGCAGCCGGCTCAGGAGCCTCAAGGGCCCAGAGGGGCTCAAGGCCGCCGCCGGCGAGTTCGAAGCCATGTTCCTGCAGATGGTGCTCAAGAACATGCGCCAGGCCTCCCAGGCCCTGGCCGACGAGGACAACCTCTTCAACAGCCGCCAGCAGCAGTTCTACCAGGCCATGGCCGACGGCCAGTTGAGCAAGGATGTCTCCAGCCGCGCCAACCTGGGGCTGGCCGATGCCATCAGCCGCCAATGGGGTGGCCTGGCGGCAGAGGAGCTAAAGGAAAAGCCCGAAGCTGTCGCTTCTCACCCTGTAGGAACGGCGGCGCTTCGCCAGCCCCTTAACAGAACGGGTAAAGCATGAGTCTGTTGAACAACGCCCTGTCCGGCCTGCAGGCGTCCCAGTACGCCATGAACGCGGCCAGCCAGAACATCGCCAACCTCAACACCCCCGGCTACAGCCGCCAGCAGGCCTTGCTGGTGGCCCGCAGCGGCGGCGGCTTCGGCACCCTGGAGGCCGGCAACGGCGTCGAGGTGCAGAGCCTGAGGCGAGTCAGCGACGGTTACCTCACCGCCGCCCTGTGGCGGGCCAACACCCAGAACGGCTACGACGACCAGTTCCAGACCCTTATCGGCCAGGCCGAGGCCCTGTTCGGCAGCGACGAACTCAGCATCAACGGCGGCCTGGACGGCCTCTTTTCGGCCTTGTCGGCGGCCACTGCCAGCCCCCAGTCCATAGCGCCGCGCCAGCAAGTCATTGCCACGGCCCAGGCCCTGGCCGGGCGTTTCAACCAGCTCTCCAGCAACCTGGATCTCCAGGAAAAGCAGCTGGACGAGCAGGCCGACGCCATGCTGGCCAACATCAACACCCAGGCGGCCGGCGTCGCCAAGCTCAACCAGGCCATAGTGGATGTCCAGGCCAAGGGCGGTAACACGGCGGCCTTGGAAGACCAGCGGGACCAGCTGGTCTCGGGGCTGGCCAAGCAGGTCAGCCTCAAGACCCAGCGCCAGGCAGACGGCACCTTGAGCCTGAGTCTGGCCAGCGGCCAGCCCCTGGTATTGGGGGCCCATGCCGCTACCCTGAGCCGCAGCGGCGACGACATCAGCCTGGAGCTGGGCAAGCAGAGCTTCCAACTGCTGAAGGTGGGCGGCTCCCTGGGGGCCAACCGCGATTACAAGACGGGCCAACTGGCCGGGCTGCGCACCAGCCTCAACAGCCAGGCCCAGGCCATCGCCGACCAGATGAACGGCCAGTTGCAACAGGGTTTCGACCTCAGCGGCAACCCCGGCCAGGCCCTGTTCACCTATGATCCGGCCAACCCCGCCGGCACCCTGGCCCTGAGCGGCATAACCCCGGAACAGCTCGCCTTCGTCGGCAACGACGGCAGCGGCAATCCTGTCGGCGGCAGCGGTGACAACAGCAACCTGCTGGCCCTGGTGGACATGAAGCCCGGCTTCTACGACGGCTACAGCCAACTGGTGGGGGACCTGGCGGTCAAGAGCGGCCAGGCCCAAGCCACCGCCAGCGCCAGCGCCAGCCTGCAGCAGGACGCCCAGGCCCAGCGCGACAACGTCAGCGGCGTCAACCGCGACGAAGAAGCGGCCAGCCTGATGCAGTACATGCAGGCCTACCAGGCCAACGCCAAGGTCATCACCGCCGCCGATGATCTCTTCCACACCTTGATGGGGATGTTCTGATGCGGGTCAGCAGCGCACAACTCGGCCAATACGTGCTCAAGGGCCTGGATCGCCAGGGCACCGAGTACGCCAAGGTCATGGAGCAGATGAGCTCCGGTTACCGGATCACCAAGCCGTCGGACGATCCGCTGGGCACAGTCACCCTGCTGGGGCTCAAGAGCGAGCAGGGCAGCCTGGACCAGTACCGCACCAATATCGGCAACGTCAGCAGCCGCCTGGAAAAGGCGGAGAGCTACCTGGATTCGAGCTACCAGGTGATGCTGAGGGTCCAGGACCTGACCCTGTCCGGCACCAACGGCGCCGCCACCGACGCCGACCGCCTGGCCTATGCCGGTGAGCTGCAAAGCCTGAGGGACACCTTGCTGGATTTCGCCAACGCCCAGGACGAAGAGGGCCACTACCTCTTCGGCGGCAGCCAGGTGGACAAGCCGCCCCTGGTGGACAACGGCAGCGGCACCCTGGTCTACCAGGGCGACAGCCTGGGCCGCCAGGTACAGGTGGCCAAGGGCGTCAGCATGGACGCCAACGAGACGGTGCAAAACATCTACTTCGCCGGCGGCAACAACTTCTTCGCCGACCTGGACGGCTTCATCCAGCAGCTCCAGACCCCGGGGGCATCTGTCTCTGCCAGCGGGGCCGCCATGTTGGGCCGCATCGACGGTGCCATCACTGGCATCAACCGCAGCCTGACCGACATCGGCGGCCGCCTGTCCAGCCTGCACAGCCTGGATACGGCCCAGCAGGACCTGGGTCTCGCCAACGACAAGGTGATAGGGCAGATCCAGGATCTCGATTACGCCGCGGCGGCCGACAAGGTCAACCAGATCCAGTTGACCCTGACCGCCACCCAGAAGACCTATAGCCAGCTCAGCCAGCTGAGCCTGTTCGATTACCTCTGATGAACCCCCTGAGCCCACTGGGCACCAGCGAAACCCAGCGCCAGCCGAGCCCGCCCATCAGCCGCGGCCAGGCCCAGGTGGCCTTGTCCAAGGCTCAGGGCGCGGCCCAGAGCCAGGGCGCTGCCCCCAGCCAGGCCATAGGCCTCAAGGTGCAGCGCCACGGTCAATGGGCGCTGATGAGCGAGGCCCAGGGCAAGCTGTCCCGGCTCCAGGCCACAGAGCAGAGCCTGGTGCAGAACTACCGCCAACTGCTGGCCCTGGCCCGCCAGCTGGAGCAGCCGGCGGCCGGCCAGGGCAGTGCCCAGGCCAAGGGGCAGCAGCTGGCCGCCCAGGTGCGCTCCCTGCGGGACGACATCGCCAGGGAAGGGCGCCTGGACAGCACCCTGGCCCCCAGGGCCAGGGCTGGTGATACAACGGCGCTGCTGACCAGGGTCGATCTGCTGGGCCCCAGGCCCCAGGCCGAGAACATCCAGATCCAGCTACCCAACGGCGCCTCCCTGTCGTTGCGACTGGCCGCCCAGGCCAGCCAGGGCCGGGCCCTGGCCGAACTGGCGCCGCAGTTGGCCCGCCAGGGCATCACGGCCAGCCTCGACAGCCAGGGCCGCTTGCAGCTCACGGGCCGGCCGGCCCTGCTGCAAAACCCCTGGTCTTTCCAGGGCCAGGGGGTCAGGGTGCCGGCCGGCAACCCTGTGCCCATCCGCCTCGATCCCCAGCCCGACAGCCTGGAGCAGCTGGCCCAGGGCCTGGATGCCGGCGGCCTGGACGCAGAGCGCAGCCGCCTGCGGGCCCTGCTGGCGGCCTTGGAGCAGCACAGGCGGGCCTTGCAGGCCGAGCGCCAGCAGCTGATGGGTCGGCTGGCGGCATTGCGGGCCGAGGTCCAGGCCTTTGGCCAGTCCCCCGAGGAGCTGGGCCAGTCCCTCAAGGCCAGCCTGCGCGACAGCGATTTCAGCCTGCAACTGGGGGCCCTGCTGACCCAGGCCAATGTCTCCCGCCAGACGGTAGTGTCGCTGCTTTCCCGCTGAAGGCCGCCTGTTCCTTGCATTTTCGCCGCTTTTAAAACTTTTTTGTTTTTCTCCCTTCATTTTCCCAAGAACCCCGCCGCCTATTTGTTGGTGAACAACAATGGCCGCAAAGGCGGCGTTAAATTTCAGGAGAAAGACCATGTCCCTTTCCATCCATACTAACTTTGCGTCCCTGGTCACCCAGAACACCCTGAGCAAGAACAACAACATGCTCTCCACCGCCATGCAGCGCCTGGGCACCGGCCTGCGCATCAACAGCTCAGCCGACGACGCCGCCGGCCTGCAGATCGCCAACCGTCTGACCGCCCAGACCCGTGGCATGGCCGTTGCCCAGCGCAACTCCCAAGACGCCATCTCCATGCTGCAGACCGCTGACGGCTCCCTGGACGAACTGTCCAGCATCGCCTTCCGCATGAAGGACCTGGCCACCCAGGCTGCCAACGGCACCAACACCACTGCCGACAACACTGCCCTGAACTCCGAGTACGGCGAGCTCAAGGCCGAAGTGACCCGTATCATGCAGAACACCACCTACGGCGGCTCCAAGCTGCTCGAAGGCGGCAAGCTGGCCAGCGCCGTAACCTTCCAGATCGGTGCCAGCACTTCCGACACCCTGGCCTTTGACGCCTCCGCCGAGATCGGCGCCGTCACCACCGCTTACGGCGCCGCCGGCACCATCGACACCCAGGCCAACGCCACCACCGCCATGGGCAACCTGGACACCCTGATCAGCAGCGTCGGTGCCGCCCGTGCCAAGTTCGGTGCCAACATCAACCGCCTGGACCACACCATCAACAACCTGGCCACCATCAGCCAGAACACCGAAGCCGCCAAGGGCCGCATCATGGATGCCGACTTCGCCAAAGAAACCTCCAACATGACCAAGCAACAGCTGCTGATGCAGACCGGCATGTCCGTGCTCAGCAACGCCAACCAGATGTCTGGCCTGGTCACCTCCCTGCTGCGCTAAGCAGTTTTGGGCCCCCGCCTGGCGGGGGCTTTTTTGGTTCTGGAATAGGATGCGAAGATGGCAACCATCGACAACAGCTTTGACGTAAGAAGCCTGGCCTCCCAGTACGTAGCTGCGGACAGGGCGCCCATGGATCAGTACTTTTCCACGCAGCAGACCTATTACCAGAGCCGGCTCAAGGCCTTCAACGCCATTTCCAGCCAGATCAGCAGCTTCCAGGACGTCCTGGCCAAGCTCAAGACCAGCGACAGCTTCGAGGCCTTCGGGGTCACGGCGTCCGACGACAGCCATGTCAGCGTCACCGCCAGCACCAGCGCCACCCCCGGCCAGTACCAGTTCCATGTGCAGCAGCTGGCGGCCGCCGACCAGTACGCCCTGGATTTCGCCTCCGACACCGATCCGGCTCCCACCAGCGGCATCCTGACCCTGGGCGTCGGCAGCAACAGCTTCAGCATCGACATGAGCACGCTGCCGGCCGGCGCCACCATCAGCGACCTGCGTGACGCCATCAACAACGCCGCCGACAACAGCGGCGTCAAGGCGACCCTGGTGCGCACCGGCGGCGCCGTCAAGTTCCTGCTCACTGCCGAGCAGACAGGGGCCGCCAATACCTTGTCGATCAGCACCAACGGCGACCCGGCCATGGCCAGCCTCGACAGCGCCATCGCCGCCAAGACCCAGTTGAGCACAGCCCAGGACGCCATAGTGCAGATGGGGGCCAACCAGTCCCTGACCATCAACTCGGCTTCCAACACCCTGAACAACGTCATCGACGGCCTGACCATCAACCTGACCCAGGTCCACGCCAACGCCACCGACACCACCACCATCACCGTCGGCCGCGACACCGACGCCACCAAGAAGCAGCTGCAGGACTTTGTCGACGGCTACAACGCCCTCATCGACCAGCTCAAGAAATACAGCACCGCCGACGGCGACCAGATCCCGGTGCTGGCCGGTGACGGCACGGCCCGCATGCTCCAGAGCCAGATGCGCGGTCTCTTCAACGGCCTCAACCTGGGCCAGATGGGCCTGAAGACCGACCAGTACGGCAAGTTCAGCCTGGACGACAGCAAGCTCGACGACTACCTGGCGGCCAACCCCGACGGCCTCAACCAGGTGCTGGGCGGCACCAATGGCATGATGGCCCAGCTCAACACTGTGCTGGACCGTTACGTCAAGGACGACACTTCTGTGCTCAAGGCCAGCGCCAAGAGCGCCCAGGCCAACCTGGACCGCCTGAGCGACCGCATGGACCAGTTCGACCAGCGCATGGAAGGCCTCTACAACCGTTACGTCAGCCAGTTCACCCAGATGCAGACCCTGGTCTCGCAGATGCAGCAGACCTCCAGCCTGTTCTGAAAAATCTAAGGAGTTGCCATGTTTGAGGAATCCGGTCTCGACGCCTACCAGCACACCCAGCTGGAAGCCCGCGCCGCCGCCGCCGATCCGCACCACCTGGTGCTGATGCTCATCGAGGGCTTCCTCGACGAGCTTTCCCGGGTGGAAGGCCATATCCAGGCCAAGCAGTTCGAGCGCAAGGGCCGCGCCGTCACCAAGTGCCTGGACATCCTCTCTGGCCTGGACACCGCCCTGGACAGGGAGAAGGGCGGCGCCGTCGCCGATGATCTGCATCGCCTCTACGACTACTGCGGCCGCCAGCTGTTCGAGGTGAGCCTGAACAACGACACCAGCGGCCTGGCCATAGTCCGCCAGGTGATGACCGACCTCAAGGACGGCTGGCAGGCCCTGGCGGCCGCCTGACCGGCTGCACCGCCAAGGGCCCAAGGCTTTTGGCGCTCATACTCTCAGGCCGCCTTAGGGCGGCCTTGTTTTTTCCGCTTCCCCCTGGCTTCCCTCGGGCTTCCGCAGGGCGGAAAAGGGGCTTCCGCTTAGGCGATGGCTTTGCTTCAATTTGTTGATTTTAAACGGATTTAAAGCTGGCTTGTCATTTGCAAAAAGGCTTTCAGACGAAACGCCAAACCGGGCCCTGACACAGTGACCACACAGCTGAAAGTGCAGTTAGACAACCTGGCTCGTGAGCTCAAGGCCAGCGCCGCAGCCGGCCGCTGGGCCCAGGTGGCCGAGCAGGACCGCCAGGTGGCGGCGCTGTTGGCCGCTCTTAAGCCGGCACCGGCAGAGTTGGCCCAGGCCCTGGTGGCCCTGCAACTGGTCCATGGCCAGGTGCTGGCCCAGGCCCTCCAGCACCAGGCGCGCCTGGAGCAGCAGCTGGCCAAGCACAGGGACAACCAAGAAGGAATGCGGGCCTACCACCAGATGGAGGAGATGGGATGAAGGCGCAGCCGCCCGTCACCCGGCTGAGCGGCGCCGCCTTGGCGCCCAGGCAGCCCCAGGCCGCCAAGGCCGAAGCCCAGCCCGCCAAGGGGCAGGGCGCCCAGCAGTCCCAGCCGGTACAGGGCTTTGCCCAGCGCCTGGCCCAGCTCGGCAAGGAGCATCCCCATTTCGGCCAGCAGCCCCAGCCCCAAGCCGAGGTGCAGGCCCAGCCAGGCTCGGCTCAGCCGCCGGCCGCAGATGCCTCCCAGGCCGCGAAGGCGACTGAACCGCAGGCCCAGGTGCAAGCCCAGGTTCAGTCCCAGGCGCCGCAGCCCAGGCCGTCTTTGGCGAGCCGCGCCAAGGATCCCGCCGAGCCTCTGGCGGCCCAGGCGGCAGTCCCTTCCCTGGACCAGGGCTGGCGGTTGCGTCATGCCAAGGCCCTGGCCGGCCAGGACAGCAAAGCCAAGGCGCCAGAGCAGCAAGGGCATGACCAGGCAGACGCCAAAACCGAGGTTCAGCCCCTGCCGGTCCTGGCGCCCCAGGCCCCCCAGCCTGAAGCCAAG
Organism: Gallaecimonas kandeliae; assembly: GCF_030450055.1. Lineage (NCBI taxonomy): Bacteria > Pseudomonadati > Pseudomonadota > Gammaproteobacteria > Enterobacterales > Gallaecimonadaceae > Gallaecimonas > Gallaecimonas kandeliae. Next base: position 964,306 of record NZ_CP118480.1, read on the forward strand.
GTCAGGACGTCCGACCCCCAGGAGCCATCCCAGGCCCTTAGCGCCCTGGCCAAGGCCACGGCGGGGCAAGGCGATGCGGCCCCACTCAAGGGCCAGGCCCAAGTCCAGCTCAAGGAGCTGGATCTGCCGCTGGCGCTGAAAACGGTGCTGCCGAGCGCGGCGGCCAAGGTCGAGCCAGCCGCCACGGCCCTTGCCAATGCCCCGGCCCAGGCCAGCCTCCAGCCGTTGCCCGAATGGGCGCCGGTCAAGGTGGCGACGGCCCAGGGCCAATGGCAGCAAGACCTGATGGCGGCCCTTGGCGACCGCCTGCAATTGCAGCTGCACCAGCAGATCAAGGAAGCCCGGGTCCGCCTGGATCCCCCTGATCTTGGCCGGGTGGAGATGACGGTGCGCCTGGACGGCGACCGCCTCAGCGTCCAGCTCCAGGCCAGCCACCCCCAGGTCCGCGATGCCCTGACCCAGCAGCTGGACCGGCTGCGCCTGGACCTGGTGCAGGGCTTTGGTTCCCAGGTGGAGGTGTCGGTGGGCCAGCAGGGCAGTGGCGACAGTCGCCCGCAAACCCCTATCCAAGTCGAGGCCATAGCGGCCGCGGCCCCCGCCCCAGAGGCGGAACAACAAGCAGCGCTGTCGCGCCCGGCCGAGGGCTGGGTCAGCGCCCTGGCATAAGAGGAGAGCCCCTTGTCTGAGAAAACCAAGGAAAAGAGCCCGCGCCGCAAGCGCTGGTCCTGGCTGCTGGTCCTGGCGGTGCTGCTGGTGGCCGGCAGTGCCTTCGGCTACGGCTGGGTCAGCGGCCTCATCAACCCCAAGGCCTGGTTCGCCGATCCGCCCCCACCCCCGCTGGTGATGAGCGAGAAGCCCCTGTTCCAGCCCCTGGACAAGTTCGTGATCAGCCTGGCCGGTGACGAGGTGCAGCACTACATGATGCTGGAGCTGGCCCTGGTCAGCCATGACCCGCGCATGCCGGAGCAGAGCAAGGAGCTGCAGCCGGTGATCCGCAACGCCCTGCTGCAGTACTTCTCCACCCGCAAGTACCAGGAGGTCAGGGAGGAGATCAAGGATCTGAGCAAGCTGCAGCTGGCCCTCAAGGACAGGCTCAAGCAGACGGTGGACAGCTACGGCTACCAGTTGGCGGTGGACGAAGTGCTGCTCACCAAAGTGGTGATCCAGTAGGAGGGGCCATGGAAGCATATTGCAGCGACAGCCTGGACGGGGCCTACCAGTGCAACGCCAACGACGAAGCGCAGCTGCTGCGCCGCTACGCCCACCTGGTGAAAAGGGCCTGTGCCCACCTGCGCAGCCAGGTCAGCGCCGCCTTCAACCAGGAAGACTTCGAACAGGTGGGGCTGATGGGGCTGCTGGAGGCCATCCGCCGCTACGGCGAACCGGACCAGGCCTTTGAGAGCTTTGCCTTCAAACGCATCCGCGGCGCCATCCTCGACGAGCTGCGCCGCCAGGACTGGCGCCCCCGCCAGGTGCGCCAGGCCGCCCACGACCTCAATCACCACCACCGCAAGCTCTACAACCGCCTGGGCCGGGCCCCCAGCGACCAGGAACTGGCCGAGGAGATGGGCATCAGCCTTCCCGAGGTGCGGGAGCTGGTCTATGCCAACCAGGCCGAGGAGATGCAGTGCCTGGAGGACTGGCTGACCAAGGGCCTGGAGCCGGGCGGCGGCGGCATGGGTGAGTTCGAACTCAAACGCACCCTGGCCAAGATGCTGGGCAGCCTCAAGCAGCGCGAACAACTGCTGCTGGTCCTCTACTACCAGCACGACATGAACATGAAGGAAATCGCCCAGGTGCTTGGACTCACCGAATCCCGGGTCTGCCAGCTCCACAAGGAGTGCCTGGCCAACCTCAACAAGCTGATCGAGAGGCATTGAATCCATGCAAAAACTGCTCGGTATCTTCCTGGTTTCACTCTGCGTCTTCGGCGGCTTCATCCTGGCCAAGGGCAAGCTCATCGCCCTCTGGCAGCCGGCGGAGATGGTGGTCATCCTCGGCGCCGCCATCGGCTCCATGGTCATCGGCAACTCCACTGTGGTGCTCAAGCAGTGCTGGCGCCAGCTACGCGGCATCTTGGCCAGCCGCAGGGGAGACGCCGACCGGGCCCGTGAACTGCTGATGCTGCTGCACCGCCTGCTGGACGAGGTGCGCCAGAAGGGCCTCAAGATCCTGGACGAGCACGTGGAAGCCCCCTACCAGAGCTCGCTGTTCGCCGCCTATCCATTGGTGCTGAAGGAACCCATACTGGTCAACTTTATCGCCGACAACCTGCGCATGCTGGCCATGGGCAAGGCCTCGGCCCACGAATTCGAGGCCCTGCTGGAACAGGAGATCTTGGCGGTGGAAGACGATCTGCTCAAACCCTCCAAGGCCCTGCACAGGGCCGGCGAGGCCATGCCCGGCTTCGGCATACTGGCGGCGGTGGGCGGCATCATCATCACCATGCAGCACCTGGACGGCCCCCTGGCCGACATAGGCGTGCATGTGGCGGCGGCCCTGGTGGGCACCTTTATCGGCATCTTCGGCTGTTACTGCCTGTTCGAGCCGGCCGGTTCGGCCATGGCGGAGCTGGTGGGCCGCAAGATCTCCGGCATGGAATGCGTCAAGGCCATACTCACCGCCCATGTGGCCGGCAAGTCGCCGCTCTTGGCCGTAGACGCCGGCCGGCGGGTGCTGGAGATGGACATCAAACCGAGCTTTGCCACAGTCGAGAAGTGGCTGGATAAAGAGGCGGCCTGATGCGCTCGAACGATCCTGTCATCATCAAGCGCCAGAGCCGGCGCGCCAGCCATGACGTGGTTAGTGGCGGCGCCTGGAAGGTGGCCTTCGCCGACTTCACCTTGGCGCTGATGTCGCTGTTCCTGGTGCTCTGGCTGCTGGCCGTGACCCAGGAGAAGGATCGCAAGGTGGTGGCGGAGAGCCTGCGCAATTACTCGGTGTTCGACAAGTCCCACAACCCCTTCGATCTGGCCAACAGCCCTTATCCCATCGATCTCGAAGGGGAGCCGGCGGTGGTGGAGCGCATCGCCGCCCAACTGCTGACCAGCGGCGATCGCAAGGCGGGCATCGCGCTGAACAGCCAGGTGCCCAAGGGCGACCGCGAGCCCGGCAAGGGCCTGGGGCCCAAGCTGGATTCGGTGCTGGACGGCCAGTTTGAGTCCCCCCAGTCCCTGGCGCTGCTGGCCAAGGTGGTCAAGGCCATGGCCAGGCAGCTCACCGCCAGCGACAACCTGGACGTGGAAGTGGTGCCCCAGGGGCTACGGATCAGCATCCAGGACGACAACGAGCGCCAGATGTTCGCCCGCGGCAGCGTCAAGATGAATCCTTTTTTTGAGGACCTGCTGATGGCCCTGGCGCCGGTGTTCCAACACGTCAAGAACGGCCTGGTGCTGTCCGGCCACACCGACGCCGTGCCCTACCAGGGCCAGCAGTACAGCAACTGGGAGCTGTCCGGTGGCCGGGCCCTGCTGGCCCGGCGGGTGCTGGAGGCGGGCGGCATGCCCAAGGACAGGGTGCTGCAGGTCAGTGCCATGTCGGACCGTACCCTGTCCGACAAGGACCACCCCGAAGCCAGCGCCAACCGCCGCATCGAGATACTGCTGCTCACCAAGCAGGCCCAGGCCGCCCTGCTGGCCATCTTCGACCGCAGCCAGCCCGGCAACGCCGTGACCCAGGCCAGCGACGCCGCCGAGGCCAATGCCCCCGTAACCCGATAGGCATAGATCATTCGTTAAAATTTTGGTTTGCCATTAAAGCTTCCTGCCGTCCCTGGTCGCCTATAGGAGGTAGAGCGAAACAAGGGCGAACAGATGGCAAAGACGGCACCAAGGCGGGTCAACGGCGTGCAGAAGCTGGTGCTTTACCTGATCCTGGCCAACCTGCTGCTGGTCACCGGCTATGCCCTGATGGCCAGCCGCCTCGGCACCGTGGCGGCGCTGGCGGTACCGCTGCTGCTGGTCTGCTACAACCTGCTGCTCAGCCAGCTGGTGATCCGCCGCAGCCGCCGCACCGACGATACCTATATCCTCTATCCCGTGGTGATCAGCATACTGGTGCTGGCCTTTGCCATGCTGCGGGCCCTCTTCCTCTAAACCGCTGTTATTTCCCTGTCACCTGCCAGTCACGCTGCAGTCACCTACTCCCTCTAGCTTAAGGGCGCCTTAAGCAACCAAGGTCCTAGAGGAACCAAGATGACCCCTAACAACTGGAAGTTTGCACCTGTCGCCCTGGCGGTGCTTTTGGGAATGACCGCTTGCAACGACTCCAACAACAGCAGCAGCGCCGACAACACCGATCCCGCTCCTGCGCCGCCGCCGGCCTACACCAACGTCAGCTTCAGCGGTGTGGAAGTGCCCACCAGCGAGGCCGACAAGCTGGTGGTGCGTGCCATAGCCCAGGCCAACATCAACGGCGTCGACCAGCAGGTCGGCTACCAGCCGCTGATGGCCACAGGCCACCAGGATCCGGTGACCAAGGAAGTGTTCGGCCTGGTCAAGGACAAGAACGACGCCCCCATCCACTTCGAGGACGGTTCCAACTACCTCTGTAACGGCACCAACGCCGGCGAAGGCAGCGGCCTGGACAACACCTCCATCCTGCAGAAGAACGGCAAGATCTACATGGTGTCCCAGTTCGAGTGCGCCGTCGGCGCCATGTACGCCACCGAGCTCAAGCAGAGCGAAACCGGCGCCCTGACCCCGGTTGAAGGCACCCTGCAGTTCATCAGCCAGAAGGACCAGTTCGGCGGCTGGGTCCACTGCGCCGGCATGACCACTCCCTGGGAATCCCACCTCTCCTCCGAGGAATACGAGCCCGACGCCCGCTACGTGGAAGAGCACCGCGACGCCAACACCGGCCTGACCGGCGACAGCTACTTCGACGAAACGGCCAAGTACTGGGGCGACGCCACCAAGGCCAACCCCTACTACTACGGCTGGACCCCGGAAGTGACCATCGGCAGCGACGGCAAGGCCAACTACACCAAGCACTACGCCATGGGCCGCATGTCCCACGAGCTGTCCTACGTGATGCCAGACGAGCGCACCGTCTACCTCTCCGACGACGGCGCCAACGTCGGCTTCTTCATGTTCGTGGCCGACAAGGCCGGCGATCTCTCCGCCGGTACCCTCTACGGTGCCAAGTGGCACCAGCGCTCTGCCGAGAACGGCGGCGTGGCCGATCTGGAATGGATAAGCCTTGGCCACAGCGACGACGCCAGCGTCCGCGAATGGGTCGCCAAGGATCTCAAGTTCTCCGACATCTTCGACACCAAGGCCGGCACCGATCTGGGCGACGGCAGCTTCGACTGCGGCCCCGGCTTCCAGTCCATCAACGCCTCCGCCGGCCAGGAATGCCTGGCGCTCAAGGACATCAACGAGGACGGCAAGGTGGACGCGGCCGACGAACTCATCGCCTCGCGCCTCGAGACCCGCCGCTGGGCCGCCCTCCAGGGGGCGACCACCGAGTTCCGCAAGGAAGAGGGCATCACCTTCAACGCCCACGACGGCAAGCTGTATGTGGCCATGTCCGAGATCACCCGCGGCATGGAAGACTTCGCCAAGAACGGCAAGGCCTCCAGCGCCTACGACAAGGGCGGCTACAACGACATGAAGCTCAACGCCGTGCGCTGTGGCGGCGTCTACGAGCTCAATGTCGGCAAGAACGCCGACATCGGCTCCGACTTTGTGGCCAAGGACATGTCCGGCATGCTGATGGGCCGCTCCATGGACTACAGCGGCACCGCCTTCGAGGGCAACAGCTGCGACCTGGACGGCCTGGCCAGCCCCGACAACCTCACCTACCTGCCCGAGTCCAATTCCCTGGTCATCGGCGAGGACACCGGCTACCACCAGAACAACATGATCTGGTCCTATGATCTCAAGACCAAGTCCCTGACCCGCCTGCTGACGGTGCCCCTGGACGCCGAGACCACCTCCGCCTTCTGGCACAAGGACGTGGGCGGCTTCGGCTACCTGGTGGCCGTGTCCCAGCACCCGCTGGTGGACCAGCAGGCCGACGAGGCCGCCAAGCAGTCCGAGGTGGGCTACCTGGGTCCCTTCCGCTTCAAGGTGGGCAGCGCACAGTAAGCGCCGCCTGAACAGCCCCGGGAGGAAGGCGCCAGCCTTCCTCCCTTTTTGATTATGGGAAGCCCATGACCAAACACGTATTTTGGCTGCTGGGGGCCCTGGCCTTCGGCGCCGGGGCCGAGGTGTTGGTGACCGACAAGCGCCTGGACAACGAGGCGGCCTACCTGCCGCCCCAGTGCTACACCAAGACAGATCTGGCCCCCCACAAGAGCGCCAACCCCTGCTTCGCCTGCCATATAGGCCCCAAAAGGCCCAACTTCATCGAAGACCGCGACCTGCAGGCCAGCTATGCGCTGCGCGACTACACCCAGCACAACCACTGGGACAACCTCTTTCGCGACTTTTCCAAGGCGGTGGCGGCCCAGAGCGACGCCGCCATCCTCGCCTATGTCCGCACCGACAACTACCACGACGGCAAGGGCGGCAACCTGCTGGCCGACAAGCTCAAGGCGCTGCCGGCCGAGTGGGACTTCAACGGCAACGGCCGCTGGGACGGCTACCTGCCGGACGTGGCCTTCCACTTCGACGACCAGGGCTTCGACCGGCGCCCGGACGGTAAGGCCACCGGCTGGCGGGCCTTCGGCTATTACCCCTTCCTGGGCGCTTTCGCTCCCACCAACGGCGCCACCGACGACGTGTTGATCCGCCTGCCCAAGGCCTTCCGGGAGGATGTGAACGGCAACGAGGATCTGGCCCTCTACCGCCTCAACCTGGCGGTGCTGGAGGCGATGATAAAGGAGCAGGACATCCCCATAGCGCCGGTGGACGAGAAGGTCCTGGGGCTGGATCTCGACAAGGACGGTGAGCTGGGCACCGCCACCCGGGTCACCTATGACTGGGCCCCCAACCAGGGCCGGCAGATGCATTACCTGGGCCTGGCCGGCAAGCTGCAGGACCAGGGCAAGGTCAAGATGGCGGCCGGCCTCTACCCCGTGGGCACCGAGTTTGTGCACACGGTGCGCTATCTGGACTTTGACCAAGAGGGCCGCCTGCGGCTCTCGGCCCGCCTTAAGGAACTGCGCTACAGCCGCAAGCTGAGCTGGAACAACTACGCCCAGCTCTCCAACGCCGCCATCAGCGAGGTCAAGGCCACCCACGACTTCCCGGACCGGCTGCGCACCTTCAGGGGCAATGCCGAACAGGGCATCAACGGCGCCCTGGGCTGGGTCTACCAGGGCTTTATCGAAGACGCCAAGGGCGCGCTAAGGCCCCAGAGTTTCGAGGAAAACCTGGCCTGCATGGGCTGCCACACAGGCATCAGCGCCACTACCGACGGCACCTTCGCCTTTCCCCGCAAGTTTGGGGCCGGCAGCCCCCAGGACGGTTGGTACCACTGGAGCCAGGTGGCGGACGCCTTCAAGGATGTGCCCGAGCCCAGGATGGCCGACGGCCGCCTTGAGTACCGCACCTACCTGGCGGCCAACGACGGCTGGGGGGACGAGTTCCGCGGCAACCTTGAGCTGCGCCGCCGCTTCCTGACGGCCACCGGCCGCCCGGATCAGGAGATGCTGGACAAGATGAGCCGCGACATCTCCCTGTTCCTGGTGCCCAGCAAGGAGCGGGCGCTCAGCCTCAACAAGGCCTACAGGGCCCTAGTGGAGGAGCAGAGCTTCAGCAAGGGCCGTGACCCCCATGTGCAGCCGCTCGAGAACGTGCACCGGGACGTCGCCATAGGCACCGCCACCGGCAACGCCATCCTCGGCCGCCGGGCAGACGGCTCATAGCAGGGCGGCCCGGCCCCCTAGGTGCAGCCGTTGGCGCAGCCGCCTGGCGGCCGCGTCTATGGCGATGTTGAGCAGGGCCGTGGCTGCCAACAGCACCAGGGCCCGGTCGAAGCGGAACTCTGAGAAGGCCGAGTCGATGAAGAACCCCAGGGTGGGAATGCCCAGCATGCCGAGGATGGCGGTCTCCCGCACCAGGGTCTCGAAGCGGTAGAGGCTGTAGGCCAGGAAGGTGCGGTAGAGCCTGGGCAGCACCTCGAAGAAGTAGCGGTTGAGGCCCTTGGGGGCGTCCTCGCGCAGCTCCAGCAGGTCGGCATGGTGGCCCACCAGGTGGGCGATGATGCCGCCGTTGTGCAGGGCCAGGGCCATGATGGCCGGCAGCATGCTGGGCCCCCACAGCAGTACCCCGATAAAGGCCAGCAGGTACTCCGGCGTGGAGCGCATCAGCACCAGCGCCAGGTGGGACAGGCCCCGGGTCAGGCGGTTGCCGAAGAGGCGGCTGATGCCGGGGAACCAGCCCAGGGTCAGGAGGCCCGTCACCGCCAGGGCCAGCAGCGCCAGCACCAGGGTGTTGACCAAACCGGGCAGCAATTCCTCTCGGCCCAGGCTCGCCAGCCAGGGCCAAAGGGCGCCGTCACCGCGCAGCGGCGCCGGCACCAGGTCATGAGTCAGGAACTGCTTGGCCAGGGCCCAGTCGACGCTGGCCACCGGCGGCAGCCAGAGCACGGCGGCCAGCAGGTAAAGGGGCACCAGGGGCCGGCGCAGCCACCACTTGAGGCTGACGATGAGCGCCAGCAGGGCGTAGCAGTAGGGGGCCGCCTCGGCGTAATAGCCTTGGCGCAGCAGGCTCTCCAGGTGGTAGCCGAGGGTCGGCAGGCCGATGAAGCCCAGCACTGTGGCGCTGCGGATGGCGCACTCCAGGCGGTAGCGGCAATAGATGGCCATGGATCCGAAGCATTGGGGCAGGGTCACGAAGCAAAAGCGCCCCAGGGCCGGGGTGCCGGGGGGCAGGGCCTGATGGGGGCCTGGATCCTGCTCTTCGAACATCTCCCCGAACACCTTGGCGAAGGTACCCATGTAGGGCAGGGCTATGGCCAGCACCCCGGCCAGGGGGGAGAGGCCCAGCACCTGGATGAACAGTAATGCCCAGAACAACTCGTGGATGGCGCGCAGCACGGCGGCCAGGCGCCGTACCCAGGCCCGGCCATAGCCGGTGGCGAGCCCCAGGCCAAGAAGGGAGCCGAGGGCCACCCCCTGGAAGGCAAAGGCCAGGGTATTGGCCAGGGCCTCGAGCAGGGTCTGGAGATGGGGCAGCTGGGGGCTGACCAGGCCAAGGCCAAGGCGGCCCAGCTCCAGCCAGGGATCGACGGTGCTTACCTGAAGGTCGGCAAAAGGCAGGCACAGCAAGGCCAGGGCCAGCAGCAACAGGCTGGTCCCCGTCATGCCGGACGGCAGTCGCAATGCCGGGTTCATGACTGGTAGAGGGCCTGGAGCCGCTGTGTATCCAGGTCTTTGCTGGGAGCGTCCAGAACCAGTTGGCCCTGGCGCAGCCCTATGATGCGGTCGCAATGGCGCAGGGCCATGTCGGTGTCGTGCAGGGCCAGCACCACCGTCTGGTGGCGGCGGCAGATGAGCGCCAGCATGGCATCGCTCTGGACTTCATCCAGGGCCGACACCGGCTCGTCGCCCATGAAGACGGGCTTTTGCTGGTAGAGGGCCCGGCCCAGGCTGACCCGGCCCTGCTGGCCGCCGGAGAGGCTGGCGGCGGAGCGTTCCAGCAGCCCCGGCTCCAGGCCCAGCTCCTCGGCCAGGGCCGTTATTTCGGCCCTGGGGGCTGCCTGGGGCCGCACCAGGTTGGCCAGGTTGTACCAGAAGGAGTGGCGCTCCAGGCGGCCCATGTAGATGTTGTGCCAGGCCGACAGCATGGGCACCAGCCCGGGCTGCTGTGGGCACCAGGCCACCTCTGAGGGGCGCTGGGCCCTCAGGGTACGCAGCAAGGTGCTCTTGCCGGTACCCGATTCTCCCAACAGGGCGACCTTCTCCCCGGCCTGGATGGCCAGGGAGAGGTTCTGGAACACGGCCTGGTTGCCGTAGCCCAGTTGGCCGCCGTCGAGGGAGAACAGCTTTGTCACTTGCCGTCGTCCATGATGCCGATGGCCTTGGCCACGGCTTCGACGGGGGCATAGTCGCTGTTGGCGGCCGGTACGAAGCCGGATCGCGGGAAGGCGGCCAGCAGCTTGGGATCGGTCATGCCCAGCAGGGCCTTTTTCACCTTGGCGGTAAAGCCGGCGCCGAACTGCTTGTCGAGATCGCCGCGGGCTGTCCACTGGTAGTCGGGGTAGCTGGGGGTGGTCCAGAGGACCCGCACCTTGCTGGTGTCGACCTGGCCCTTGGCCTTTTCTTCTTCCCAGACGCTGTAGTTGACGGCACCCACCTGGTAGGCGCCGGACTGTACCAGGGCGATGGTGCGGCTGTGGTCACCGGAGAAGCCGACGCGGCTGAACACCTGCTCGGGAGCCTGGTGGAAGTGGTCGCGGATATAGTATTCCGGCATCAGGCGGCCCGAGGTGGAGCCTTTGGAGCCGAAGGTGAAGGACAGGCCCTTGATGGCGTCGGGGAAGTCTTTGCTGGGCATCAGGCCGGTGCTGGTGTTGGCGATGATGTAGCTGGTGAAGGCGGTGTCTTCCTTGCCCTGGGCCAGGGCCTGGCTGCCCGGTACCAGTTGGCGGGCCTGGACGCCGGTCAGGCCGCCGAACCAGGCCAGCTGCACCTGGTTGTTACGGAAGGCGCTGACGGCGGCGGGGTAGCTCTTGACGGGGATGTAGCGCACGTCCACGCCCAGCTGCTCCTGCAGGTAGTGGGCGACCTTGCCGAAACGCTCGTTGAGGGCGCGCTCGTCCTGGTCGGGAATGGCGGTGAAGACGAAGGTCTTGGCCAGGGCCAGGCTCGAGCAGGAGAACAGGGCCAGGCCCAGCAGGGCTTTCTTGAGGTTCATAGCTTTTTATTTCCCTTGGTTGTTTTCTTGTCCACATTAAAGGGCGCAGCGCCATAAAAAACGGCGCCCCTGGCGCCGTCCTGGAGCTTAGCCCCTTTTCATGACCCTGGCCTTTTCCCGTTGCCAGTCGCGGTCCTTGAGGTCGTCCCGCTTGTCGTGTTCCTTCTTGCCTCGGGCTATGCCGATGGCCAACTTGGCCCAGGCGCGGCTCCAATACATCTTGAGCGGCACCACCGTCTTGCCCTTCTGGTGCACCTGGCCGTAGAGCACGTCCAGCTCCCGCTGGTTGAGGAGCAGCTTGCGGGTACGGGTCGGGTCGGCCACCACGTGGGTGGAGGCGGTGTTCAGGGGCTGTATGGTGGCGCCGAACAGGTAGGCCTCGCTGTCCTTGAGGACGATATAGGCTTCGCTGATGTTGGCCTTGCCCGCCCTCAGGCTTTTGACTTCCCAGCCTTGCAGAGCCAGGCCGGCTTCGAAGGTTTCTTCGATGAAATAGTCGTGGCGGGCTTTTTTGTTCTGGGCGATATCGGTGTCACCGCCCTTGAGCGCTTTTTTCTTGGTCATGGGCGCATTATACGGATAGAAGGGGATATTGCATGGCATTTTGCCTGGATGCCCAGGCCCTTAACAAGTGCTATGATGCGCGCCAAAGTGACAGTGGAAAACGCCATGCCGCGTATCGAGCGACAAGCAGAAGTGCCTTTTGCACCCCAAGCCATGTTTGATCTGGTCAATGACGTGCCCAGCTACCCGGCCTTCCTGCCTGGCTGTGTGGCGGCCCGGGTCCTGAGCAAGGGCGAGGGCAGCATGACGGCGACCCTGGACGTGGCCAAAGGGCCTGTCCGCAAGTCCTTCACCACCCGCAACACCCTCTTCGCCCCGGACAAGATCCGCATGGAGCTGGTCAACGGCCCCTTCCGTTACCTGCACGGCCACTGGCATTTCCTGGAGACGGAGAGCGGCGGCTGCCAGGTCCAGCTGCACCTGGACTTTGAATTTTCCTCCACCCTGGTGGCCATCGCCTTCGGCGGTATCTTCCAGCAATTGACCCACGCCATGGTCAACGCCTTTTGCCAGCGTGCCCGGGAGGTTTACCGTGACTGAACGTTTGCTCAGCGTGCGGCAGTTGACCTATGCCTTGGTCAACGCCTTCAGCCAGCGTGCCCTGGAGGTCTATCGTGACTGAACGCCTGCTCAGCGTGCGGCAGTTGACCTATGCCTTGGTCAACGCCTTCAGCCAGCGTGCCCTGGAGGTCTATCGTGACTGAACGACTGCTCAGCGTGGAAGTGGCCTACGCCCTGCCGGATCGCCAGGCCCTCATCGCCTTGAAAGTGGTGGAAGGCGCCACCGTCCGCGACGCCATAGAGCGCAGCGGCATGCTGGAACGTTTCAAGGACATCAGCCTGGACAGCAACGACGTCGGGATCTGGTCGCGCAGCTGCAAGCTGGCCGACAAGGTCAGGGAAGGGGACAGGGTGGAGATCTACAGGGCCCTGACCGCCGATCCCAAGGATATCCGCCGGCGCCGGGCCGAGAAGGCCAAGGAGGAGGGCAGGGCCGATCAGACCACAGGGGGCAGGCCCAACCCCCTGCGGGCCAAAGACTGACTCAGTTGGCCTTTGCCTTGAGGGTGTCCGGTACCTTGAAGTCCGGCGCCTCTATGCCGGCCAGCTTGCCGGCCTTGTCGAAGTGCACCACTACCTGCTTTTCCACCACTTTGCCCCTGCCGGGCCGGTAGGAATACTTGTAGTACCAGGTGCCGTCCTTGAAGCTGTCCTTGAGCAGGGGAGTGCCCAGCACATAGCTGACCTGTTCGTGGCTCATGCCGGGCTGCAGCTTGTTAATCTGATCCTGCTCCAGGTAGTTACCCTGGGGCACGTCAATCTTGTAGACCAGGCCGCAACCGCTCAAACCCAGGCCCAGGGTCAGGGCCAGCAACACATTCTTCATTCCGTTATCCATCTCTGTAATCTCAGGCGCATGATAGCCTTGCCCGGCAACATGCAGCAACAGAGCCTTCAACCGGCCAAAAGTTCCCTGGCGTTGGCGCGGCTCGCTTCCGTTACCACGTCCCCGCCCAAGAGCCTGGCCAGCTCGTCCACCCTTTGTTCCAGGCTCAGCGGCTCCATCAAGGTCTCGGTGTTGTCTTTGCTGGTTTTCTTGCTGACCCGCAGCTGCTGGTGACCCTGGCCCGCTACCTGGGGCAGGTGGGTCACGCAGAACACCTGGCTGCCCTCGCCGAGGCTGCGCAGCAGCTTGCCCACCACGGCGGCGGTGGGGCCTGAGATGCCCACGTCCACCTCGTCGAAGATGAGGGTGGGGGTGTGGCTCCTGTCCGAGGTCAGTACCTGCAGCGCCAGGCCGATGCGCGACAGCTCGCCACCCGAGGCCACCTTGTGGATGGGGGCCTGGGGCTGGCCGGGGTTGGTGGACACCAGCATCTGCACCTTGTCGAGGCCGCCGGGGGCGGCCTGGGCGCTTTCATCGAAGGCTACGTCCAGGCTGAACTGGGCGTGGGGCAGGGCCAGTTCGCGAATGACCTTCTGCACTTCCCTGGCCAGGGCCTTGCCGTGGCGTTCGCGGCTCTGGCTGAGGCGCCTGGCCGAGGCCAGGTAAGCCTCCTTGGCCTTGGCCAATTCCGCTTCCAGGGCTAGCAGGCGATCGTCAGAATCGGTCAGGGCTTTTAATTCCTCGGCCAGGCCCTGGTGCAGGGCCGGCAGTTCCAGGGGGGCCACCTTGTGCTTGCGGGCCAGGTTGATGGCCTGGCTGAGGCGCTCTTCCAGGGCGGCGAAGCTTTCCGGATCCACTTCCAGGCGTTGCTGGTAACGGGCCAGCTCAACGCTGGCGTCGCCGACCAGGGCGCTGGCGTCATGCAAGGTAGAGAGGATGGGCTCCAGGGCCGGATCGTCCCCTTGCAGGCGACCCAGGCGGTCCAGTACCTGGCGCAGCATGTCACTCAGGTTCAGCTCGTCATTCTCGCTTAGCATGGCCAGGCAGTGGCCGGATTCGCTGATGAGGTTGGCGGCGTTGGCCTGGCGGTGGTGTTCGGCCTCGATGCGCTGGTATTCCCCCTCTTCCAGGGCGAACTGGTCCAGCTCCTGCACCTGGTATTCCAGGAGCTGGCGCCTGGCCTCGCGCTGGGCTTCGCTGGCACTGAGTTCTTCCAGTTCCTGGCGCAGCGTCTTCTGCTGCCGCCATTGTTGGCGCAGCTCGTCCAACAGCGCCTTGTGGCCGGCGTACTGGTCCAGCAGGCCGAGCTGGTTGTCGGCTTTGAGCAGGGCATGGTGGGCGTGCTGGCCGTGGACATTGACCAGCAGCTCCCCCAGGGCCTTGAGCTGGGACAGGGGCACCGGCTGGCCGTTGACGTAGCCGCGGGAGCGGCCTTCGCTGCTGATGGTGCGACGCAGTATGCACTGGCCTTCGTCATCCAGTTCGTTGTCCTTGAGCCAGGCCTGGGCCCGGGGCAGGGCGCTGATGTCGAAGCGGGCGGCCACTTCGCACTTGTCGGCGCCGGGGCGGACCATGGCGGCGTCACCTCGGTCACCGAGGCACAGGCCCAGGGCGTCGATGGCGATGGACTTGCCGGCCCCGGTTTCGCCGGTGATGGCGGTCAGGCCGCCGGCAAATTCCAGCTCAAGGAAACGGACTATCGCAAAGTTGCTGATGGTGACTTGGGCCAGCATGCTGAACTCCTTACTGTAATTGCATCCAGTATAAGCTGGATTTCTATACAGTAAAGAGGCTCAGTAGAGTTTTGTGCTCCAACCCAGCTTGGAGCGCAGCACCTGGTAGTAGTCGTAGCAGGGGGGATGGACCAGCCGCAGCGGGTAGGCGCTCTTCTGGATGCGCACCTCGTCCCCGGGCTTGAGGCTCAGGGCCACCTGGCTGTCGCAGGTGATCTGCAGATCCTCGGTGTTGGAAGTGACCTTGAGGGTGATGAGGCTGTTGCCTTCCACCACTATGGGCCTGCTGGACAGGGTATGGGGAAACATGGGCAGCAGCACTATGGCATCCATCTTCGGATGCAGTATGGGGCCGCCGCCGGACAACGAATAGGCGGTGGATCCTGTGGGGGTGGAGACGATAAGGCCATCGGAGCGCTGGCTGTGCACGAACTGTTCGTCGATGCTGACCGAGAAGTCGATCATGTGGGCTATCTTGTCCGGGTGCAGCACCATTTCGTTGACGGCGGTGTTGGAGGCTACCAGCCGCTTGTGGCGGTAGATCTGGGCTTCCAGCAGGAAGCGGAACTCGGTCTGGAACTGGCCGGCCAGCACCTTGCCCAGCGGCTCTTCGAAGCCGTCGGGGGAGAGATCGGTCAAGAAGCCGAGGTTGCCGCGGTTGACGCCGATGACGGCCACATCAAAACGGGCCAGCACCCGGGCCGCGCCCAGCATGGCGCCGTCGCCGCCGACGACGATGGCCAGCTCCGCTTCCTCGCCGAGGCTGGCCAGATCCCGCAAGCTGTCCTTGGGCAGCTCAAGGCCGTCGGCGGTGCGGTCTTCCACCAGCAGCCGGTAGCCTTTCTCGGCCAGCCAGCCGTGCAGCGCCATGATCGTCTGGTTGGCGCCGTCGTGGTTGGGCTTGCCAATAAGTGCAATGGTTTTAAATGGTTGCGTCATCAGTTTGTCCAGATGGCCCTTGCCGCCAGTATAACCGAGGCCGGCTCTCTTGAAACGTGCTGATCTGCCCCCATAATAAGCCGCACGTTGTATCGAGGAGACAGGCAATGACCCAAGAGACGGACAAGCCGCTGGACCAGAACCAGCAACAAGAAGCCCAAACTGCCCAGGAAGAGCACCTGCCCGAGGTGGACCTGCAGAGCGAGGTCGAGCGCCTGGAAGCCGAGCTGGCCGAACAGCGCGAACTGGTGCTGCGTGCCAAGGCCGAGGCGGACAACATCCGCCGCCGCGCCGCCCTGGACGTGGAAAAGGCCCACAAGTTCGCCCTGGAGAAGTTTGCCGGCGACCTGCTGCCGGTGGCCGATTCCCTGGAGCGCGCCCTGGAACTGGGTGACGCCGCCAACGAAGCCCTCAAGCCCATGCTCGAAGGCATAGAGCTGACCCTCAAGTCTTTCCACTCCGCCACCAACAGGCATGGCCTGGAAGTGGTGGACCCGACCGGCCAGCCCTTCAACCCCGAGCTGCACCAGGCCATGGCCATGCAGCCCTCCGCCGAACACCCGGCCAATACGGTGCTGACAGTGGTGCAGAAGGGCTTCAGCCTCAACGGCCGCCTGCTGCGCCCCGCCATGGTGATCGTCAGCACCGCCGGTTGAGGCCTTGTTTCGGAAAAACCCGGCAAAAGCCGGGTTTTTTTCTTATTGACCCTTGAAAAGGTTTCGGGGCCTCCCCACATAAGCATCAAAGGCAATTCGTTGGTAGCGGGCTTGAAAAAACAGACGAAGCCCCCACGTTACCAACCATCTCATTTCAAGCAGTTAAGTGGAGACTGATATGGGCAAGATTATCGGTATCGACCTGGGCACCACCAACTCCTGTGTGGCCATCATGGATGGCGACAAGGCACGCGTCATTGAAAACGCCGAGGGCGCCCGTACCACCCCCTCCGTCATCGCCTACACCGACGATGGCGAGACCCTGGTAGGCCAGTCCGCCAAGCGCCAGGCCGTGACCAACCCCAAAAATACCCTGTTCGCCATCAAGCGTTTGATCGGCCGCCGTTTCACCGACGACGAAGTGCAGCGTGACGTCAAGATCATGCCTTTCGGCATCGTCAAGGCCGATAACGGCGACGCCTGGGTGGAAGTCAAAGACAAGAAGATGGCGCCGCCGCAGATCTCCGCCGAAGTGCTGAAAAAGATGAAGAAGGCCGCCGAGGACTACCTGGGCGAGCCGGTCACCGAGGCCGTCATCACAGTTCCGGCCTACTTCAACGACTCCCAGCGTCAGGCCACCAAGGACGCCGGTAAGATCGCCGGTCTGGAAGTCAAGCGCATCATCAACGAGCCCACCGCTGCTGCCCTGGCCTATGGCCTGGACAAGAAAAAGGGCAACCAGCGCATCGCCGTGTACGACCTGGGCGGTGGTACCTTCGATATCTCCATCATCGAGATCGACGAGCTGGAAGGCGAGCACACCTTCGAAGTACTGGCCACCAACGGTGACACCCACCTGGGCGGCGAAGACTTCGACAACCGCCTGATCAACTACCTAGTGGAAGAGTTCAAGAAAGAGCAGGGCGTCGACCTGACCAAGGACCAACTGGCCCTGCAGCGCCTCAAAGAAGCCGCTGAAAAGGCCAAGATCGAGCTGTCCTCTGCCCAGCAGACCGACGTCAACCTGCCCTACATCACCGCCGACGCCAGTGGTCCCAAGCACATGAACATCAAGGTGACCCGCACCAAGCTGGAATCCCTGGTGGAAGACTTCATCAACCGTACCCTGGAGCCCCTGAAGGTGGCACTGGCCGACGCCGACCTTTCCGTCAGCGACATCGACGAGGTGATCCTGGTCGGTGGCCAGACCCGCATGCCCAAGGTGCAGCAGGCCGTGACCGAGTTCTTCGGCAAAGAGCCCCGCAAGGACGTCAACCCTGACGAAGCCGTGGCCGTGGGCGCCGCCGTACAGGGCGGCGTACTGAGCGGTGACGTCAAAGACGTGCTGCTGCTGGACGTGACCCCCCTGTCTCTGGGTATCGAGACCATGGGCGGCGTCATGACCAAGCTCATCGAGAAGAACACCACCATCCCCACCAAGCACAGCCAGGTGTTCTCAACCGCCGAAGACAACCAGTCCGCGGTGACCATCCATGTGCTGCAGGGTGAGCGTAAGCGCGCCAACGACAACAAGTCCCTTGGCCAGTTCAACCTGGACGGCATAGCCCCGGCCATGCGCGGCATGCCGCAGATCGAAGTCACCTTCGACATCGACGCCGACGGCATACTGCACGTGTCCGCCAAGGACAAGAACAGCGGCAAGGAACAGAAGATCACCATCAAGGCGTCTTCCGGCCTGTCCGAGGACGAAGTCAGCCGCATGGTCCAAGAAGCCGAGGCCCACGCCGAGGAAGACAAGAAGTTCGAAGAACTGGTCGCGGCCCGCAACCAGGCCGACGCCCTGGTCCACGGTACCCGCAAGCAGCTGGAAGAAGCCGGTGACCAAATCGGTGGCGACGACAAGGCCAAGATCGAGTCCGCCCTGTCCGAGCTCGAGACGGCCATGAAAGGCAACGACAAAGCCGAGATCGAAGCCAAGCAACAGGCCCTGATCGAAGCCTCCGGCAAGCTGATGGAGATACTGCAGCAGAAGATGCAGCAGGAGCAGCAAGGCGGCCAGGCCGGCGGCAGCCAGGGCGGTGACGACGTGGTCGACGCCGAGTTTGAGGAAGTCAAAGACGACAAGTAAGGCCCAGGCCTTTATGGTACGGGCGCCTCGGCGCCCGTCAGTCGTTTAACGCGGACCAGGATTTTATGTCGAAGCGTGATTACTACGAGGTGCTGGGGGTAGACCGCGGCGCCGACGAGAAAGAGATCAAGCGGGCTTACAAGAAGCTCGCCATGAAATATCACCCGGACCGCAACCCCGGCGACAAGGAGTCGGAAGCCAAGTTCAAGGAGGTCAAGGAAGCCTACGAGGTCCTGACCGACGGCGACAAGCGCGCAGCCTATGACCGCTACGGCCATGCCGGCGTCGACCCCAACATGGGGGCCGGCGGCTTCGGTGGCGGCAACGGTGCCGACTTCGCCGACATCTTCGGTGACGTCTTCGGTGACATCTTCGGCGGCGGCCGCCGTGGCGGCGGTGCCCGCCAGGCGCGCGGTGCCGATCTCCGTTACAACATGGAGCTGAGCCTGGAAGAGGCGGTCAAAGGGGTCTCCAAGGAGATCAAGGTGCCCACCTTCGCCAGTTGCGAAAAGTGCGACGGCAGCGGCGCCAAACCCGGCACCAGTGCCAAGACCTGCCATACCTGCCAAGGCATGGGCCAGGTGCAGATGCGCCAGGGCTTTTTCGCCGTGCAGCAGACCTGTCCTACCTGTAGCGGCTCCGGCAAGGTGATCGCCGATCCTTGCGACGCCTGCCACGGCCAGGGCCGGGTACAGAAGACCAAGACCCTCTCCGTGAAGATCCCGGCCGGGGTCGACACCGGCGATCGCATTCGTTTGAGTGGCGAAGGGGAAGCGGGGCAGTTCGGTGCCCCGGCGGGGGACCTCTACGTGCAGGTGCACGTCAAGGAACACCCCATCTTCGTGCGCGACGGCAACAACCTCTACTGCGAGGTGCCGATCAGCTTCACCGTCGCCGCCCTCGGCGGCGAGATAGAAGTGCCGACCCTGGACGGCCGGGTCAAGCTCAAGGTGGCCGAAGGTACCCAGACGGGGCGCATGTTCCGTTTGAAGGGCAAGGGCGTCAAATCGGTGCGCTCCGGCATGCAGGGCGACCTGATGGTCAAGACGGTGGTGGAAACCCCGGTCAACCTGACGGCCGAGCAGCGCGAGCTCTTGGAGCAGTTCGAGAAGAGCCTGACCGGCGATTCCGCCAAGCGCCACAAGCCCAAGGCCGAAGGTTTCTTCGACGGGGTCAAGCGCTTCTTCGACGACCTGTCCAGCTGAGCCTGGGCTTTCCAAAAAGCGCCTTCAGGGCGCTTTTTTTATGGGCGGGCGTTGGCAACTCCCGCTGTTGACCTTTCTATTTGTTAGGATGTTTTCACGGATTTATTGCGATTTTCTTTCCATTTAGAGAAATCATAATGGGCCATCGACATCACAGTTGGAGCCAATACCATGAAAACCGAGATCCTGAAAATCCAAGCCGATTCCGCCACCGGCGCCACCCTCAACCTGGCCGGCCGGGTACTGCTGAGCCTGCTCTTCGTGCTGGCCGGCATCGGCAAGATCGGCGCCTACGCCGCCACCGCCGGTTGGATGGCGTCCATGGGCGTGCCCGGCGCCCTGCTGCCGCTGGTGATACTGCTGGAAGTGGGTGGTTCCATCGCCCTGGTGCTGGGCTACCAGACCCGCCTGCTGGCCCTGCTGCTGGCCCTCTTCACCCTGGTCTCCGCCTTCATCTTCCACAGCAACCTTAGCGATCAGACCCAGTTCCTGATGTTCTACAAGAACGTCGCCATCGCCGGTGGTTTCCTGGCCATGATGCTGCTGGGCGGCGGCCGCTTCAGCCTGGACGCCAAGCTCAACCGCTAACCGGCATCTTGATGAAAAAAGCGCTCCCGGGAGCGCTTTTTTTATGGGGTTTTACAGGGTCAGGGCCATGCAGATCTCGCAGTCGCCGTGGCCCGTGTCCCCCAGGGGGGCGGTCAGCCGTTTGAAGCCCAGCCTTTCATAGAGGACCAGGGCTTCTTTGAGGTTGTCCGTTGTTTCCAGGTAGCAGAGCTTGTAGCCGTCCTGGCGGGCCCTCGCCAAGGCTTTTTCCGCCAAGGCCCTGCCGGCCCCCAGGCCCCGGGCCTGGGGCAGGAAATACATCTTCTGCAGCTCGCAGATGCGCCCCGGCCCTGCCTCGGCCCCATTCAGGGGGGCCAGGCCGCCGCCGCCCACCAGTTCGCCGTCCACTTCCAGCACCCAGTAGTGGCCGCCGAGATCATGGTAATAGCTGAAGAGGTCGTCCAGGTGCGGATCGGACACCCCGTAGCCCTTGTCGGCGGTGAGGCCGTATTCGGCCGAGACGGCGCGGATCACGGATGCCAGGGCGGCGTTGTCTTCGGCCCGCAGGGCTCTTAACTGAAAGGTCATGCTGTCTCCTTCGAAAGGCAAAGCGGCTTGTTGCACCGGCCTGCCGCTCGGGAAACAATAAGGCAAAGCCTTGAAGGAGCAAAGGATGAAGAAGACCCTTACCCTGGTGGCCGCCGCCTTGTTGGCCGCCTGCACTCAGAGCCCCACCGGCCGCAGCCAACTGCTGCTCAACAACGAAGGCCAGGTGGACCAGATGGGGATACAGTCCTTCGACGAACTCAAAAAGAAGGAAAAGATCGATACCGATCCCAAGACCAACCGCTACGTGCAGTGCGTGGCCGGGGCCATCACCCATGTGCTGCCAGGCGAGCAGCAGGGGAACTGGGAAGTGGTGGTGTTCGACTCCAAGGAAGTGAACGCCTTCGCCCTGCCGGGCAAGAAGATCGGCGTCTACACCGGCCTTCTGAAGGTGGCCGACAGCCCGGACCAGCTGGCGGCCGTGTTGGGCCACGAAGTGGGCCACGTGCTGGCCCACCATTCCAACGAGCGCCTGACCCAGAACCAGCTCACCACGGGCGCCCTGGTGCTGGCCGAGGTGGCTCTGGGGGTCAGCGACACCAAGAACCGCGACCTCTACATGGCCGCCATCGGCCTGGGGGCCACGGTCGGGGTGCTGCTGCCCTATTCGCGCAAGCAGGAGTCGGAGGCGGACGCCATAGGCCTCAAGCTGATGGCCCAGGCCGGTTTCGACCCCAGCCAGGCGGTCACCCTCTGGCACAACATGGAAAAGAGCAACTCGGGCGCCCCGCCGGAGCTGCTCTCTACCCACCCCAGCGCCGGCACCCGTATCCAGCGCCTGGAAAAAGCGTTGCCCAGCGTGCTGCCCCTCTACCGCGCCGCCCCCAGCCACCCCAGCTGCAAGCTATGAAAAAGGCGCCGGAAGGCGCCTTTCTTATCGGTGGCCATCACCGGCCCTTGAGCATCCTCAGCAGCGCCGCCCAGCTGTCCTTGTCCGCCGCCTCGTCATAGGCAAGCGGCATGTCGAACTGCTTGCCGAGGGCCGTGGAGCCGGGGTTGGTGAAGCTGTGCATGGCGCCGGGGTAGACGCGCAGATCGAGGTCGGCGCCGGCGTCCATCATCTCCTTGACGAAGGCGCTCACCACCTGCGGCGGGTTGAAGGGATCGGCGCCGCCGGTGGCCACCAGCAGCTTGGCCTTGAGCTTGCCTTTCTCGGCCTGGATGCTGGAGCCCAGGCTGCCGTGGAAGCTGGCTACACCGGCCAGCGCCTTGCCCATCCTGGCCTGGTTCAGCACCACGCCGCCGCCGAAGCAGTAGCCGATGGCGTAGATCCGGGCGCCGTCCACATTGGGCTGGGCCTTGAGGATGGCCATGGCCGCGTCGAAGCGGGCGTTCATCTTGTCCGGCTCACGCATGGCCGCTTCCATGAAGGCCTGGGCGTCCTTGGGGTGGTCGGCTACCTTGCCGGTGCCGTACATGTCCACCGCTATGCTGGTGTAGCCGAGCTTGGCAAGCGCCTTGGCGCGGCCCTTGGCGTAGGCGTTGAGCCCCCACCATTCGTGGATCACCACCACCCCTGGACCGGGCTTTTTCAGCTGGTCGTTGCTGTAGAGGACGGCGCTGCCGAGGCCGTCCGGCAAGGTCAGCTGCTGCTCCACGACCTTGGCCCAGGAGGGCAGGGCCAGGATCACCATCGCCAGGGCGGCGAGACGGGAAAACCATTTCATGTCGTTGTCCTTGAATGTGGGTTCAGGTCATCAGTCTAGCCGGGCCTGGCCCGGCTCCAGCTCAGTTTGGCCACAAATGGCAATAGGTCGTGAGATCCTCGAAGTTGTCGCTGGTGGTTCCGCCGGCCATGAACTTCTTGACCCAGCCGTTGGGCTTGGCCGGGGTCGGGGTGGCGCCGCAGTTGGTGTGCACCCAGTGGATGCCGCCCCCTTCGGAGTAGAGCTGGCCGCAGAGCTCAAGGCGGTCGCCGGCCTGGATACCGTTCAAGGGCGCCGGTACCTGCTGTTCGTTCTTCACGTAACCGTCGGCGAAGACGTTGTCGATGGCCACGTCATAGGGCTGGCCGTCCTGGTCTGCCTTGATCTTGAGATGGGTGTGGGACAGCTCCACCCCGTGCAGGCGATGGCCCTTGGTGAAGTAGGGGGCCTTGATGACGGTGCCGGTCAGGTAGCTGCCGGCGTTTTCGGTGCATTGGCTTTGGTCGTCGGCAAGGGCAGGGCCGGCAAGCAGGGCCAGCAGCAGGATTGGGAATTTCATCGGGTCTTCCTTGTTGGCGTTTTCAATGGCTGTAAAGCTAAAGGCAGTTTTCACATTTTGGCAAGGTTTTCATGACGTTGCCTTGCTTATGCCAAGGGCGGCCCAAGGCGCTTTTCCCGTTCCCTGGCGGCTGTATCACCTCAGCACTCCGTTGAGTATCTGCATGGCGCTGAACCAGGCGGCAAAGACGCTGATGAGGAGGAAGGCTAGCTCCAAAGCCACCTGGGAGGGGCGGATCACCCTGGCCACCTTGGCCAAGGCGAAGGCCCTGAACATGATGATGACCACCAGGAACAAGGAGAGGCCGTACAGCGTGAAGGCCCAGGCGCTTTGCCAGAAAAGGGCCAAGGCCCCCAGGAGCCGGGAGGCGGCGGCCGCTGCCGTCAGCAGCACTACCCAGCCGGGGATGGCGGCGATGTAGTCGGCGTATTCGGCCTGGATCCGCCCCTTGGCCACCAGGGCCGCCCAATGTGCGGGCTTGGCCAGGACGAAGCTGAAAAACACCAGGCCGGCATAGGCCAGGCCCCAGAGCAGCAGCAGGGTGCTGACCGTCCAATAGAGCAGTGGGTTGGCCATGGTACCTCCTTCATTGTGATGGCAGCGGGAACCTGCGATGGCAGGCGGTGTGGCGGTTCAGGTGGCCTTGCGCCCGGCCGCTCTCACCAGCCAACGAAACGCCGGGCCCCGGCACAACCAGGCCGGCGCTGGGCCGGCCTGGTCGTGCTTAGCCCACCGTGCCGGCCAGGGGCACGCAATGGCTGGCCAGATCGGCGGTGGCGCTGCCGGTGCAAAGCAGGTTGCAGTAGGCCTCGGGCACGGCCTGGTCGACGCCGCCTGGCGGGTTGTCGTTGGCAGGCGGGTTGACCCTGGCAGCTGTCTGGGCGGCCTGCAGGCTGTTGCAGCTGCCTGGCGCCGGGGCCTTGATTTGCAAAGCCTCGATGTTGGAGCCGTAGCACATCAGGTAGCCGATCACGGCCGCCCCCGTCCTGTTCACCCCCGAATCGCAGTGCACATAGATGATGGCGTTTTGGATGGCGGTGACGCTGCTGGGGAGCTTTGGCACGGCCGCCGGCTGGTTGCACAAGGCGGCCCTGATGGCGGGCACCAGGCCGGCGTAGTGGAAGTCCGCCGCGTTGGTCACCGACTGGGCCACGGCCGCGGCGCCGCTCCAGCTGCCGCCGGCCTGGGTCGGCGGGGTGCCGCCGATGGAGAGGATGGGCCAGTAGAACATCAGCTGGGCGGCGGAGGCCGAGGCAATGCAACTGGGATAGGGGCCTGTGTCGCCATTGACCGCCGGCGGCGGCGTGGTGGCGGCAAACCAGGCGACCTCGGCTTCCACTATGTGCTTGTCCTTGTGGTTGTCGGGGCCGAAGCCTATCAGGCAGAAATCGACGACCATGGGATCCTCGCCGAGTTCGATGCCGGTGGCGGCGTAGTTCTTGTCGGCCTTGATGGCGCTGATCAGCTGGTCAAGGGTGAAGCCCTTGGCGCCGAAGGCCGAGCTGCCCCTGACCAGCAGGTTGCCGTTGGCCCTGCTGAAATCCACTATGCGCACCGAGCCCGGTACGAAGGTGCCATGACCATGTACTTTTTCCGATTCCATTGCTTGGGTTCCTTGTGGTGGTGGTTCTTGGTCTTGAAGGGGGAGCTGCCGGCGGCGCCGTCCCTGCCTTTAGTTTTCTTCCCTGATATAGGGAGCAAGGTAGCCCATGAAATCCGTCTTGCCCAAAGGCGCCCCCAGGTGGCGGAGGATGGCGTAGGCCATGCTGATGTGGAAATAGAGGTTGGGCACCAGATAGTCGTTGAGGTATTGCCGGCCCGGCAGCTCGCAGTGGCGGCCTGGGCCCAGGCCGATGCGCTTGATCTCGTCGAGCTTGGCGTCTGCTACGTCTATGGCCGCCACCCGCGCCTTGGTGTCCCGGATATGGCCCAGTGCCTCGGCGAGCGACCCTATCTCTATCGACAGGTTGTCGATGGGCTGGCCCGCACACCATTGGGAAAAGCCCCGCGGCTGGTTGCAGGCGATGGCGATCTGCCCCGCCAGGGGGAACATGTCCGGCGCCAGCCGCTCGCTGAGCAGGGCGTCGGCATTGGGGAAGTGTGCCTCGGCCACCGCCAGTATGTGCTCCAGCACGTCCAGGCGGCTGATAAAGAGGTCTTTTATCTGAGTGATGCTTGGGTTTGGCATGTTGGGATCTCGCTTGGTTATCCGATGTCGTTTGAGAGGCCTGGCGCCGCTTAGGCCCCGTAGCGGGTGCGGGAGCGCGATGCCGCCAGGAAGAGCAACATCAATAGAACCCCCATGCCGCCAAAGGCGCCGCCGGCATAGCCTGCGCGTTTGACGACCTTGACCTTGCCGGGATCGGCCTTGATCCGCGCCTTGAACTGCGCCAGCTGCTGGTCGAGGTTGGCCGTCATCATGACGGCGGCGTCATTGAAGCCTTTGACCCTGTCGTTACGCAGTTCTTCGCTCAGGTTGACCGGCGTGGAGCTGCCCTTGATGTTGCTGGTGCCGGGAGCGCGGAACAGCATCTTGCGGCTCGGAATGTCGTAGACCGCCGTATCCAGCATGGTGCTGGTGTCATTCTTCTCGCCGGAAACCACGTAGGCCCCGACCAGTGTCCAATAGGTCAAGGACAAGAGGCCCTCATCCGTGAACTGGACCTGGTCATGGGACACCAGGGCGATAACGTCTATCCCGTACATGGTCCTTATCTGATCGAGGTTGGCAAAGCTGCCGCCTTCGGTCAGGTAGGCGGAAGGGATCACCTGGATGTCGCTGACAAAGTCATACTTTCGGAAGTTGGCGGCCACCTTCTCAAGCAGGTTGGATTTCTCGGCTTCGGTCAGTGCTCCGCTCCATAGGCGGCCTCCCAGGGTTTGATCGGGCACAAAGGCGATGCCGACCTTGAGGGGGATGGTCAGTGTCGGTATCGAGGTGGTTTGCTCGACAGTCATGTTTCCCTTGGGGTAGAGGTAATCCACGACACTGCTCTGGGTTCTGCTCTGTGTCCCCGCACATCCAGAAAGAAGGGCGACCAGGGCCATCGCCATGGCCAGAAAGGGTCTGCGCTTGGGCATCCATCACATCCTATGTTTCGTTGTTTTTCGTTGCCTGGTGGCGGAGCCAAAGTAGCCTTGCCCGTCAAGCCATCCTGAGAAGCGGCCTGCTTGGCAGGGCCATGTCAAACAGCCTTATAGCAGCGCGCCTTAACACTTCCAAGTGGCTTTGTGTGCCGGGAATACTCGGACCGTCCAGGTCCTCTCCTTAACGGGCCATCGGCTCCGGACCGATTTGTTGCCCCGGCACGCGGGTCACTTATTATCTGAATTCCCGCTTGCCGGGTCCCGCCCCGGCGGGCGGGATACTTTGTTTTCGCACAAAGTATCCAAAGGCACCGCCCCTGACGTTACGCGATGTCCTTACCTCTGGTCGCTCGGAGGCCACCGGCTCATACGCGCTCCCGGCACGTACTCGCCTGCGCCTAGGCGGCCCCCTGCCATCCCTTTCTCAGCTGCACCTCCGCGTCAGTTCGCGGGCAAGCTGCTCTCGTTCGCCAGCTAAAATCAGTCCATTGGACTGATTTCTTAACGCGCTCACCCCGGCGGCTCAGCGCTGCACTTAACGGGCACGAAAGCCGCTTCGTTCCAGCAAGGCTTCTGGTTTCACCTTATGACGGTATAAGAGATGGGGCTGCTCCAAAATCATTGCCTGCCTTATCCCTTGGCGCTGGCGGCCAGGTGGAGGCGGACTATATCTTCGGTCGTGATCTTGTCGCCCAGCGCCACGAATTCCTTGACCATCTCCTCGCGCAGCTGGGGGGCGCGGGCGCGGTTGGCTACCGCCAGTGCTGTGTGCAGCTGGTCGGCTTGGAGTTCTGAGCAGTAGGCCCTGGTGATGGGTTGCTGGCGCCAGGACTCGGCGAGAGGGCCGCCGTCGATGGCGTCGAAACCGGTGTCCTCGACCAGGGACATGACAATGTGCTTGGCCGCTTGGTCGTCCCCCGCCACCGAGAGCGCGAGCCGCCCCTCGGCCCCTTCGGCTTGCCCCTTGCCGGCCAGGACTGAGGCGAGGACGTTGTTCCAGGCCTTGATCACGGTATGCCCGAGTTGCTCGGCCACCCAGAGGCTCTCGACCTGGCCGCCGTCGATGGCGGGGATCTGCCCGTCGCGGATCGGAAAGTAGTTCGAGGTATCGGCCACCACCACCTCATCCGGCAAGCCGGCGATAAGCTCTTTCAGCTCCGGCAACTTGGCAAAGGGGATGGAGAGGATGACCACATCCACCCCCTGCACCGCCTCCCGCGCCGACACCGCCCTGGCCCCCGTCTCCTGGGCCAGCTCCACCAAAGTCTCAGGCCCCCTGGAGTTGGCAATCCGCACCATATGTCCCGCCTTGACGAGTTTCCGTGCCAAAGTAGAACCGATATTCCCTGCGCCTATGATCCCGATCTTCATCTGCTTGCTCCTATCCTTGTTTTTCGCCCTATTTTCCCGATAACGCCTTACTTTCAATGGGATCTCTCCCATGAATGCGCTGATAAAATTTCTATTTTTCGCCGGGTCCCGCCCCGGCAGGCGGGTCACTTTTTTAATTGAACCCTCCTTGAACCTCACTGCTTGCATGCGCAAACTTATCGTCATCTTCAACACCATGGTCAAGAACGGCGAGAAGTGGTCGAAAAAAGCCTGAGCTATTGACGAAATGCCACAGTCACTTGTTAGGTGCATGGTTGGGAAAGCTAAACACCGGATTGAAGCATATCTTTAATTTTGCTGGCTTTTTCAAAGTGGTCTAGTTCATGAGTTTCAATCCACCAGCGGGCGGCTTCCATAAGCACTTCAGGTTGATCGTTCTTGTTCTTAAAGAAGGCATAAAAGGATAGCCCCACATCCAATCCCTTTTTATCGATTTTCTGATCACAAACTTCAATGATCTTGTTTCTAAGTTCTTCTCTCAAATTGGCATCCCTTGAGTCAAATTAGACACATGATGCTGCCCGCAACGGCGAGCGTAGCGAGTCCGTTAAAGCGGGTGAGGTCCAGGTCCGAGTGAAATTGCATTGTTATACGGTGCCTTTCAGTCTTTTCTTGGCTGTTAATAGAGAGGCCCGGAACAAGGTATCATCAGGCTCACCATTGGTCTTGTCTAAATAATATTGAATGATTGGTAGTGACATATAAGCATACTCCGGGAATTCTGATAGTTGGTACACAGCCATCGCTTGCTGAGTATCAACGAGAGGTTTCCCATCTGCGGTGCGGCCTGCCACCCATTCAAATACTTTATGGAATTGCTCGAAACGTTTGTTTTGTTCTGAAAGTCTTTGGTCGCGCAGGTATTTGAATATCGCAAACAGAAACGCAATGACGCTTCCAACTACAGTCAGATATGGCAAATAATCTTTCATCTCGTCTCACGTATAACGCCCGCGTAAAGCGCGCGAGGTACGAGCGTCGCATTTGACGCGTTTGTTAAGCGACAACATGAGCACTCCCATATCCTAAATTAGCCAAAAGGTTTTTGCGTGGGATACCAACTTTTAATTCAAGAGTACGAAAGTACCTGCCTAGTGCATGATCATCAGAATCCGGGCCTGGCCAGAATATAGACAACCCGTCACTATACAATCCATCGATAAATGTAATATGCGTTATGGCTAGAAATAACCTGACGAAGTTAGGTGGTGAATTGAAGTCGTTTCTTAAAAGATGAATTATCATGTGCCTATTAAAGCCATTGCCTTCTTCGTCACTTGGCTTGTATAAAACCTTACTAAAAAACAACTTAAAAGATGATATGACGTCACACTGTGGATTCACATGTATTAAAAAATCCGACAATACCTGCCCATCATAGCCTTTTCCGGGATAATGATTATATTCTGAAAGGACTTTCTCTCCCCAGTTAAACAATATGCTATTTATTCCTTTCTCAAAATTCTCCGAACTAACATTAGATAAGCCGGAACCATTTATTTTGTGCTGCAAATTTCTTAGGCCTGCCTCAAAAACTGGAAGTAGTGACATGATTGCAATATGCGGCATAGAAAGGTAATAAGCCTCGACAGCCTCAAATATTATGTCTTTATACTCGGCCAAACAGCTACTCTTAGAAAAGTATTTGTTTAAGTATGTTGCTGCGATTTCAGGTGAAAAGTTTTTAGATAGCCATTCGTTTGAACTTTCAAGCGGATTTTCTGAATTATTAATTGTATGGATTTCTTTATCCAAAGTTCCCTCACCAATATAAAAAAATATCGGTATTGATACATTGAGCATTCTTTCCTGAAGTTTTAATGTTGTTCCATACTTCTTGTTGTAATAAGCTATTTTACGTTCAGTTACAAAAAACCGTTCATTACGCAAAGTAAAATCAAAGCCCTGCTTGCTACCGATAGTTTTACCAATCACCTCAATATCGATATTCGTATTCTTTTTCACGATTGCTTTGACACTTTCGACAGAGAGGCTGTCTTTACGACACAGGCTTCGTAGAACTTCCAGATTATCCATAATTTTCTCTTGACGCTTAACAGTTTTATTAGCGACCCGGCTCGCTTTTACTCATCAGATCAGTTGATTCTATGCCGATAACCCTCTGATCCCCTTGATAATGTCATCCTGACATCTTATGTCGCTGCGTGAAAGCGAGCCGTCTCTTTATCACGCAAGACACTGGCTCGTTATCATCACCTCGGACGAGTGATAATACTCACTACATCAGTCTCTTATAACGGGTCACACCGGACAAAGCGAGAGCTGCCGGTTGTCACAAAAGCTCCTGGATGTTTGGCTCCGCGAGATATGCTGTACGCCCATCCAAAAAATTGAAGGGAGCTGGCCGCTGTCCAACGGCCAGCCGTGGCAAGCAGTTTTGGCTTAGCCAAAAGGGCGGATCATATGCCTGCGGCATGGCTTATTGCTTGCCGGGTCCCGCCCCGGCGGGCGGGATACTTTGTTTTCGCACAAAGTATCCAAAGGCACCGCCCCTGGCGTTACGCGATGTCCTTACCTCTGGTCGCTCGGAGGCCACCGGCTCATACGCGCTCCCGGCACGTATTCGCCTGCACCTGGGCGGCCCCCTGCCGTCCTGTCTCGGCTGGCCTTTCACTCCCGGCGGCAAGGCGCTTCACTTAAAAGGGGCTCCGGGGTCCCACCTGCCAGCTCGGTTAGCTGTACTGGGCTTTTGCTTCTTCCTGGCGTTGCGCAGAAGCACGAGCGGATCTGCGGGACCTTAGGCTAGAAGCTTAAGCCAATGGTGATGGCGCTTTCGCCCCGTTAAGCGCAGCGCTGAGCCGCCGGGAGCCTGAGCTGGCGCGAGGCAGGACGCCGAGCGAGCGGAATACGTGGTTGGACCCGCGTATGCAGCGGTCAGCGGTAAGCGACCAGAGGCGAAGGAGAAGCGAAGCGTGGGGCCGGGTTTTGGGTACTTTTGCCGCAAAAGTACCGCGCCAGCGGGGCGCCCCCCGCAAACAAACAGCCGGTGCCGTCAGGCACCTTCAAGACACGCTACCGCCCCAAGGTTGCTGCCTCCCTGTAATGCGCAAAGCGGACCTTCCTTGGCGCTTAGGCTCAACATTAGACAGGGTCTGGCTGTTCGTAAAGCACACAACCGATTCAAAATCAGTCCCGTGGCGCCAAAGCCCAGCCACAAAAAAGGCCCCTGCAAGAGGGGCCTTGGCCAAGGCAATAAAGAGAAGCGCGGTGAGGCAACCTCAATGCCTCACCAGCACCCGCCGCGACACCGGCACCAGCACGGTGGAAAGGGTGATGGCCGCCAGCAGCAGCACATAGCCGGAGTGGCTGACCACCTCCACAGGGGACAGGCCAAAGGAGGAACCCAGCAGCAGCGCCTGGGCGCCCCAGGGAATGAGCCCCTGGTTGACGCAGGCGAAGATGTCCAAGAGGCTCGCCGAGCGCACCGGGCTGATCTGGCTCTTCTGAGCCAGATCCTTGGCCAGCTGGCCGTTGACGATGATGGAGACGGTGTTGTTGGCGGTGCAGAAGTTGGTGGAAAACACCAGGCCGGCGATGGCCAGCTCGCCGCTCTGGCGGCTGCCGCTACGGTCCAGCTTGGCGGCCAGCCAGGCGAGGCCCCCCTGCTTTTCCATCAGGTAGGCCAGGCCCCCCATCAACAGGGAGAGCATGAAGATCTCCTGCATGCCGGTGAAGCCGCCGTAGATGTCCTTGGCGTACTGGCTCCAGCCGTAGTCGCCGGAAAGGCCCACCAGACCGGCCAGCACTATGCCCAGCAGCAGCACCACGAAGACGTTGAGGCCCAGCACCGCCAGCACCAGTATCACCAGGTAGGGCATTATCGGCAGCAGCTGGTAGTCCTTGGCCTCGACAGGGGCCTGGCTGGTGCCGGCCAGGCCCAGCCAGAGCAAGGTCAGCAGGGCGGCGGGCAGGGCCAGGCGGAAGTTGGCGCGGAACTTGTCTTTCATGTCGCAGCCCTGGGTGCGGGTGGCGGCGATGGTGGTGTCGGAGATGATGGAGAGGTTGTCACCGAAGATGGCGCCGGAAAGAAGCGCTCCTGCCGTCAGCCCCAGGGGCAGGTCCCCCTGCTGGGCCAGGCCCAGGGCCACCGGGGCCAGGGCCGCTATGGTGCCCATGGAGGTGCCCATGGCGGTGGCGATGAAGGCGGCGATGACGAAGAGCCCGGGCAGCAGCAGGGCGCTCGGCACCAGGGACAGGCCCAGCTGCACCGTGGCGTCGACGCCGCCTGTGGCCTTGGCCACGGCCCCGAAGGCCCCGGCCAGCAGATAGATGAGGCACATGGCCATGATGTTGGAATGGCCGCAGCCCCTGAGGAACTGCTCCATGGTGCTGTTGAGGCTGTCCTTTGAGATCAGCACGGCCAGGATCAGGGCCGGCAGCACCGCCACCGGGGCCGGCAGCTGGTAAAAGGCGTAGTCGACGCCGGTCAGGCTCAGGTAGGAGCCCACGCCCAGGAACAGCGCCAGGAAGGCCAGCAGCGGCAGCAGGGGCAGGGGGGAACCTTGCTTGTGGGACACAGTCTTCTCCTCGGAGGCAGGTGCCGGTTAAAGGCGCGCAAATTTACGCCAGCACTCTGGAGCTGTCAACGTCTGGACGTCTGGATGTTGAAGTCGCCAAACCTCCCTTTATCGCGGCCGGGGATCGGCATATCCGATCCGCGGCCAAGCTTGTCAGCGAATAATGCGACTATTGCTCCAATAGCGAGTTCAGGAAAGCAAGAAAATGAAGAAACTGGCCTTAGTGGTGGTGCTGGCGCTGATCGCCGCCGCCTTCTGGTGGCAACACAAGCAGCAGGCGGCGCCGACCCACGGCAAAGCGGCCCTGGTCAGGGTGGTGACCCGCCCCGTGGCCATGCAGCTGCTGTCCGACGAGATAGAGGCCCTGGGCACCACCCAGGCCTTCGAGTCGGTGACCATCACGGCCAGCGTCAGCGACAAGATTGAAGAGGTGCTCTTCCACGACAACCAGCAGGTCAAGGCCGGCGATCTACTGGTGACCTTGCAGCACCAGGAAGAGCAGGCGGCCCTGGACGCCGCCGAGGTGGATCTCAAGGAGCAGCAGCGGGAATACCGCCGCATCACCGACCTGGTGAAGAAGAAGACCATAGCCGCCTCCGAGCTGGACCGGCTGCAGAGCGCCGTGGACTTGGCCAAGGCCAACGTGGCCAAGAGCCAGGCCCAGCTCAATGACCGCTTCATCCGCGCCCCCTTCGACGGCCGCCTCGGCTTTCGCCAGGTCAGCACCGGCGCCCTGGTCAGCCCCGGCACCGCCATCACCACCCTGGACGACGTCAGCCCCATCAAGCTGGACTTCACGGTGCCGGAGCGCTTCCTGCCGATCCTGAGCCCCGGCAAGGACATCCACGCCAGCTCCGAAGCGGTGCCGGACCGGCGTTTCCAGGGCAAGGTGGCCAGCATCGACACCCGTATCGACCCCGTGTCCCGCAGCGCCACAGTGCGGGCGGAGCTTGACAACCAGGACGGCTCCCTGCGCCCCGGCATGCTGCTGCGGGTGCGGCTGGTCAAGGAGGCGCGCCGCGCCCTGGCGGTGCCGGCGGCGGCCTTGTTCCAGCTCAAAGATCAGCATTTCGTGTTCGTGGTGGACAAGGACCACAAGGTCAGCCAGCGCGCCGTGCAGACGGGGCTGCGCCTGCCCGGCCTGGTGGAAGTGGTGGCCGGCCTCAAGGAAGGTGAGCATGTGGTGATCCGCGGCCTGTTGAAAGTCCGTGACGGCGCCACCGTCGAGGAGAAGCAGGAAGACTACCCGGGGGCCAAGGCATGATCCTGACCGATCTCTCGGTCCGGCGCCCGGTGGTGGCGTCGGTGTTGTCGCTGCTGATCGTCATCTTCGGCCTGGTGGCCTTCGGCAAGCTGCCGCTGCGCGAATATCCCAGCATAGATCCGCCCCTGGTCAACATCCACACCACCTACCGGGGCGCCTCGGCGGCGGTGGTGGAGTCCCGTATCACCCAGATTTTGGAAGACAGGGTGTCCGGCATCGAAGGCATTCGCAACATCAACTCCAGCAGCCAGGACGGCAGCTCTTCCATCACCATCGAATTCGACATAGCCCGCAACATAGACGCGGCCACCAACGACGTGCGCGACAAGATCTCCGGGGCCCTCAACAACCTGCCGGAAGAGGCGGATCCACCGGAGGTGTCCAAGGCCGGCTCCGACGACGAGACGGTGATGTGGCTCATCCTCCAGTCCGACCGCATGACGGTGCGCGAGCTCTCCGACTACGCCGACCGCTACCTGGTGGACAAGTTCTCGGTGCTGAACGGCGTGGCCCGGGTGCGCATCGGCGGCGAGCAGCGCACGGCCATGCGCATCTGGCTGGACCGCCAGGCCCTGGCGGCCCGCAACCTCACCGTCACCGACGTGGAAAACGCCCTGCGTTCCCAGAACGTGGAGCTGCCGGCCGGGGACCTCGAGGCCCTTGACCGCCAGTTCACGGTGCGCCTGCAGCGCCAGTACGAGAAGCAGGAAGACTTCGCCAACCTGGTGGTGGGCCGCGGCAAGGACGGCTACCTGGTCAAGCTGTCGGACGTGGCGCGGGTGGAGGAGAGCACCGACGAGACCCGCAAGATGTTCCGCGGCAACGGCCAGAACATGGTGGGCCTCGGCATCGCCAAGACCTCCACGGCCAACACCCTGGAGGTGGCGCGGGCCGCCCATGAACTGGTCAAGCAGCTCAACCACAGCCTGCCGGCCGGCATGACCCTGGGGGCCGGCTACGACTCCTCCATATTCATCGAAAAATCGGTGGACGAGGTCTACAGCACCCTCTTCATCGCCATGTTGCTGGTGGTCATCGTCATCTACCTCTTCCTGGGGTCGGTGCGGGCCATGGTGATACCGGCGGTGGCCCTGCCGGTGTCCCTGATGGGGGCCATCATCGTCCTCTACGCCCTCGGCTATACCATCAACCTGCTGACCTTGCTGGCCATGATCCTCGCCATCGGCATGGTGGTGGACGACGCCATCGTCATGCTGGAGAACATCCACAGGCGTATAGAGGAAGGGGAGTCGCCGTTGGTGGCGGCCTTCCTGGGGGCGCGCCAGGTGGCCTTTGCCGTTATCGCCACCACCATGGTGCTGATCTCGGTGTTCCTGCCCATCACCTTCCTGGAAGGGGACTTGGGCAAGCTCTTTACCGAGTTCTCTGTGGCCATGGCCGCGGCCGTAGCCTTCTCGGCCGTGGTGGCCCTGACCCTGTCGCCCATGATGTGCTCCAAGCTGCTGAGGGCCCATGACGGCCATTCCGGCCTGGCGGGCTTCATGGAGCGGCTGCTGGGGCGCATCGCTGCCGGCTACCAGGTGCTGCTGACCCGGCTTATCCGCCACCCGCTCTGGGTGCTGGCCCTGGTGCTGGCCAGCGTCGCTGCCATTTCCTACCTGGTGGAAAAGGTGCCCGGCGAATTCACGCCCCCCGAGGACCGCGGCTCCTTCTATGTGATGGTGGGCGGCCCCGAGGGCGCCTCCTACTCGTACATGGAAAAGTACATGAACGAGATAGAGAAGCGGCTGCTGCCCATGACGGGCCCGGACGGCGAGTTCGGCAAGATGATCACCCTGGCCCCCCGCGGCTGGGGCGGGGTGCGGGCCTACAACAGCGGCATGGTGATCATCTCCCTGAAGGACTGGTCACAGCGCCGGCCTATCAGCGAGGTCATGGACGATGTGCGCGCGCGCCTTAGCGATCTGGCCGGGGTGCGGGCCTTCACCGTGATGCGCAGCGCCTTCGGCCGCGGCACCGCCAAGCCGGTGCAGTTCGTCATCGGCGGCCCCGACTACGACAGCCTGCGGGAATGGCGGGACATCATAGAGAAGGAGGCGGCCAAGAACCCGGGCCTGCGCGGCATCGACGACGACTACAAGGAAACCAAACCCCAGCTCAAGGTGACGGTGGACCAGGCGCGCGCCGCCGACCTTGGCATCAGCATGAACACCATCGGCAAGACGTTGGAAACCATGCTGGGCTCCAAGGTGGTCACCACCTATGTGAAGAACGGCGAGGAGTATGACGTCATCCTCGAAGGGGAGCGGGACGAGCAGCGCTCGCCCCAGGCCATAGGCGGCATCTATGTGCGCTCCGACAAGAACGGCCAGCTGGTGCCCCTGAGTTCGGTGGTCAACGTCAAGGAGGTGGCGGACGCCGCCAGCCTCAACCGCTACAACCGGATGAGGGCCATCACCATAGAGGCCAACCTGGCGGACGGCTACAGCCTGGGGGATGCCCTCAAATACATGGACGACCTCGCCGCCCGGCTGCTGCCGGCCGAGGCCTCCATCAGTTACAAGGGCCCGTCCCTGGACTACAAGAACTCCGGCAGCTCCGTCTACTTCATCTTCGCCCTGGCATTGGGGGTGGTGTTCCTGGTGCTGGCGGCCCAGTTCGAGAGCTGGGTGCACCCCCTGGTGATCATGCTGGCGGTGCCGCTGGCCATGCTCGGCGCCTTGCTGGGGCTCTACTTCACCGGCCAGACCATCAACATCTACAGCCAAATCGGCATCATCATGCTCATTGGCCTGGCGGCCAAGAACGGCATCCTCATCGTCGAGTTCGCCAACCAGCTCCGGGACGAGGGCCAGGAATTCACCCAGGCCCTGGTCAACGCCTCCGTTCAGCGCCTGAGGCCCATACTGATGACGGGGATCACCACGGCCGCCGGCTCAGTACCCCTGGTGCTGGCCTCCGGCGCCGGCGCCGAGACCCGCTACGTCATCGGCATAGTGGTGCTTTGCGGCATCGTCGTTGCCACCGGCTTTACCTTGCTGGTCACCCCCGTGATGTACGCCTGGCTGGCCAGGCGCACGTTGTCCCCCGAGCATGTGAGCCGCGAACTGCAAGCGGCACTGGACCGGGAAGGAAAAGCCGTTAAAGTGTTGGCCTCCGAGCCGCTTGAGGACAAATCATGACAGCTATCGCCATATTGGGGGCCAACGGCCGCATGGGTAAGGCGCTGATCCGCGCCATCGCCGAAGACGACGCCGCCAAACTGGTGTCGGCCCAGGTCCGCCCCGGCCATGCCCTGCTGGGCCAGGACGCCGGTATCCAGGCCGGCGTCGAGCCGCTGGGAGTGGCCCTGAGCGACCAGCTCAACCCCGGCACCCAGGTGGTGGTCGACTTCACCTCGCCGGACAATACCGCCTTGGTGGCCGCCGATTGTGCCGCCAAGGGCCTGGCCCTGGTGGTGGGCACCACAGGCCTGGAAGAGCGCCACAAGGCGGCCCTGGTTGAAGCCGCCAGGCAGGTGCCGGTGGTGTTCGCCCCCAACATGAGCGTGGGGGTCAACCTGCTGCTGGGTCTGGTGCATCTTGCCAGCCAGGTGCTGGGGGACAGCGTCGACATCGAGGTGCTGGAAGCCCACCACCGCCACAAGAAGGATGCCCCTTCGGGCACCGCCCTGGCCCTGGGGGAAGCGGCGGCCAAGGCCCTTGGCCGTAACCTCAAGGAATGCGCCGTCTACGGCCGCGAGGGCATCACCGGCGAGCGCGACCGCCAGACCATAGGTTTCGCGACTGTGCGAGCCGGCGACATCATCGGCGAGCATACGGTGCTCTTCGCCGGCGAGGGCGAGCGCATCGAGCTGACCCACAAGGCCCACAACCGCGACACCTTCGCCATCGGTGCCCTGCGCGCCGCCCACTGGCTGCAAGGCCGCGCCCCTGGCCTCTACGACATGCAGGATGTCCTTGGCCTGAAGTAAGTCAGACCCTGGTTGCCGCCAAGTTGACGTTGGCGGCAACTTATTCCCTCCGCAGTGCCCTTTTTACTATCCGCAAAAGTTACATTTCCTTAACTATCATCCGTTTGTCGGGTGGTCACTTCGCTGCCAAGCCCTCTATTCGGCAGCCTGTCCGAAGGCGATCCGGTTAAAGGATTATTACCAAAGCCCTTTGAATACGTATGCAATGCGTTGTCCTGCGATCTGCCTATTGCGTAGCATTCATTTCGGGCAGCGGCCGCCCGTTGACGTCAAGGTAATGTTGATAAGAACGGCCGCTCAACGACACAGACAATAAGCCCGATAGGGCAGGGGGAAACGATGGCGACATTCAAGCCGAATTTACTGGCACTGGCTCTGGCGACAGCGGGTATGACCGTAACCGCCCTGCCTGTGAAGTCTTGGGCTGCTGATGCGGATCAACAAGCTGTAGCGAAAGCCGACACCAAGGCCAAGGACAAGAAGAAAGACAAAGATGTCGAAGTAATCGAAGTCACCGGCTTCAAGGCCAGTCTGCAGCGCTCCCAGGCCATCAAGCAGACCAACACCTCCATCGTTGAGGCCATCTCTGCCGAAGACATCGGCAAGCTGCCCGATTCCAGTATCGCCGAATCCATCGCCCGCCTGCCTGGCGTCGCGGCCCAGCGCCTCGACGGCCGCGCCAGCTCCATATCCATCCGTGGCCTGGGTGAAGACTTCTCCACCACCACCTTCAACGGCCGCGAGCAGGTCTCCATCGGTGATGGCCGCGGTGTCGAGATGGACCTTTATCCGTCCGAGATCATGAACGCCGTCGTGGTCTACAAAACCCCCGACGCCAGCCTCACCAGTCAAGGTATCGCCGGCACCATCGACCTGCAGACTGTGCGCCCCCTCAAGCAAGGCAAGCGCAGCTTCACCGCCAGCCTGACCGGTGAGAAGAACCAGATCGGCCAGCTCAACCCGGACGGTAAAGACAAGGGCTGGCGCTCCACCGTCTCCTATATCGACCAGTTCGCCGACGACAAAGTGGGCCTGGCCCTGGCCGTGTCCCACATGGACTCCCCCAACAACGAAAAACGCTGGCAGACCTGGGGCTTCCCCACCGATGCCAACGGCGACTATATCCTGGGCGGTGCCAAACCTTTCGTCCGCTCCAGCCAGCTGAAGCGCGACACCGTCATGGGGGTGCTGGAGTTGGCCCCCAACGACCAACTGCATGTCACCCTGGATGCCCTGCACATCCACTTCAAGGATGACAAGATCCTGCGCGGTATCGAGATCCCCTTCGCCTGGGGCCAGGGCACCGTCACCGCCGACACCGTCGATAACGGCCTGGTCACCGAAGGTACCACTGTCGGCCAGCAGGTCGTGGTCCGTAACGACCGTGAATTCCGCAAGGCGGATCTGGATGCCTTCGGCCTGAACCTGGAATACAACATCGGCGACAACTGGGTGGTCGGTGGCGATGCCAGCTACTCCAAGGTCAAGCGTGACATCTTCAGCCTCGAGTCCTACTCAGGCACCGGCCGTGGTACCGGCGTCGGCGCTTCCGACGACATCAGCTACAGCCTCAACGGTGGCTCCGAAGGCGCCATGTTCACCCACAACCTGGACTATAGCGATCCTAACCTCATCATGATGGGTGGCCCCCTGAGCTGGGGTAATGGTATCGCCGTACCCAACGACGGCCAGGACGGTTTCATCAACAGGCCGAAAATCGACGACGAGCTGAAGGCCCTGAAGCTGGATGCCCAGCGTTTCTTCGACAACGACTACATCTCCAGCGTCAAGTTTGGTGTCAACTACAGCGACCGCACCAAGACCCGCAACGACAAGGGTACCTACCTGACCCTCAACGCCTATCCCAACCTGTTGCCGGTGCCCCAGCAGTATCTGCTGTCACCCACCGACCTGGGTTTCATCGGCATGGGTCATATGCTGAGCTATGACTCCCTGGCCATGTACAACGACGGCTACTACTCCGAGCACGATCAGGGGGCGACCGAGCCGGACCGTGCCATCAACTCCTGGGAAGTGAGCGAGAAGGTCACCACCGGCTTCGTGATGGCCAATATCGACAGCATGCTGTGGGGCATGGGTGTTCGCGGCAACGTCGGCGTCCAGTACGTTCACACCAAGCAAGGCTCCCTGGGTAACCAGGTCACCGTACAGAACGGCGCTACCGAGATCGTCAAAGCCGACCGCGGCATCAGCTACAACAACTGGCTGCCCAGCCTGAACCTGAGCTTCGAAGTGGCCGACCAGCAGTTCGTGCGCCTCGGTGCCGCCCGCACCCTGACCCGTTCCCGCATGGATCGCATGAACGCCAGCTACGGTTACAGCTTCAACTCTTCCCTGAACGTCCCCGGCGCTACCGTTGGTGCTTCTCCCTGGAGTGGCCACGGCGGCAACCCCGAGCTCAAGCCCTTTATCGCCAACCAGTATGATCTCACCTACGAGAACTACTTCAGCTCCCAGGG
This sequence comes from Gallaecimonas kandeliae, assembly GCF_030450055.1. NCBI lineage: Bacteria > Pseudomonadati > Pseudomonadota > Gammaproteobacteria > Enterobacterales > Gallaecimonadaceae > Gallaecimonas > Gallaecimonas kandeliae. Next base: position 1,003,736 of record NZ_CP118480.1, read on the forward strand.
CTACTTCAGCGCCGCCTTGTTCTACAAGGATCTGAAAAACTGGCAATTCGAGGAGCCCACCATTGCGGACTTCTCCGGCGTACCGCCGCTGACTACCGATCCCGTCTATCAGGACAAGGGTGTGGTCTCCGTTTGGGAAAACACCAACGGCGGTTACATCAAGGGTGCCGAGTTCAGCGTGTCACTGCCGGGTGAGCTCTTGAGTGATGCCCTGGAAGGCTTCGGTGCCATCCTGAGTGCCACCTACAACACCAGCTCCGTATCCTTCACGCACCCGACCGCCATCAACGCGGACGACAGTGTGACCTACGGCACCACCAACATCCAGGTGCCCGGTCTGTCCCGCCGCATCTACAACGCCACTGTCTTCTATGAGAAGAATGGCTTCCAGTTCAGGACCAGCATGCGTAAGCGCAGCGACTTCCTGGGTGAGGTCTACGGCATCTCCTTCACCCACACTCCTGTGAACGTGAAAGGGTCCGCCGTGTGGGATGCCCAGGTCAGCTATGACTTCTCCGAGTCCGGCATCGAAGCCCTCAAGGGCCTGACCGTCAGCCTGCAGGGCCAGAACCTGAGCAACGAACCTTTCGTTACCACCGATGCTGAAGACAAGCGCCTGGTGCGTGACTACCAGGTTTACGGCCGCAACTTCCTGTTGGGCCTGAACTACAAGTTCTAATCTCTCTGTACTGACCTATTTGCCCCTGTAACCTTAGGTTCCAGGGGCATTTTTTTAGGGGAAGCGCTATGCAAGAAAACAGGGTGCGCAAGGTGGCCATATTGGGGGGCGGCAGCTCGGGCTGGATGGCCGCGGCCATGTTGGCCAAGGTGATGGGGCCACTGCTTGAGATCTGCCTGGTCGAATCCGAGGATATCGGTACCGTCGGGGTAGGAGAGGCCACAATACCGCCCATACAGCTCTTCAACGGCTTGCTGGGCCTGGACGAGGCTGACTTTCTCACCCAGACCCTGGGCTCCATCAAGCTCGGCATCCAGTTCGAAGGCTGGGGCAAGCCCGAAGACAGCTATATGCATGCCTTCGGTGACATAGGCCAGGCCCTGGGCCTGACTCCCTTCCACCAGTTCTGGCTCAAGGCCAGGAGCGAGGGGGACCAGAGCGATTTCTGGGACTATTCCCTCAACTACCAGGCCGCCAAGGCCGGCCGCTTCATCCCCTTGGAGCGGATCCCCGACTCCTCCCTCAAGGGCCTGGTCCACGCCTACCATTTCGACGCTGGCCTCTATGCCCAGATGCTGCGCCGCTTCAGTGAAGGCAAGGGCGTCAAGCGCATCGAAGGTAAGGTCAAGGCCGTTCCCCTTGAGGCAGATGGCAGCATTGCCGCCCTGGTGCTGGAGGACGGTAAGCGTGTCGAGGCGGATCTCTTTATCGATTGCAGCGGCTTCAGGGCGCTCTTGATCGAAGGAGCGCTGAAGGCGGGCTTCGAGGCTTGGAGCCACTGGCTGCCCTGTGACCGAGCCCTGGCGGTGCCCAGCCGCAACGACGGCGACCCCAGGCCCTACACCCGCAGCATCGCCCACAAGGCGGGCTGGCAGTGGCAGATCCCGCTGCAGCACCGCACCGGCAACGGCCTTGTCTATTGCAGCCAGTACCTGGGCGACGACGAGGCGGCTGCCATACTGCTGGCGGGGCTCGACGGTGAGCCCCTGGCAGAACCCCGCCTTATCCGTTTCCAGATAGGCCGGCGCCGGCAGCAGTGGGTCAAGAACTGCGTCAGCCTGGGCCTTTCAAGCGGCTTTCTCGAACCCTTGGAGTCCACCAGCCTGCACATGGTGCAAAGCGGCATCATCCGCCTTATCAAGCACTTCCCACGCGCAGCCATCCATGACGCCGAAGTGGCCGAATTCAACCGCCAATCCATGCTGGATTTCGAATACATCCGCGATTTCATCATCCTCCACTACCACCTCAACCAGCGCGTAGAACCTTTCTGGCGAGACAGGCGGGAGATGGCGGTGCCTGACACCTTGAAGCGGCGCCTGGCGCTCTTTGCCGCCTCAGGCCGGGTGTTCCGGGAGCAGGACGAGCTGTTCAGCGAGGTGGCCTGGTATCAAGTGCTGCTGGGCCAGAACCTGATGCCGGTGGACCGCGACCCCTTGGCCGACGCCCTGGGTGGCCCCCAACTCAAGGATTTCCTCGACAAGCTGCGCAACGTCATCCGGGGAACCTGCGATCGCCTGCCAAGGCATGGGGACTTCCTGCGCCGCGCCCAACAATTGGCCAAGGGCAGGGGATGAACGGCAAGCCCTTGGCGACAAAGGGTTGAATACGTTTGCAATGCCTTGTTGTGGTGGGGCCCGGCCGTTAGCGTAAGCGTAAAGCCGCCACGGGCGGCGTCCCTCTTTGACCATGACGGCTGCGGCCAAGACCGCCCCCAAGGAGAAAGCCGATGCGCGCCCTCTATCTACCCCTGCTGCTGGCCCTTGCCTGCACCTCGGCCCAGGCGGCCAAGCTGGACCATATCGAGCCCGGTAACTGGTGGGTGGGTATGCATGACCCCGAAGTGCAGCTGATGGTCTACGGCGAGGACATAGGCAAGGCCAAGGTCAGCCTGGCCCCCTATGCCGGGGTAAGGCTTGCCAAGGTGCAGCCCGTCGAGAGCCCCAACTACCTCTTTCTGACGTTGGACGTTGGCCCCCAGGCCAAGGCCGGCAAGCTGGATCTGCGCTTCGACGAGGGCGGCGCCATCATCCATAGGGCCTACCCGCTTTGGCAGCGCCAGCCTGGATCTGCCCAGCGCCAGGGCTTCTCGGCCAAGGACGTCATCTACCTCATCACTCCGGACCGCTTCAGCGACGGCGACCCCGGCAACGACAATGTGTCTGGCTACCTGGACAAGGCTGATCGTGCCAACAAGGACGGCCGCCACGGTGGCGATCTCAAGGGCATCATGAACCACCTGGACTACCTGCAGCGGCTGGGGGTCACCCAACTGTGGCTGACGCCCGTGGTGGAAAACGCCATGCCGAGCTACAGCTACCACGGCTATTCGGCCACCGACTTCTACAAGGTGGATCCGCGCTTCGGCAGCAACGCCCAGTACCGGGAGCTGGCCAAGGAAGCCAAGGCCAAGGGCCTGGGCCTCATCATCGACGTGGTGCTCAACCACATCGGCGATCAGCACCCCTGGGTGAAGGACAGGCCCACCCGGGACTGGATCCACGGCGACAAGTTCGCGCCCACCAACCACAGGCGCGAGACGCTCCATGACCCCCACGTGGCCGAGGCCGACCAGCAACAGTTCAACGACGGCTGGTTCGTGCCCTCCATGCCGGATCTCAACCAGCGCAACCCGCTGCTGGCCCGTTACCTCATCCAGAACAGCATCTGGTGGGTGGAATACGCCGGCCTCTCCGGCATTCGCATCGACACCTGGTCCTATTCCGATAGGGACTTCCTGGCCAAATGGAGCGCCGCCCTGCTGGCGGAATACCCCCATCTGAACATGGTGGCGGAGGAGTGGGCCACGGATCCGGCCATGGTCGCCTATTGGCAGAAGGGCAACCAGCCCAAGGACGGCTATGTCAGCAACTTGCCGTCGCTGATGGATTTCCCCCTGCAATCGGCCCTGGTCAAGGGCCTGGCCGAGCCCGAGAGCTGGAACAGCGGCATCACCGGCCTTTACCAGGTGCTGGCGGATGACTTCCTCTACAGCGACCCCGGCAACCTCGTTGTCTTCGCCGACAACCACGACATGAGCCGTATCGCCGCCCAGCTCCATGGCGACGGGCGGCTCTGGAAGATGGCCCTGACCTTTATCCTCACCACCAGGGGCATCCCCGAGATCTTCTATGGCACCGAGCTGGCCATGAGCAGCCCACAGCAGCGAGACGACGGCAAGGTGCGCGCCGACTTCCCCGGCGGCTGGGCCGGCGACAAGGTGGATGCCTTCACCGGCAAGGGCCTGTCGCCCAAGCAGCTGGAGGCCCAAGGCTTTGTCCGCAAGCTGCTGAACTGGCGCAAGGATTCCGCCGCCCTCACCACCGGCAGCCTGGTGCAGTACGTGCCGCAAAACGGCGTCTATTGTTACTTCCGCGAGGCGCCGAGCCAGCGGGTGATGGTGGTGATGAACAAGAACGACAAGGGCATGACCCTGGACATGGGCCGCTTCAAGGACGACCTCAAGGGCCATCAGCAGGCTTTGGACGTGCTCACCGGCAAGATCTATGACCTCGGCGGCAGCCTAGCACTGCCCGCCAAGACCGCTTTGGTACTGGAACTCAAATAATGACAAAGACCCCCTTCAAACTGGCGCCCCTGGCGGCCCCCCTGGCCCTACTGCTGCTGGCCGGCTGCGCCAGTGAGCCTTATCAACTGTCTCCTGACCACCTGGCATTGCAGGCCAAAGGCGGTGAGCTGGTACTCACCCCTTTGAGTGACGACAGCCTGCAGGTGGAGTATCGGGAAAAGGGCCTGCCCCAGCCGGCCTCCCGCGCCCTGTTGCCCCACGGCGCCGTCAAGGCCCACTTCGAAGACCAGGGCGACCACTGGGTTTACCAGCTGCCGGCCCTGCGCGCCGAAATAGACAAGCAGAGCCTGCACATCAGCTACTACAAGGGTAAGCGCCTGCTGCTCTCGGAGAGCACGGGTTTCCTGGCGCCCGCAGGGGCACCCTTGAAGGACGCCAAGGGCGTGGAGCTTGGCTTCAAGCTGCAGGACGGTGAGAAGCTGATGGGCGGCGGCGAGCGGGTGCTGGGCATGGACAGGCGCGGCCACAAGCTGCCCCTCTACAATAAGGCCAGCTACGGCTACACCACGGAAGCGGCGCAGATGTATTACAGCCTGCCCATGGTGATCTCATCCAACAAGTACCTGCTGCTGTTCGACAACACGGCTTCAGGCGAGATGGATCTCGGTGCCGGCCAGAAGGACCAGATGCAATTTTCCGCCGTCGGCGGGCGCCGTTCCTATGTGCTGGTGGCGGGGGAGCACTTCAAGGACCTCACCGAGGACTACACCAGCCTCACCGGCCACCAGCCGCTGCCGCCGCGTTGGGCGCTCGGCAACTTCGCTTCCCGCTTCGGCTACCACAGCGAGGCCGAGGCCCGCGATGTGGTGGCCCGTTTCAAGGCCGCCGGCATCCCCCTGGACGCCATAGTGCTGGATCTCTACTGGTTCGGTAAGGACGTCAAGGGCCACATGGGCAACCTGGACTGGGACAAGGCGGCCTTCCCGACCCCCGAGAAGATGATTGCCGATTTCAAGAAAGAGGGCGTCAAGACGGTGCTGATCACCGAGCCCTTCATCCTCACCACCTCCAAGTGCTGGGATGAAGCCGTCAAGGCCGGCGCCATCACCCCGGACGCCACCGGCAAGCCCGCCACCTACGATTTCTACTTCGGCCATACCGGCCTGGTGGATGTCTTCTCACAAAAAGGCCGCGACTGGTTCTGGGGCAAGTACCAACAGCTGCTGGACCAGGGCGTGGCTGGCTTCTGGGGCGACCTCGGCGAGCCCGAAGTCCACCCTGCCAACCTGGTTCATGCCGAAGGCAGCGCCGATGAGCTGCACAACGCCTACGGCCACCGCTGGGCCCAGATGGTGTTCGAGCGCAGCCGCAAGGCCCAGCCCCAGAACAGGCCCTTTATCCTGATGCGCAGCGGCTACGCCGGCTCCCAGCGCTTCGGCATGATGCCCTGGACCGGGGATGTCAGCCGCAGCTGGGGCGGCTTCAAGCCCCAGGTGGAGCTGGCGTTGCAGATGGGGGCCCAGGGCCTCGGCTACATCCACTCCGACCTCGGTGGCTTTGCCGGTGGCGACAAGTTCGACCCCGAGCTTTACCTGCGCTGGCTGCAATATGGCGTCTTCCAGCCGGTGTTCAGGCCTCATGCCCAGGAAGAAATTGCCCCAGAGCCCGTCTTCCACGACGCCCAGATCCAGAAGCTGGTGGGGGACTACGTCAAGCTGCGCTACAGCCTGCTGCCCTACAACTACACGCTGGCCTTCGAGAACAGCCAGAGTGGGCTGCCGCTGATGCGCTCCCTGATGCTGGAAAGCGACGATGTGAAGGATTTCGACAACAGCCACAGCTACTTCTGGGGCGACGCCTTCCTGGTAACCCCCGTCACCGAGCAGGGCGCCAGGACTGTCACCACCCAGCTGCCCAAGGGCGCCTGGTTCGATTTCTGGAGCGGTAAGCGCGTTGAAGGCGGCCGCAGCTACACCAGGCCTACCCAGGTGGAAAACCTGCCGGTGCTGGTCAAGGCCGGCAGCTTCGTGCCCATGGTCGACCCCGTACAGAGCACCGACAGCTACTCCAGCAAGGATCTGACCCTCCATTACTGGGCCGACGCCAGCGTCCCAGCGGCCAAGGGCCAGATGTACGAGGATGACGGCAAGACCTTCGGCGCCTTTGCCAAGGGCCAGTACCAGTTGCTGCAGTTCCAAGCTTCGCAAGACAAGGCGCTCAAGCTGCAGCTCTCCAGTGCGGGCCAGGGCTACCCCGGCATGCCCAAGGTGCGTGAGCTCACCCTGAAGGTGCACCACGTCGGCGCCGTCAAAGCGGTGAGCCTCGGTGGTCAGCCGCTCAGCTTCAGGGTCGACGGCGATCTCTTGACCACCCATTTTTCCTGGGACGGCAGTCAGGCCGTCGTGACCATCCAATAAGGGATCACCATGAAAAAACTCTCCTCCATCGCCCTCTGCCTGTCCCTGGCAGCCTGTGCCCAGGCCCAGACCCAGGAGCTGGCGGCCCGACAGGCCGCCGCGCCCCTGGCCGGCAAGCCGGTGATCTACCAGATGTTCACCCGCCTCTTCGGTAACAAGAACGAGAACCGCACCCCCTGGGGCACCATAGAGCAGAACGGCGTCGGCAAGTTCGCCGACATCAACGACGCCGCCCTGGCGTCCATCAAGGCCTTGGGTGCCACCTACATCTGGTACACGGGGGTGCCCGAGCATGCCCAGGTCACCGACTACAGCGCCTTTGGCATAGCGGCTGACGACCCGGACGTGGTCAAGGGCCGCGCCGGCTCCCCTTACGCCGTCAAGGACTACTACAGCGTCGACCCGGACCTGGCCACAGATCCCGCCAAGCGCGTCCAGGAGTTCGAGGCCCTCATAAAGCGCACCCATGCCCACGGCATGAAGGTGATCATGGACATAGTGCCCAACCATGTGGCGCGCCGTTACCACTCTACAGTCCACCCCGAGCGGGATTTTGGCCTGCATGACGACCGCAGCGTCGTCTACAAACGGGACAACAACTTCTATTACGTGCCCGGCAAGGCCTTCGAAGTGCCCAAGGGTGACGTGCCCCTGGACGGCCAGAAACATCCGCTGGCGGACGGCAAGTTCGACGAGAACCCGGCCAAGTGGACCGGCAACGGCTCCCGCAGCCCCCAACCCGATGTCAACGACTGGTTTGAAACGGTCAAGATCAACTACGGGGTCAAGCCCGACGGCAGCGATGATTTCCCCAGCCTGCCGGCCGGTTTCGACAAGAAAGACTACCAAGCCCATTACGCCTTCTGGCAGGGCAAGAAGGTGCCGGACAGCTGGGTCAAGTACCGCGACATCGCCCTTTATTGGCTGGACAAGGGCGTGGATGGCTTCCGCTACGACGTCGCCGAGATGGTGCCTGTGGCCTTCTGGAGCTACATGAACAGTGCCATCAAGATGAAGAACCCCCAGGCCCTGCTGATGGCCGAGGTCTACAACCCCAAGCAGTACCGGGACTATATCCGCCTCGGCAAGATGGACTACCTCTACGACAAGGTGGACACCTACGACAGCCTGAGGGCCATCATCCAGGGCAAGGAAGGCACTGCCGTGTTGGCGGGCATCATGGGCAAATATGCCGACATCAGCGCCCACCAGCTGCACTTTTTGGAAAACCATGACGAGCAGCGCATCGCCAGCCCCGACTTTGCCGGCGACCCGGTCAAAGCCGAGCCGGCCATGGTGGTCTCAGCCCTGATGGACAGAGGCGCCACCATGGTTTACTTCGGCCAAGCCCTGGGCGAGGCGGCAAGCCAGGACGCCGGCTTCGGCAAGGCCAGCCGCACCAGCATCTTCGACTACTGGTCCGTGCCCAGCGTCCAGCGCTGGATGAACGGCGGCGCCTTCGACGGCGGCAAGCTGTCTGCGAAGGAAAAGCGCCTGCGCGCCTTCTACCAGCAGCTCTTGAACCTCAGCCACAGCGAGCCCGCCTTCCGCGGCGCCGGCCAGCCCCTGGCCCAGGCCGATGGCAAGCTCTTCAGCTTCGCCCGCTGGCAGGGCAAAGACAGGGTGCTGGTGGCGGCCAACTTCGCCGCCGAGCCCAGGACACTGGCTCTTGAGCTGCCCAAGGCCCTGCTGGCCGACTGGCAGTTGGCGGACGGCCGCTATCCGCTCAAGGATCTGCTGGGCTCTCTCGGCGCCGAGCTGGTGGTGGCAAAAGGGCAGGGCAGCCTGCGGCTGGCGTTGCCGCCCCTGGGCTCGGCCGTGCTCAAGCTCTAAGGGCACCAGGAATTGAAAAACCGGCTCTGGCCGGTTTTTTATTTGGTAATGGAGAATTAAAATTCATCTATGTGGGATTTTCATGCGCGCAGGCCGAACTGCTGACGTTAAGGTAAAGTGACAGAAATCGCAGCTTGGAGGCATTTTTGCCCACGAAAACCTTTGCGAAAACTTATCTGGACAAGGTTGCCTGACATCTATATCATACCGCCAATTTGCCAACAGCTCGGTAAAACGCATCGTTTTGATGCTCAGCTCCGATGGTAAGTTACTGATTTCTCTCAGTTACTAACTCTATGGAGGTTGTCTTGAGTCAGCTCGCGCTCTTGGTCCTTGAAGACGGGACCGTCTTCCGGGGCACGGCCATTGGGGCCACTGGAAAAGCGGTCGGGGAAGTGGTTTTTAATACTTCCATGACGGGTTACCAGGAAATTCTCACCGATCCCTCTTATTCCCAACAAATTGTCACTCTGACCTACCCCCATATAGGCAATACCGGCACCAACGCCGAAGACGAAGAGTCCCCCACCATTTGGGCCACCGGCCTGGTGATCCGCGACCTTCCCCTGGTTGCCTCCAACTTCCGTAACCAGGCCTCCCTCTCCGACTACCTCAAGGCCCGCAACATCGTTGCCATCGCCGACATCGACACCCGCAAGCTGACCCGCATACTGCGCGAGAAGGGCGCCCAGAACGGCTGCATCATCGCTGGCAACGTCGATGAAGCCGAGGCCCTGGCGGCCGCCAAGGATTTCCCTGGCCTCAAGGGCATGGACTTGGCCAAGGTGGTCTGCACCAAGGAAAACTACGGCTGGACAGAAGGCAGCTGGACCCTGGGTGAAGGCTTCAAGCAGTTCGGCGACGACCACTTCAAGTACCACGTTGTGGCTTACGACTTCGGCGTCAAACAGAACATTTTGCGCATGCTGGCCGACCGCGGCTGCAAGCTGACTGTAGTGCCGGCCGAGACCCCGGCCTCCGCAGTGCTGGCCCTGAACCCCGATGGCATCTTCCTCTCCAACGGCCCCGGTGACCCTGAGCCCTGCACCTACGCCATCGACGCCATCAAGGCCTTCCTGGAAACCGAGATCCCGGTGTTCGGTATCTGCCTCGGTCACCAGCTGCTGGCCCTGGCCTCTGGCGCCAAGACCATCAAGATGGGCCACGGCCACCACGGCGGTAACCACCCGGTCAAGGACCTGGACCGCGATGTGGTGATGATCACCGCCCAGAACCATGGCTTTGCCGTAGACGGCGACAGCCTGCCGGCCAACCTGCGTGCCACCCATGTGTCCCTCTTCGACGGCACCCTGCAGGGCATTCACCGTACCGACAAGGCGGCCTTCTCCTTCCAGGGCCACCCTGAGGCGAGCCCGGGCCCGCACGACGCGGCCCCGCTCTTCGACCACTTTATCGAACTGATGGCGGCCAGGGGGTAAATCATGCCGAAACGTACAGACATCCAAAGCATCCTGATCCTCGGCGCCGGCCCCATCGTTATCGGCCAGGCCTGCGAGTTCGACTACTCCGGTACCCAGGCCTGTAAGGCCCTGAAAGAAGAGGGTTACCGGGTCATACTGGTGAACTCCAACCCCGCCACCATCATGACCGACCCCAACATGGCCGATGCCACCTACATCGAGCCGGTGCACTGGGAAGTGGTGGCCAAGATCATCGAGAAAGAGCGCCCCGACGCCATACTGCCCACCATGGGCGGCCAGACGGCGCTCAACTGCGCCCTGGATCTGGACAAGCACGGTGTGCTGGCCAAGTTCGGCGTGCAGATGATCGGCGCCACCGCCGACGCCATCGACAAGGCCGAAGACCGTGAGCGCTTCGTCGAGGCCATGGCCAACATCAACCTGGATGTGCCCCGTGCCCGCATCGCCCACAGCTGGGAAGACTGCGAAGACATCATCGGTGACATAGGCCTGCCCTGCATCATCCGCCCCAGCTTCACCATGGGCGGCACCGGCGGCGGTATCGCCTACAACAAGGAAGAGTACGAAGAGATCTGCCGTCGCGGCCTGGATCTCAGCCCCACCAGCGAACTGCTCATCGACGAGAGCCTGATCGGCTGGAAGGAATACGAGATGGAGGTGGTTCGTGACAAGAACGACAACGCCATCATCGTCTGTTCCATCGAGAACTTCGACCCCATGGGCATCCACACCGGCGACTCCATCACAGTCGCCCCGGCCCAGACCCTGACCGACAAGGAATACCAGATCATGCGTAACGCCTCCCTGGCGGTACTGCGTGAGATTGGTGTCGAGACCGGCGGCTCCAACGTGCAGTTCGGGGTCAACCCCAAGAACGGCCGCATGGTGGTCATCGAGATGAACCCGCGGGTGTCTCGTTCTTCCGCCCTGGCCTCCAAGGCCACCGGCTTCCCCATCGCCAAGGTGGCGGCCAAGCTGGCCGTGGGTTACACGTTGGACGAGCTGATGAACGACATCACCGGCGGCAAGACCCCGGCGTCCTTCGAGCCGTCCATCGACTACGTGGTCACCAAGATACCGCGCTTCAACTTCGAGAAGTTCGCCGGTGCCAACGACCGCCTGACCACCCAGATGAAGTCCGTGGGCGAGGTGATGGCCATTGGCCGTAACCAGCAGGAGTCCCTGCAAAAAGCCCTGCGCGGCCTGGAAGTGGGCGCCACCGGTTTCGATCCCGTCCTGGACCTGGACGACCCCGAGGCCCTGGCCATACTGCGCCGCGAGCTCAAGGAAGCCGGTGCCGAGCGTATCTGGTACATCGCCGATGCCTTCAGGGCCGGCATGAGCGTCGACGGCGTCTTCAAGCTGACCAACATCGACCCCTGGTTCCTGGTGCAGATTGAAGAGCTGGTGAAGCTGGAGCAGCAGGTGGCCGACAAGGGCCTGGCTGGCCTCGACGCCGACTTCCTGCGCAAGCTCAAACGCAAGGGCTTCGGTGACGCCCGCCTGGCCGCCATCCTCGGCGTAGCCGAAAGCGAAGTGCGCAAAATCCGCCACAACAACGGCATCTTCCCCGTCTACAAGCGGGTGGATACCTGTGCGGCCGAGTTCGCCACCTCCACCGCCTACATGTACTCCAGCTACGACGAAGAGTGCGAGGCCAACCCCAGCGACCGCAAGAAGATCATGGTTATCGGCGGCGGCCCCAACCGTATCGGCCAGGGTATCGAGTTCGACTATTGCTGCGTCCACGCCGCCCTTGCCATGCGTGAAGACGGTTACGAGACCATCATGGTCAACTGCAACCCAGAGACCGTTTCCACCGACTACGACACCTCGGACCGCCTCTACTTCGAGCCGGTAACCTTCGAAGACGTGCTGGAGATAGTCCGGGTCGAACAGCCCAAGGGCGTCATAGTCCAGTACGGCGGCCAGACACCGCTGAAGCTGGCCCGTGCCCTGGAAGCGGCCGGGGTGCCCATCATCGGCACCAGCCCCGACGCCATCGACCGCAGTGAAGACCGCGAGCGTTTCCAGCAGGCCGTTGAGCGCCTCGGCCTCAAGCAGCCCGAGAACGCCACCGTCACCAACCTGGAGCAGGCCATAGTCCGCTCCCACGACATCGGCTTCCCGCTGGTGGTGCGCCCCTCCTACGTGCTGGGCGGCCGCGCCATGGAAATCGTCTATGACGAAGTGGATCTGCGCCGCTACATGACCGACGCCGTCAAGGTCTCCAACGACAGCCCAGTGCTGCTGGACCGCTTCCTGGACGACGCCGTGGAAGTGGACATCGACGCCATCTGCGACGGCAAGGACGTGCTGATCGGCGGCATCATGGAGCACATCGAGCAGGCAGGCGTCCACTCCGGCGACTCCGGCTGCTCACTGCCGCCCTACACCCTGTCCAAGGACGTCCAGGACAGGATGCGCGAGCAGGTGCGTAAGCTGGCCTTCGAACTGAACGTCATCGGCCTGATGAACATCCAGTTCGCGGTCAAGGACAACGAGATCTACCTCATCGAGGTCAACCCCCGCGCCTCCCGTACCGTGCCCTTCGTCTCCAAGGCCACTGGCCTGCCGCTGGCCAAAATTGCCGCCAGGGTCATGGCCGGCCAGTCCCTGGCCGAGCAGGGCGTGACCACAGAGGTGATTCCGCCTTACTACTGCGTCAAGGAAGCGGTGCTGCCCTTCGCCAAGTTCCCCGGCGTGGACCCCATCCTCGGCCCTGAGATGCGCTCCACAGGCGAAGTCATGGGGGTGGGCCAGAGCTTCGCCGAAGCTTACGCCAAGTCCCAGCTGGGTGCCGGCACCGTCACCCCCAAAGGGGGCAGGGCGCTGATCTCGGTCCGTGACACCGACAAGCCCCGCGCCGTCGAACTGGCCCGCAAGCTGCTGGAGCTGGGTTTCGAGCTGGACGCCACCCACGGCACCGCCGTCGTGCTGGGCGAAGCGGGCATCAACCCGCGCCTGGTCAACAAGGTGCACGAAGGCCGTCCACATATCCTGGACCGCATCAAGAACGGTGAGTACAGCTACATCATCAACACCACCGAAGGCCGCCAGGCCATCGAGGACTCCAAGGTGATGCGCCGCGGCGCCCTGATGAACAAGGTGAGCTATACCACTACCCTGAACGCCGCCTTCGCCACCTGCATGGGCCAGACAGTGTCTGACCGCGAGTCGGTGATTTCGGTGCAGGAGATGCACCAGCAGTGCTGAGCTAAGGCCCAGCCATGAAAAAGCCCGCCATCCGGCGGGCTTTTTTTTACCTGTCGTCTTTCTGTTGCACGTTTTTCAAACAACCGTCATCCCGCTTTCACGAAGCGGGGGCAGAGTTGATCGCGATCATGCTTTAACTGGATTTGCACAAAAATGTCATAAAAATTTAGAGCTGGAGCTCTAGATCTGAACTAGCGTTAAAAAATCGTCAATCTGCAAGGGGACACTTTGATGGAAAAAAGGAATGTCGCAGTCGTAACAGGAGCCAACGGTGGCATAGGTACAGCCATCTGCCGGGCTCTGGCCAAGGAAGGTTATCAAGTGGCGGCACTGTGCCGCTGTCCCCAGCGCGCCGAGCCCTGGCTGGAACAGGAGAAGGCCCTGGGTTATTCCCCCCGCCTGGTCATTGCCGATATCAAGGATCAGGACGCCATTTTCAGTGCCGTAGCGGTAGTGGAAGCCGAGATGGGCCCCATCGATCTGGTGGTCAACAATGCCGGTATCACCCGCGACAAGACCCTCAAGCGCATGCAGGAAGAGGACTGGCTGGACGTGATCCAGACCAACCTCACCGGCGCCTACCACCTGTGCCGCGCCGTGGTGGCCCCCATGTTGGAGCGCCAGTACGGCCGTATCATCAACATCAGTTCCATCAATGGCGAGAAGGGCCAGCTGGGGCAGACCAACTATGCCGCCGCCAAGGCGGGGCTGCATGGCCTGACCATGTCCCTGGCCCAGGAAGTGGCCAGCAAGGGCATCACCGTCAACACCATTTCCCCCGGCTACATCGCCACCGAGATGGTGATGGCGGTACCGGAGGAGATCCGCAACGCCATCATCAGCCAGATCCCCGTGGGCAGGCTGGGCAAGCCGGAAGAGATCGCCCGCATCGTCGCCTTCCTGGCGTCCCCAGAGGCCGGCTTCATCACAGGTTCCAACATCTCCGCCAATGGCGGACAACACATGCACTGAAAAGGAGAGCCACCATGTTTCAAGACTGGATCCGTCAAGCCAACAGCCAGCAACAAGACCTGCTCAAGCCCCTGTCCCAGATCAACACTGTGTTGCTGGACAACATGGCCAAGCTCAGCAAGTACCAGCTGGACACCATGGGCAGCTATACCCAGAGCCAGATCGACTTCGCCAAGAAGCTCAACGACGCCAACGCCAAGGGCGACACTGCCATGGTCGGCCAGGTGCAGATGAGCCAGATGGCCGAGCTCAACAAGCGCTTCATGCAGGATTGCAAGACGCTGCTGGAGCTCTCCGAGTCCTTCCGCAAAGACTTCAACCAGGTCTTTGCTGACATGGCCAAGGAAGAGGTCAAAGCCTGATATGCCCCATGACAATCCCTGGGAGGCCTGCTGGCCTCCCATATTGGCCATGGGTGATCAACTGGCGTCGGCGGCGGCCAGTCAACCCCAGGCTTTCTGGAAAGCCGGGGCCAACTGGTGGCAGGCCCAGACCCACCTGTGGCAAAACAGCGTCGAGCAGATGATGGAGGACGGCAAGCCGGAAGATCTGTGGCAGTACTTCCAGCAGAGCCACCGGCTGATCAGCGACTACTGGCAGGAAAGCATCGACAACCTCGATGGCTTGCCGGCCAAGGAGCGCAAGCAGCTGGCCTTCTGGACCCGCCAGTCCATGCAGCTCAACGATCCCGCCAACTACCTGTTGACCAACCCCAAGGTGCTGGCTAAGACAGTGGCCGAAGGAGGGGACAACCTGGTCCGTGGCCTCGAGGCCCTGATCAAGGACATGGACAACAGCCCTTTCGGCCTCAATGTGCCGCTGGGCAACACCGAACTCTACGAACTGGGCAAGGACCTGGCCCTGACCCCAGGCCAGGTGGTGCACCGCGAGCACCTTTTCGAACTGATCCAGTACGCCCCCAGCACCCCGGAGGTGCACAAGGTGCCGGTACTGATAGTGCCGCCCTGCATCAACAAGTACTACGTGCTGGATCTCAAGCCCGAGAACTCTTTCATCCGCCACCTGGTGGACCAAGGCTTCACTGTGCTGCTGATGTCCTGGCGCAATCCCACTGCCCAAGACTGGGAACTGGGGGTGGAGGACTACCTCCAGGCCGTGGTGGAGGCAACCAACAAGGTCAAGGACATCACCGAAGAGAGCCAACTTCATGCCCTGGGTTACTGCGTGGGCGGCACCTTGCTGTCGTTGGCCGCCGCCTGGCTGGCGGCCCGCGGTGCCAAGCGCTTCGCCAGCCTGACCTTGCTGACCACCCTGCTGGATTTCAGTGAGCCCGGCGAGCCCGGTCTGCTGCTGGTGCCTTCCCTGCTGGACGCCTTGATGAATGTGGTGGACCAGATGGGCTACATGGATGGCCGTTTGATGGCGACCGGCTTTTCGCTGCTGCGCGAACAGGAGCTTTACTGGCCGGCCTTCGTCAACCGTTACCTCCTGGGCCAGAAGCCGCCGGGTTACGACATACTGGTGTGGAACTCGGACGTGACTCACCTGCCGGCCCGTTTCTACCGCGAATACATCGAGAACACCTACCTTGAGAACCGCCTGGCCGAGCCCGGTAGCTGGAAGCTCGGCGGCTACAAGATGGACCTGCGCCGAGTCAAGGTGCCTCTCTATGTGATGGCGGCAGAAAAGGACCATATAGTGCCGCCCCAGAGCGCTTTCGCTTCGGCCGCCCTCATGGGGGGTAACAAGAAGCGGCTGGTGACCTCAGGCGCCGGCCATGTGGCCGGAGTGGTCAATCCGCCCGCCAAAGGCAAGTACGGCTATCGCGTCGAGGGGGAAGAGGGCGAGCATACCGGTTCCTGGTGGTTGGACTGGTACCGCTGGCTCTCTGATCTGGCCCCGGAACGGGTGCCGGCCCGTGAGATCCAGGGAGGCCTGGCTCCCGCCCCCGGGGATTACGTCAAAGCCCGAGTATGAAAAAACGCCCCTAGGGGCGTTTTTTGTTACTGGTTTTCCACTATGGGAATGAGCTCTATCTCGACCCGGCGGTTCTTGGCCCGGCCTTCGGCTGTGGCGTTGCTGGCGATGGGCTTGGTCTGGCCGTAGCCTACCGTTTCCAGGCGCTCCGGCATCACGCCGCGGCGAACCAGGTAGCTCTTGACGGAGCTGGCGCGGTTCTCGGACAGGGTCTGGTTGTAGGCGGCGGCCCCTGTGCTGTCGGTGTGGCCGGAGATCTCCACCATGGTCTTGGGGTACTTGTTGAGGGTGGTGGCCAGATCCCCCAGCACCGATTGGAACTCGGGTTTGACGTCGGCACGGTTGACGTCGAAGGTGATGCCGTTGGGGATGGTCAGTAGCAGGTTGTCGCCGTTGCGCTGCACGTCGATGCCGGTTCCTGCGGTCTGCTGGCGGATCTCGGCTTCCTGCTTGTCCATGTAGTTACCGACGGCAGCGCCGGCCAGGGCACCGACGGCGGCGCCGACCAGGGCGCGATCACGGTGATGGCTGCCGGTGGCCTTGCCCAATATGGCGCCCGCAATGGCGCCTATGGTGGCGCCTGTGGCCGTCTTGTTGGTGCGTTGCTCACCGGTCTGAGGGTCGACTGTGGTACAGCCGGCCATGGCAAGGGTGGCGGCCAGGGCAAAAACGCCGAGATGCTTGGTCTGGAACATATGGATATCTCCAAGGTTTTTCAGAATCTTATCAAAGCCATTCTGGCTGCAAGCAAGGGACCTCGGTGCCGTTCAGATTGACTTCAGTGATTGCGGATGTGCAAGGCGGGATGGAGGTCGATACGGCCGTCGGCATCGACGGTGATGTAGTGGCCACTGTGTTCCAGCACGGCCAGCGGGCTGTGGACTATGCCGCGAACAAAAAGCAACCTGGCCCCGACTTTCATCAAGGCGTAGACGGCGTCCAGCTGTAGCTCGTCCAATACTTCAAAGTTCTGCCGTAGATCCCTGGCTGTCAGTCTGCGCTCTGATGGGGGAATGGAAGGCGTCATTGTTGATGGCTCCCCTATTAGATGAACCTAATGAGTGTAGACTCCCGGCTTCGGTTGTTCTGGTGCTGACGGGCGACTTTTCGCTAGAATGCCGCAAAAGTATGACGCACCCAGCATAATCCTCAGGGTTTTGCCGGGTTGCTGTTGTCTGTTTTCGGCAAGTATTAGATGGAGAAGCCATGAAGCCGATCCCGATGACCCAGGTGGGTGCGGATAAACTGCGAGAAGAACTCAAGCACCTCAAAAGTGTGCGTCGGCCGCAGATCATCGAAGCCATCGCCACCGCCAGAGAGCTGGGCGATCTTAAGGAGAATGCTGAGTATCACGCCGCCCGTGAACAACAGAGCTTCTGTGAAGGCCGTATTCAGGAGATCGAAGGCAAGCTCAGCAATGTGCAGATCATCGATGTCACCAAGCTCACCAACAACGGCAAGGTGATCTTCGGCGCTACCGTGACCCTGCTGAACCTGGATACCGACGACGAGGTGACCTACCGCATCGTGGGTGACGACGAGGCCGACATCAAACAGAACCTGATCTCCGTCAGCTCCCCAATGGCCCGGGCCTTGATAGGCAAAGCCCTGGACGATGTGGCTGTGGTGGATACCCCTTCAGGCGGCAAGGAATTCGAGATCATCGAGGTCCAGTACCTCTAAATAAAAAAGGCCGCCAACGGCGGCCTTTTTCATGAGGTCCTGTCCTTAGCGGGGCAGGCGGATCACCGGCTCCTTGGCCGGGCGGTAGAAGACCAGAACATGGCCGATCTGCTGGACCTTGGTTGCCCCTGTTTGCTGGGCTATGGTCTCAAAGACCGCTTCTTTGAGTTCGCGGTCCTTGATGGGGGCCTTGACCTTGATGAGCTCGTGATGCTCCAGGGCCTGGTCGATTTCCGCCAGGACACCTTCGGTCAAACCGTTGTTGCCCAGCATGACGACCGGCTTGAGAGGATGCGCCAGGGCTTTGAGATGTTGCCGTTGTTTCGGCGTGAGTTCCATTGAGATGACCCTTGTGGGTTGAAAACCGCAATTTTATCGCCATTTATAGTTCAAGAGAAACGTCAAGAGAGATCCATGCCTAAGAAGAAGCGTTCCGCCAGTTCCTCGCGGTGGCTCAAAGAGCACTTTGACGACCCCTATGTTCTGGAAGCCCAGAAACGCGGGCTGCGTTCCAGGGCCGTTTTCAAGCTCGAGGAGATCCAGAGCAAAGACAGGCTGCTCCGCCCTGGCATGACGGTGGTGGACCTGGGCGCCGCCCCCGGCGGTTGGTCGCAGCTGGCCAGTGAGCTGGTGGGGGACCAGGGCGAAGTGATCGCCTGCGACATCCTGCCCATGGACCCTCTGCCCGGCGTCGCTTTCCTGCAAGGGGACTTCCGTGATGAGGCGGTGTTGGGGGCTCTCCTTGAGCGCATCGGCGGCCGCCAGGTGGACGTGGTGCTCTCCGACATGGCCCCCAACATGAGCGGTACCAAGGGTGTCGACCAGCCGCGCGCCATGTACTTGGTGGAGCTGGCCCTGGACATGTGTCACCAGGTGTTGGCACCGGGCGGCAGTTTCGCGGTCAAAGTCTTCATGGGTGAAGGCTTCGAGGAATACATGAAGGCGGTCAGGGCCGCTTTTACCGTCGTCAAGACCCGTAAACCCGATTCATCCCGATCAAGGTCATCGGAAGTCTACATTGTGGCGACAGGGTACAAGTTATAGTACCCTGCCGATTAGCGCGCCCCACAGCCTCAAGAGGTGCTTAAGTTGAGCGACATGGCTAAAAATCTCATCCTCTGGTTGGTCATCGCCGTCGTGCTGATGGCGGTTTTCCAGAGCTTCAACGGTACCGAGTCCGCCAATACCGGTGTCAGCTATACCCAATACCTCGACTGGAACGACAAGGGCCAGGTCAAGGAGATCCGTGTCGACAACAAGACCGGTGTGGTCAAAGGCCAGCTCAAAGATGGCCAGCGTTTCGAGACGGTGATCCCTGGCGGCTACGACAAGGATCTGATCAACGACTCCAAGGCCCATAACGTCGACGCCACCGGTATCAAGCCGGAAGGCCAGAGCCTGCTGACCAGCATCCTTATCTCCTGGTTCCCCATGCTGCTGCTGATCGGCGTCTGGGTCTTCTTCATGCGCCAGATGCAGGGCGGTGGCGGCAAGGGGGCCATGTCCTTCGGCAAGTCAAAGGCGCGGCTGCTCTCTGAAGATCAGGTCAAGACCACCTTCGCCGACGTCGCCGGTGTCGACGAGGCCAAGGAAGAAGTCTCCGAGCTGGTTGACTACCTGCGTGACCCTTCCAAGTTCCAGAAACTGGGCGGCAAGATCCCTAAAGGGGTGCTGATGGTGGGCCCCCCCGGTACAGGTAAGACCCTGCTGGCCAAGGCCATCGCCGGCGAAGCCAAGGTGCCTTTCTTCACCATCTCCGGTTCCGACTTCGTGGAAATGTTCGTGGGCGTCGGCGCTTCCCGTGTCCGCGACATGTTCGACCAGGCCAAGAAGGCCGCCCCCTGCATCATCTTCATCGATGAAATCGACGCCGTGGGCCGTCAGCGTGGCGCCGGCCTCGGCGGTGGTCATGACGAGCGTGAGCAAACCCTCAACCAGATGCTGGTGGAGATGGACGGCTTCGAAGGTAACGAAGGCATCATCGTCATCGCCGCCACCAACAGGCCCGACGTCCTTGACCCGGCCCTGCTGCGCCCCGGCCGTTTCGACCGCCAGGTCGTGGTAGGCCTGCCTGACGTCCGTGGCCGCGAGCAGATCCTCAAAGTCCACATGCGCAAGGTGCCGGTGGCCGACGACGTCGAGCCGGCCGTCATCGCCCGAGGCACCCCAGGCTTCTCTGGCGCCGACCTGGCCAACCTGGTCAACGAGGCCGCCCTCTTCGCCGCCCGCACCAACAAGCGGCTGGTGAGCATGGATGAGTTCGAGAAGGCCAAGGACAAGATCATGATGGGCGCCGAGCGCCGCTCCCTGGTCATGACCGAGAAGGAAAAGGAAATGACCGCCTACCACGAGGCCGGCCATGCCATCGTCGGTCGCCTGGTACCTGAGCACGACCCCGTCTACAAGGTCTCCATCATTCCCCGTGGCCGCGCCCTGGGCGTGACCATGTACCTGCCCGAGCGCGACAGGGTCAGCCACTCCAAGCAGCAGTTGGAGAGCATGATCTCCAGCCTGTTCGGCGGCCGCCTGGCCGAGGAGATCATCTATGGTCCCGAGATGGTGACCACTGGTGCCTCCAACGACATCGAGCGGGCCACCGACATTGCCCGCAAGATGGTGACCCAATGGGGCCTGTCCGAGAAGATGGGGCCCATGCTCTACGCCGACGATGAAGGTGAAGTCTTCCTGGGCCGCAGTGCTGCCAAGAGCAAGCACATGTCCGATGACACCGCCCGCGCCATCGACGAAGAGATCAAGCATCTCATCGACCGCAACTACCAGCGCTCCAAGAAGATCCTGGAAGACAACATGGACATTCTCCATGCCATGAAGGATGCGCTGATGAAGTACGAGACCATAGACGCCAAGCAGATAGACGATCTGATGGAGCGCCGCGAGGTCAGGGCCCCTGCCGACTGGCAACCGCCCAAATCGGACGACAGCCCCACTCCCAAGGCCGGCTCGCCACTGAGGCCGACCGGCGGTGAGGCTCCCGCCAATTGATGTCAAACCCCGAGCTTGCTCGGGGTTTTCTTTATCGAAGGACAAGCGCATGACAGCTCAGATCATGGGGATCCTCAACGTGACCCCGGATTCCTTTTCCGATGGCGGCCGCTACCAGGGCTTGGAAGCGGCCTTGCGCCATGCCGAACGCTTGATTGCCGAAGGCGCTCACTGGCTCGACATCGGCGGAGAGTCCACCCGCCCCGGGGCGGCCGAGGTGCCGGAAGCCGAAGAGGTCGAGCGGGTGGTGCCGGTAGTGGAGGCGATCAAGGCCAGGTTCGACGTCAAGGTGTCGGTGGATACCTCCAAAGCCGCCGTGATGAAAGGGGCCATAGCGGCAGGGGCTGACATGATCAATGACGTCAGGGCCCTTAGGGAACCCGGCGCCCTGGCGGCGGTGGCCGCCAGCGATGTACTGGTCTGCCTGATGCACATGCAGGGCCAGCCCCGCACCATGCAGGCAGCTCCCCAGTACCAGGATCTGATGGGGGAGGTGAGCGCCTTCCTTATGGACAGGGTTGCCGCCTGCGAAGGGGCCGGCATCAAACGGGAACGCATCTGGTTGGATCCGGGCTTCGGTTTCGGCAAGTCCCTGGAAGATAACTACGTGATGCTGAACCGCCTTGAAGAATTCCAAGCCTTGGGCCTGCCGCTCTTGGTGGGCATGTCGCGAAAATCCATGGTGGGGCAATTGCTGGACAGGCCTGTCGATGAGCGCCTGGCCGGCTCCCTGGCCTGTGCCCTGGTTGCCGTTCAGCGCGGGGCTGATATCATTCGCGTCCATGACGTCCAGGCCACCCAAGATGTGCTCAAGGTCTGGCAAGCCATTACCACGGAGTGTAAAGCGTGAGCGAGCGTAAGTATTTCGGCACCGACGGGGTCCGCGGTCTCGTTGGTGAATATCCCATTACCCCCGAGTTCGCCCTCAAACTGGGCTACGCCGCCGGCAAGGTGCTGGCCAGCCGCGGCACCAACAAGGTGCTGATCGGCAAGGACACCCGCATCTCCGGTTACATGCTGGAGTCGGCCCTGGAAGCCGGGTTATCTGCGGCCGGCATCAACATCGAACTGATGGGGCCCATGCCGACGCCTGCCGTGGCCTACCTGACCCGTACCTTCAGGGCCGAAGCCGGCATCGTCATCTCCGCCTCCCACAATCCCTATCACGACAACGGCATCAAGTTCTTCTCTGCCGATGGGGAAAAGCTGCCTGACGAGGTAGAGCTGGCCATCGAAGCCGAACTGGACAAGCCCATGAACGGCATCAACTCAGAGAAGCTGGGCAAGGCCCGGCGCCTGGACGATGCCGCCGGCCGCTATATCGAGTTCTGCAAGTCCAACTTCCCGAGTCAGCTGTCCCTTAAGGGGATGCGCATGGTGGTGGACTGCGCCCACGGTGCCACCTACCACATAGCCCCGGCCGTGTTCAGCGAGCTGGGGGCCGAGGTGATCAGCATCGGCACCAGCCCTGACGGCTTCAACATCAACGCCGGCTGTGGCGCCACCGACACCAAGGCCCTGGCGGCCAAGGTGGTGGAAGTGCGGGCCGACCTGGGCCTGGCCTTGGATGGCGACGGCGACAGGGTGATGATGGTGGACGGCAAGGGACAGCTCATCGACGGTGACCAGCTGCTGTTCATCATCGCCAGCTTCTGGCAGAGCCAGGGCCTGCTGGAAGGAGGCGTGGTGGGTACCCTGATGTCAAACCTCGGCATGGAAGTGGCGCTGAAGGAAAAAGGCATCGCCTTCGACCGCGCCAAAGTGGGTGACCGCTACGTGCTGGAAATGCTGAAAAGCCGTGGTTGGACCCTGGGCGGCGAATCCTCAGGCCACATCATCAGCCTCAAGCACACCAGCACAGGTGACGGTATCGTCGCCGGCCTGCAGGTACTGCACGCCCTGCGTGCCACAGGCAGGAGCCTGGCGGAATTGGCAAGCGAGATGCCCAAGTACCCCCAGAAGCTGATCAACGTCCGCTACCAGAAGGGTCAGGACCCCTTGGCGTCTGTGCAGGTCGAAACGGCCGTGGCAGAAGTGGAAGCCGCGCTCGGTGACAAGGGCAGGGTGCTGCTGCGTAAATCCGGCACCGAACCCGTGGTAAGGGTGATGGTCGAAGGAGTACAGAAGGCCCAGGTGGAGCAGCTCGCCAAGCATATCGCCGACGCTGTAACCAGCGCTGCCCAATAAACAAGCACTTGAACGGCTTTTTGCAAAATCACCTTGCGGGGGGGCGGTGGCTTCGTTAATATCTGCCCCGCTTTCGAGGAGAAGGTTGGCCAAAAGCCATTGCTGATGCTCGAGGTCGCTTGACAGTGATTGCCAATTTGCGACAATCACGGCGCGGCGGGGACCACTCCCTGCCAGAGACAGGAAGCTGCTGATATGTACGAAGTTCTGTTAGTAGTGTACCTGCTCGTGGCGCTGGCCCTTATCGGTCTGGTAATGATCCAGCAAGGTAAAGGTGCCGATATGGGTGCGTCTTTTGGAGCAGGTGCCTCGAATACCGTTTTCGGGGCCAGTGGTTCAGGTAACTTCCTGACCCGGGCTACCGCCATAGCGGGAACGCTGTTCTTTGTCCTGAGTCTGATTCTGGGCAGCATGACAGCAAACAGGGTGAAGCCGGACGAGAAATGGCAGAACCTACAAAAACCGGCAACTGAGCAAACTCAGAAGCCGACATCAGAGAAGCCGGACGTTCCGACTAACTGATAAAAGAAATTTAGCCGAGATGGTGGAATTGGTAGACACGCTATCTTGAGGGGGTAGTGCCTTAATTGGCGTGCGGGTTCAAGTCCCGCTCTCGGCACCAAAACCTGGCAGCTTAGCTTGAAGAAATTCTTCAAGTTTATTAAGATGCCGACCTGTTTGACGCGGGGTGGAGCAGCCTGGTAGCTCGTCGGGCTCATAACCCGAAGGTCGTCGGTTCAAATCCGGCCCCCGCAACCAAACAAGATGAAGTGAATGCCAGTCACTTCGTCAGCCAGACCCCGTGCGGGGTCAGTCAACGTCAGGTTGAGAAAAGCCCCGCATGTTCGGGGCTTTTTGCTATCTGGAGTCTGCAAAAACGCCAGCTCTGACGTAGAGGCGATTTTGCAAGGGGTATCGACTATGCTTTTGCGCGTGGTCGGGCATATGACTGGGCGCTTAGCCCTTTTTTTGTTTGTGGAGAGGGGGTAAACCCTTGGCAAGACTGGAACAGCAACTGACCGACATGTTGGCCCCGGCGGTAGAAGCCCTGGGCTTTGAACTGCTTGGCATTCAAATGGCCCGCGCCGGCCGTACCACCACACTGCGTCTTTACATCGACGGCCCCGAAGGGGTGACGGTGGACAACTGTGCCGAGGTCAGCCACCAGGTCAGCGCCGTTCTCGACGTCGAGGATCCCATCCAGAGCGAGTATTTCCTGGAAGTGTCCTCTCCCGGCCTGGACAGGCCGCTGTTCGTGCCCGCGCATTTCGAGAAGGTGGTGGGCTCCGACATCGAAGTCAAATTGGTTGTGCCCGTTGCCGGGCGCCGCCGTTTTAAAGGCAAATTGGTTGCCATTGAAGGCGACATGATCCTGTTGGCATATGAAGGCAAGGAAGACCGCTTCGCCTTCAGCAATATCGATAAAGCCAACCTGGTTCCTCAGTTTTGAATAACGGCAAAGGTGTAACGAGGCATCCTGATGAATAAAGAGATCCTGCTGGTTGTCGACGCTGTCTCCAACGAAAAGGCCGTACCGCGCGAGAAGATATTCCAAGCGCTGGAGGCAGCACTGGCCACCGCCACCAAGAAAAAGCACGACAAGGAAATCGAAGTCCGGGTCGCCATTGACCGCAAGACTGGCGACTTTGACACCTTCCGCCGCTGGGAGATCGTCGACGACAACGGCGAGGTCCTGGAGCACCCCCTGAAAGAGGTGACCCTGGCCGCCGCCCGTGCCATGGAAGAGAACGATGAACTGCAGGTCGGTGAATACATCGAAGAGCAGATCGATTCCATCACCTTCGACCGTATCACCACCCAAACCGCCAAGCAGGTCATACTGCAGAAGGTGCGCGAAGCTGAGCGTGCCCAGGTGGTAGAACAGTTTGCCGACAACGTGGGCGAGCTGGTTACCGGCGTGGTCAAGAAGGCCACCCGTGACATGGTTATCCTGGATCTCGGCAACAACGCCGAGGCCGTGCTCTACCGTGACGAGATGCTGCCCCGCGAATCCTTCCGCCCCGGCGACCGGGCTCGCGCCCTGCTGTTCGCCGTCAAGCCCGAGGCTAGAGGCGCCCAGCTGTTCCTGAGCCGCGCCAAGCCGCAGATGCTGATCGAACTGTTCCGCATCGAGGTGCCGGAGATCGGCGAAGAACTCATCGAGATCAAGGGCGCCGCCCGCGATCCCGGCAGCCGCGCCAAGATCGCCGTTAAGACCAATGACCGTCGCATCGACCCCATCGGTGCCTGCGTCGGTATGCGTGGCGCCCGCGTCCAGGCCGTTTCCGGTGAACTGGAAGGCGAGCGCGTCGACATAGTGCTGTGGGACGACAACCCGGCCCAGTTCGTGATCAACGCCATGGCCCCGGCCGACGTGGCCTCCATCGTCGTGGACGAAGATGCCCACGCCATGGATATCGCCGTGGAAGAGAGCAACCTGGCCCAGGCCATCGGCCGTGGTGGCCAGAACGTGCGCCTGGCCAGCCAGCTGACCGGCTGGGAACTGAACGTGATGACGGTGGCCGATCTCAAGACCAAGCACCAGGCAGAAAGCGACAAGGTCCTCAAGAACTTCATGGATAAACTGGAGATCGACGAGGACTTCGCTGCCCTGCTGGTGGAAGAAGGTTTCTCCACCCTCGAAGAAATCGCCTACGTCCCCACCTCCGAGTTCCTGGAGATCGAGGGCCTGGACGAGGACCTGGTGGAAGAACTGCGCGGCCGTGCCAAGGCTGCCCTGACCACGGCGGCCCTGGCCTCCGAGGAGAGCCTCGAAGGTGCCGAGCCGGCCGAGGACTTACTGAATCTGGAAGGGATGGACAAGCACCTGGCCTATAGACTGGCCAGCCGCGGCGTCCGTACCCTTGAAGACCTGGCCGAACAAGGCGTTGACGATTTGGCCGACATCGACGAGCTGGATGAAACCAAGGCTGGCGAGCTGATCATGGCCGCCCGCAACATCTGCTGGTTTGGCGATGACGCCGAGGCCTAAGAACGGGATCAACGGAGGAAAGAATTAAATGGCAGAAGTTACAGTTGAAAAACTTGCCAGTGATGTAGGTACGCCGGTTGATCGCCTGA
Source organism: Gallaecimonas kandeliae (assembly GCF_030450055.1). Taxonomy (NCBI): domain Bacteria; kingdom Pseudomonadati; phylum Pseudomonadota; class Gammaproteobacteria; order Enterobacterales; family Gallaecimonadaceae; genus Gallaecimonas; species Gallaecimonas kandeliae. The sequence goes on from NZ_CP118480.1 coordinate 1,029,716, forward strand.
TCCAACAGTTTGCCGAAGTGGGCTTGAGCAAGTCCGCCGCGGACGCGGTCAGCGAAGACGAGAAGCAGGCCCTGCTTGCCCACCTGAAAGAGCAGCACGGTGGTGGCGATGGCGCCCCCAGCCGCCTGACCCTGACGCGCAAGACCAAGAGCACCCTCTCTGTCGGTGGCACTGGTGGCCGTACCAAGGAAGTGCAAGTCGAAGTGCGTAAGAAGCGCACCTTCGTGAAGCGCGACCCGGCCGAAGAACAGGCTCGCCTGGAAGCCGAGGCGGCCGAGAAGGCCCGTCTGGAAGCCGAGGAAAAGGCCCGTAAGGAAGCCGAAGCCAAGGCTGCCGCCGAAGCCAAGGCTGCCCGCGAGGCCGAAGAAAAGGCTCGCCAGGAAGCCAAGGCCGCTGCTGCCAAAGCTGCGCCTGCTGCCGCCGCCAAGCCGGCCAAGAAGGACGACGCCGAGGCCCAGCGCCTGAAGGCCGCAGCCGAGGACCTCAAGCGCAAGCAGGAGGAGGAAGCCCTCAAGAAGGCCGAGTCCGAAGCCCTGCGCCTGGAAGAGGAAGCCCGCCGCCTGGCCGAGGAAAGCGAGAAGCGCCTGGCCGAGGAAGCCAAGAACAAGCCCAAAGAGGAAGACGAAGACAAGTCGACCTACGTCAAGGAAGCCGAAGTGCAGGCCGAGCGCGAGTCCGAAGGCCGCGGCCGCAACAGCAAGGCAGCCGCCAAGCCCCAAAGCAAGCGCAACAGCGACAAGCGCGAGCGTGACGCCGACCGCCGCAGTGCCCGCCTGCCCAAGAAAGGCAAGGGCCGCACCCCGAGCTCCATGCAGCACGGTTTCAACAAGCCGGCCCAGCCGGTCAGCCGCGACGTGGTGATCGGCGAGACCATCACCGTTGGCGAACTGGCCAACAAGATGGCGGTCAAGGCCACCGAAGTCATCAAGGCGATGATGAAGATGGGCGCCATGGTCACCATCAATCAGGTCATCGACCAGGAGACCGCTCAGCTGGTCGCCGAGGAGATGGGCCACAAGGTGGTGCTGCGCAAGGAGAACGAGCTGGAAGAGGCGGTACTGCTGGACCGTGACACCGAAGCCCAGGCCGAGTCCCGTGCCCCCGTGGTCACCATCATGGGCCACGTCGACCACGGTAAAACCTCCCTGCTGGATTACATCCGCAAGGCCAAGATCGCCGCAGGCGAGGCCGGTGGCATTACCCAGCACATCGGCGCCTACCACGTCGAGCACGAGAAAGGCATGATCACCTTCCTCGACACCCCTGGCCACGCCGCCTTTACGGCCATGCGTGCCCGTGGTGCCAAGGCTACCGACATAGTGGTGCTGGTGGTGGCTGCCGACGACGGCGTCATGCCCCAGACCAAGGAAGCCATCCAGCACGCCAAGGCGGCCGGTGTGCCCCTGATCGTCGCCGTCAACAAGATGGACAAGCCGGAAGCCGATCCTGACCGCGTCAAGAGCGAGCTGGCCCAGAACGACGTCCTCACCGAAGACTGGGGCGGCGACGTCCAGTTCGTCCCCGTTTCCGCCAAGACCGGCGAAGGCGTGGACAACCTGCTGGACGCCATACTGCTGCAATCCGAGGTGTTGGAGCTGACCGCCGTCAAGGAAGGCATGGCCTCCGGCGTGGTGGTGGAATCCCGCCTCGACAAGGGCCGCGGCCCCGTCGCGACAGTGCTGGTACAGTCAGGCACCCTCAAGCAGGGCGACATCGTCCTCTGCGGCCTCGAATACGGCCGGGTCCGCGCCATGCGTGACGAGTTCGGTACCGAGATCAAGGAAGCCGGTCCCTCCATTCCGGTGGAGATCCTGGGCCTCAGTGGCGTTCCTGCCGCCGGTGACGAAGCCACTGTTGTTCGTGACGAGAAGAAGGCCCGTGAAGTGGCCCTCTACCGCCAGGGCAAGTTCCGCGACGTCAAGCTGGCCCGCCAGCAGAAAGCCAAGCTGGAGAACATGTTCGCCAGCATGGCCGAGGGTGAAGTGTCCGAGCTGAACCTGGTGCTGAAAGCCGACGTGCAGGGCTCCGTGGAAGCCATCTGCGACTCGCTGATGAAGCTGTCCACCGACGAGGTCAAGGTCAAGATCGTCGGCTCCGGTGTCGGTGGCATCACCGAGACCGACGCCACCCTGGCTGCCGCCTCCAACGCCATCCTGCTGGGCTTCAACGTCCGTGCCGACGCTTCTGCACGCAAGGTGGTGGAAGCCGAGAACCTGGATCTGCGCTACTACAGCGTGATCTACGAACTGCTGGAAGAAGTGAAGCAGGCCATGACCGGCATGCTGGCTCCCGAGTTCAAGCAGGAGATCATCGGCCTGGCCGAAGTGCGCGACGTCTTCCGTTCGCCCAAGTTCGGTGCCGTTGCCGGCTGTATGGTCACCGAGGGTGTGGTCAAGCGTTCCGCTCCCATCCGCGTGCTGCGTGACAACGTGGTCATCTACGAAGGCGAGCTGGAATCCCTGCGTCGCTTCAAGGATGACGTGGCCGAGGTCAAGAATGGCTACGAATGTGGTATCGGCGTCAAGAACTACAATGATGTTCGTGTCGGCGACCAGATCGAAGTCTTTGAAACCGTTCAGGTAACCCGGACCCTCTAAGGTTTGGGGCGCTAAGGACGGGGGCCGCTGGCCCCCGTCCTTGTATTCAGATAGGCAAAATATTATGGCAAGAGAAGTCAGCCGTACCCGCCGGGTCGGCCAGGAGCTGCAGAAGGAGATCGCCCAGATCCTGCAGCGTGAAGTCAAGGATCCCCGCATCGGCATGGTGACCGTGTCCGCCGTCGAGGTGAGCCGCGACCTGTCCCACGCCAAGGTCTTCATCACCCTGTTCGAACAGGACGAGGAGAAGGTCAAGGAAACCATCAAGGGCCTGGCCGAGGCCAAGCCTTATATCCGCAGCCTGGTGGGTTCCCGCCTGCGCCTGCGCATCGTACCCGAACTCAAGTTCGTCCACGACACCTCCCTCATCGAGGGCATGCGCATCTCCAATGCCGTCAGCCAGGCCATCGCCAATGACGAGGCCAAGAAGGCCGCCAGCGGCCGCGAGGATGAGGACAAGGAATGAGCAAGCGCCGCGGCAAGGGGCGCCCTGTCGACGGCATACTGCTGCTCGACAAGCCCCAGGGCCTGTCCTCCAACGACGCCCTACAGAAGGTCAAGCGCATCTACTTCGCCCAGAAGGCGGGACACACCGGTGCCCTGGATCCGCTGGCCACCGGCATGCTGCCCATCTGCTTTGGTGAGGCCACCAAGTTCTCCCAGTACCTGCTGGACTCGGACAAGGGTTACCGCGTCATCGCCAAGCTGGGGGTCCGTACCGACACCTCCGACGCCGACGGTGAAGTGGTGTCCACCCGGCCGGTGAATGTCGCACCCGGCGACCTGCTGGAAGCCCTGGACAAGTTCCGTGGCCCCATCATGCAGGTGCCCAGCATGTACTCGGCCCTCAAGTACCAGGGCAAGCCCCTCTACAAGTACGCCCGTGAAGGCATAGAAGTGCCCCGTGAGGCCCGCCCCATCACCGTCTACAAGCTAACCCTGGTCCGCTTCGAAGGCGACGAGGTGGAGCTGGACGTGGAGTGCTCCAAGGGCACCTATATCCGCACCATAGTGGATGACCTCGGCGAAGTGCTGGGCTGCGGTGCCCATGTCATCATGCTGCGCCGCACCAAGGTCTCGGGTTACCCCCTGGAGCGGATGGTGACCCTGGAGCGCCTCGAGGCCATGCTGGAAAAGGCGAGGGCGGATGATGTGCCGCCAGGGCAGTTTCTCGACGCCCTGCTGCTGCCGCTGGACAGCGCCGTCCAGGATCTGCCCGCCGTGGACGTCCAGGCCGCCACCGCCTTCTACCTCAAGCAGGGCCAGGCGGTGCAGGTGCCCAAGGCACCGGCCCAGGGCCTGGTGCGGATCCTCGAAGAGGGCACCTTCATCGGCGTCGGCGACATCGACGACGACGGCAAGGTAGCCCCCAAGCGCATGGTGGTGCGCTGAGCACTTGGCAGCGCAGCCCCCATGGGGTAAACTGCGCGCCTTCCGCATGGCTGAATTAGTGATCGGCCATGCTTTATCAACCAGGAGTACATCATGTCACTAAGCGTTGAAACCAAAGCCCAAATCGTGGCCGAACACGCTCGCGGCCAGAACGACACCGGTTCCCCGGAAGTTCAGGTTGCCCTGCTGACTGCCCAGATCAACCATCTGCAAGGTCACTTCTCCCAGCACAAGAAAGATCACCACAGCCGTCGTGGTCTGCTGCGTATGGTATCCCAGCGCCGTAAGCTGCTGGACTACCTGAAGAAGAAAGACGTTCAGCGCTACGCTGCTCTGATCGGCAAGCTGGGTCTGCGTCGCTAAGAGCGAAACGGATTGGCAAGAAGGGGGCTTAGGCCCCCTTTTTTGCGTCTTGAGCCTATCCCCCGGCCACAGGCTACCTCTTGGTAAAGAGCTGCTATATACTTGGCCCGCAAGCTAAACGACCCAAAAATGACAAGGATCGGTTGATCCTAAGGACAATCAGTGAAACCCATCATCAAGAGCTTCCAGTACGGTCAGCACACCGTCACCCTGGAAACCGGTGCCGTTGCGCGCCAGGCTACCGCTGCCGTTATCGCCAGCATGGACGACACCGTCGTGCTGGTCTCCGTTGTAGGCAAGAAAGAAGCGGACCAGTCCAAGGACTTCTTCCCCCTGACCGTCAACTACCAGGAGCGTACCTACGCTGCCGGTAAGATCCCCGGCGGCTTCTTCAAGCGCGAAGGTCGTCCTTCCGAAGGCGAGACCCTGACCGCCCGCCTGATCGACCGTCCGATCCGTCCGCTCTTCCCCAATGGCTTCAAGAACGAAGTCCAGGTGGTGGCCACTGTTGTCTCCGTCAACCCCCAGGTCAGCCCTGATATCGTCGCCATGATCGGCACCTCCGCCGCCCTGGCCATCTCCGGCATTCCTTTCGCTGGCCCCATCGGTGCCGCCCGCGTCGGTTACATCAACGACAACCTGGTGCTGAACCCCACCACCGAAGAGCTGAAGTCCTCCAAGCTGGATCTGGTGGTTGCCGGTACCGAAGGCGCCGTGCTGATGGTGGAATCCGAAGCCGAGCTGCTGGCTGAAGAAGTGATGCTGGACGCCGTCATGTTCGGCCACCAGCAGATGCAGACCGTCATCACCGCTATCAACGAGCTGGCCGCCGAAGTGGGCAACCCCCAATGGGATTGGAGCGCTCCGGAAGAGAACACCGAGCTCAAAGACAAGATCAAGGCCATTGTCTGGGACAAGCTGGGCGACGCCTACCGCATCCAGGACAAGATGGAGCGCTACGCCGCCATCGGTGCCATCAAGTCCGAACTGATGGAAAGCCTGCTGGCCGACGACGCCGAACTCAACACCAAGGAAGCGGGCGAGCTCTTCTCCAAGGTCGAGAAGACCCTGGTTCGTGGCCGCGTACTGGCCGGCGAGCCCCGTATCGACGGTCGTGACCCCCAGATGATCCGTGCCCTGGACGTGGCCACAGGCGTGCTGCCCCGCACCCACGGCTCCGCCATCTTCACCCGTGGTGAGACCCAGGCCCTGGTGGTTGCCACCCTGGGTACCCAGCGTGACGCCCAGATCCTGGACGAGCTGACCGGTGAGCGCACCGACCACTTCCTGTTCCACTACAACTTCCCTCCTTACTGCGTAGGCGAGACCGGCATGATGGGCAGCCCCAAGCGCCGCGAAATAGGCCACGGCCGCCTGGCCAAGCGCGGCGTCCTGGCCGTAATGCCCTCTGCCGATGAATTCCCCTACACAGTGCGTGTGGTTTCCGAGATCACCGAATCCAACGGTTCCTCCTCCATGGCTTCCGTCTGTGGTTCCTCCCTGGCGCTGATGGACGCTGGCGTGCCGATCAAGTCCTCCGTGGCCGGTATCGCCATGGGCCTGGTCAAGGAAGAAGATAACTTCGTGGTGCTGTCCGACATCCTGGGTGACGAAGACCACCTGGGCGACATGGACTTCAAGGTGGCCGGTTCCCGCGAGGGCGTCACCGCCCTGCAGATGGACATCAAGATCGAAGGCATCACCAAGGAAATCATGCAGGTGGCCCTGAAGCAGGCCCACGATGCCCGTATCCACATCCTGGGTGTCATGGACCAGGCCATCGGTGCGCCCCGCGAAGACATCTCCGCCTACGCCCCCCGTATCCACACCATGAAGATCAACCCCGAGAAGATCCGTGATGTGATCGGTAAAGGTGGCAGCGTGATCCGCGCCCTGACCGAAGAAACCGGCACCACCATCGAGATCGAAGACGACGGCACCATCAAGATCGCCGCCGTCAGCGGCGACCAGGCCGCCGATGCCATCCGCCGTATCGAAGCCCTGACCGCCGAAGTGGAAGTGGGCCGCATCTACGACGGCCGCGTGACCAAGATCGTCGATTTCGGCGCCTTCGTTGCCATACTGCCCGGTAAGGAAGGCCTGGTACACATCAGCCAGATCGCCGAGCAGCGCATCGAAAACGTCGCCGACTACCTGCAGGTAGGCCAGGAAGTGAAGGTCAAGTGCCTGGAAGTGGACCGTCAGGGCCGCGTGCGCCTGTCCATCAAGGAAGCCATGCCTAAGCCGGTTGAAGAGGCCGCCCCTGCCGAGGCGCCCGCCGAGGCTGACGTGGCCGAAGCCGCCGAGCCCAAGGACGAATAAGTCCGGGTATTGATGAAAAGGGAGCCTCGGCTCCCTTTTTTGTTGCTATCCCTTTGTTCAAAAAGCGCCTGCCCGATAAAAAGTTAAAGGCAAAGGCCGGCAACGGTTAGCCTTGTCATCGGCAATCTGGCAGGATGTACCCAACGACTCACAGGGAATGGAATTTATGCAAAAGGCCCTGATACTGATTTTCTCCCTGGCATCCCTGTGTGGCTGCAGTACCCTGGCTCACAAGCAAGAAGAGCCAAGCAACAGCTTGATCCTGGCCGAACCTTTGGCTGTTCCTTTCCAGTCCGAGGTGGAACTGGCGCGGCTGGAGGAGATCCTGAGCCGGGCCGACCTCAACAACGACCAGCGGGCCCAGGTGTTCTACCGCCGCGGCGTCGTCTATGACTCGGTGGGCCTCAAGGCCCTGGCCAGGCGCGATTTCAACAGGGCCGTCCAGCTCAAGCCGGACATGGCCGATGCCTACAACTTCATCGGCATCCAGGCCATCTCCGCCGAGGAGTTCGAGCAGGCTTACGAGGCCCTGGACGCGGCCATAGAGCTGGATCCCAAGCACGAATACGCCTACCTCAATCGCGGTATCGCCCTCTACTACGGCGACAGGCCGGAACTGGCGGTCAAGGATCTGGAGACCTTCCTGAGCATGCAGCCCAGCGATCCCTACCGCATCCTCTGGCTGTACCTGGCCGAGCAGAAGGCGGATCCTGCGGCGGCCAAGGCCCGCCTGGCCTACAACGCCACCCGCTTACAGGGGGATCTCTGGGCCAACCAGCTGGTCGCCCTCTACCAGGGCAAGGAAAGCGAGGAGGATTTCGTGGAAGGGCTCAAGAAGGGCGTGGATTCCAACCGTGCCCTGGCCGAGCGGCTCTGCGAGGCGTATTTCTACCTGGGCAAGCTGCACCAGGCCAAGGGGGATGTCGGTGAGGCCATCAACTTCTTCAAGTTGTCCCTCACCACCAACGTGCAGGACTTTATCGAGTTCCGCTATGCGCGCCTTGAGCTGAACAGGATGCGCCGGGAGCTGTCTCACAAGGCTGGTTGAGGTCCAGGACCTCGGCCTGTTGGGGGCGAGACAGGTAGAAGCCTTGCAGGCAGTCCACCCCCAGGGCCTTGACGATGTCCACATGCTCCTTCAGTTCTATCCCTTCCGCTACCACCTTCAATCCCAGGGCCTTGGCCAGTTCGACCAGGGCCTCTACCAGGGCCCTGTCCCGCTTCGCTTCGTGGATCCGCAAGATGAAGCTCTTGTCTATCTTGAGGCAATCCAAGGGCATCCGCTGCAGGTGTGACAGGGACGAATAGCCGGTGCCGAAGTCGTCCAAGGCGATGCGCACCCCCAGCTCCCTCAGCACAGAGATGTTGTCTGAGCTGACCTGCCAATCCTCCAGCAGCGCCGTCTCGGTGATCTCCAGTTGCAGCAGCGATGCCGGCAGGCCGCTGGCCTCGATGCGTTCCTTGACCTGTGACGCGAAGCCCGCCTGGTGCAGCTGGGTGTGGGAAACGTTGACCGACACCACCACGGGCAGGCCCGCCAGCTGCCAGGCCTTGCCCTGGGCCAGAGCCTGCTCCAAGACCCAGAGCCCCAGGGGCAGGATCAGGCCGGTTTCCTCGGCCAGGGGAATGAAGGTGTCGGGATTGCTGTGGGGCCAGCGCAGCAGGGCTTCCAGGGAAACGACGCGGCCGCTCTGGCTGTCGTAGATGGGCTGGTAGACCAGGCTGAACTCCCCCGTCTCCAGGCCATGGCGCAGCTTGTCCTCCATGGCGAGCTTGCCCAGCATCTTCTCGTAAAGGCCACGGTCGAAGAAGCGGTAATGGGAGCGGCCCAGGGTCTTGGCCTGGTACATGGCCACGTCGGCGTGTTTGATCAGATCCTCGCCGTTACCGGCGTCGTCGGGATAACGGGCTATGCCGACGCTGATGGACAGGTAAAGGACGTTGCCCTTGATCTGGAAGGGGCGGGAGAAGCCCCTGGTAATGCGGTCGGCGATGGTGCGCAGGTTGTCCTGGCCGGCCTGCTTGACCAGTATCACGAATTCGTCACCGCCGTAGCGGGCCAGCAGGGCGCAGTCGGCGGACAGCTCCTTGAGGCGCTGGGCCGCCTTCTTCAGCAGTTCATCCCCTATGCTGTGGCCAAGGCCGTCGTTGACCTTCTTGAAGCCGTCCAGATCCAGGAACATCAGGGCAAAGGGCTGCTGGCGCTCCAGGCAAGGGTAGAGTGCCTCGAGGCAGCTGAAGCGGTTGGGCAGGCCGGTGAGTTGATCTTCATGGGCGCGGCGGGCCAGCTCCGTTTCGAAGCGCTTCAGCTCGTTGCGGTCTGTGACCAACTGGTTGCGCATCTCCAGCAGGTTCTTGGTGAGCTGGTCCAGTTCGTCCTGGCTCTGCTTGAGGTAGAGGGTAGGGGTCTGCTCGAGGTTGTCCAGGCGCAGCCCCTGGGCGAACTTGGATAACCGCAGCAGGCGCCGGGTGACGGTGCGCTGTACCAGCCACAGCAGCAGGCCGGAGAGGATCAGGATATAGAGGCTCAGGGTCCAGAAGGCGCTGCGCACCCTGTCCCAGGCATAGTCACGCACAGCGCCCCTGTCGAACACCAGCTCCAGCTTGCCCAGCGGTTTGCCTTCCTTGTCATGCACGGGGTAGAGGTGGGTGTCGGGATCTGCCGGCATGGTGCCTTGGGCCAATTGGATGTCCCCCGCGACCTTGGCATAGCTGGCGAAGGGCAACTGGATCAGGTTCTGCAGGTTGAGCCTGACCCGCTCTTCGTCGAAGTTCCAGATGGCGGCCGCCAGGGAGGGCATATAACCCTGCTCTACCTGGGCCAGGGCATCCCTGACCCTGGCTTCGGCGTCGCGCTTGTCCATCAGGTACTGGGTGGGGATCAGCAGCAGCATCATGGCAAAGCTCAGCCCCAGGGTGTGGACCATCAGGCGGCGACTTAACTTGGCTTGTTGCTGATAGGACATGACTGACCGGCTAATAATGAGATGCTGTTATTCCTACACTGATGCCTGTCCCGGGAATCGTCAATATCTTGTTAAGCTGAAACAGAAAATGCCTAATATCCTGCCCGGGTTAGTCCTTGATTTTCGACGCTTTGGCCCACGCGGCTTTAATCCTTGACGCCCAGTGGTTACCTTGGTGTTCAAGGAATAACAATAAAGAGACACCAAGATGAAGCTCAAGTATAGCGCTGCCTGCTGCCTGCTGGCGTTTTCGGCCCTGGGTATGGCCTCCCCCCAGCAAGGTTACTACCGGGCCCCAGCCCTGGAAGGCAACACCCTCGTCTTCACCGCCGAAGGGGACCTTTGGGCCCAGCAACTGGGCGACAAGGAGGCCCGCCGCCTGACGTCCCAGCCGGCCGAGGAAAGAGACGCGGCCTTGTCCCCCGATGGCAGCCAGGTAGCCTTCGTGGCCGACTACGAGGGGGCCAACGAGCTTTATCTGATGCCGGTCAAGGGCGGTCAGCCCAAGCGGCTGACCTTCGAGAACAGCCAGGTGCGGCTGCAGGGCTGGACGGCGGACGGCAAGCTGCTCTACGCCACCGACAACGCCGTCGGCCCCTCCAGCTACTTCGTGCTCAGGGAACTGGATCCCAAGACGCTGCAGAGCCAGGATCTGCCGGTGGCCGACGCCTCCGAAGGCAGCCTCAGCGCCGACGGCAAGACCCTCTTCTTCACCCGCTTCGGCCTGCAGGTCACAGGGGACCACGCCAAGGTCTACCGCGGCGGCGCCCAGGGCCAGCTGTGGCGCTACGACATCGGCAGCAACCATGAAGCCGTCCAACTGGCAGAGCCGGGTTCGGCCAGCGAGCCCATGGCCTACCAGGGCCGTGTCTATTACGTCTCCGACGCCGACGGCAGCCCCAACCTCTGGTCCATGGCCGGCGACGGTACTGACCGCCGCCAGCTGACCCATTACAGCGACTGGCCGGTGCGGTCCCCCGTGCTCAACGAAGGCCGTATCGTCTTCCAGCTGGGGGCCGACCTGGTGATGCTGAGCCTCGACAGCGGCAAGACCCAGACCCTGGATATCCAGCTCCAGTCCGACTTCCCCTATCGCCAGCAACGCTGGCTGAAAGATCCACTCAAGTACGCCCGCACCGCCCACCTGGCACCCCAGGGCGACAAGGCGGTGATCACCGCCCGCGGCCATGTTGCCCTGGCCGGCACCGACGGTTCGCGGCTGGTGGAAGTGGCGGCCCCCGATCACAGCCGCCTGCGTGACGCCATCCTCAGCAAGGACGGCCACTTCGTCTATGCTATCAGCGATGCCAGCGGCGAGCAGGAGATCTGGCAGTTCCCCGCCGACGGCAGCGCCGGTGCCAAGGCCCTGACCCATGACGGCCATACTCTGCGTTGGGATCTGCGCCTGTCCCCTGACGGCCGCTACATCGCCCACAGCGATAACGACGGCAAGCTGTGGCTGCTGGACCTGCAAAAAGGCAAGAACCGCCTGCTGCTGGACAACGGCAACGGCCTCGGCGCCTTCGGCGATCTGGCCTGGTCCCCCGACAGCCGCTTCCTGGCTGTAGGCGCCGCCCCCGTCGGCAAGCAAAGGCCGCAGATCCAGCTGCTGGACATCGACTCCGGCAAGCACCAGCTGCTGACCAGCGACAAGTACGAGTCCTTCTCGCCGGCCTTCAGCCCCGATGGCCATTGGCTCTATTTCCTGTCCAACCGCCACTTCAATGCCACCCCAGGCGCCCCCTGGGGGGATCGCAACATGGGTCCCATGTTCGACAAGCGTACCCAGATCTTCGCCCTCAGCCTGGACGGCAAGGCCTGTTTCCCCTTCCAGGCCCCCAATGAGCTGCTCAAAGACAGCAAGGACAGCGCCAAGGATGACAAGGCGGCCAAGGTGCAGATCGATTGGCAGGGCCTGGGCCGGCGCCTCTGGCAGGTGCCGGTGCCCGCCGGCAACTACCAGCAGCTCAGCGTCACCAAGGACAGGCTCTACCTGCTGGACAGCAACAACGACGGCGACAGCAGCCTCAAGACGGTGAAGATGGAGCGGCTCTCGCCCAAGGTGACCACCTTTGCCGGCGACGTGGCCGACTACGCCCTGTCCGGCGACAACCAGAAGCTGTTGGTCCGCAAGGCCAGCAAGCCAGAGGAGATACTGATAGTGCCGGCCGGTGCCGAGATGCCCAAGGATCTCAGCCACCAGCAGGTCCAGGCCGGCCAGTGGCAACTGGCCATCAACCCGGTGCAGGAATGGCAGCAGATGTTCCATGACGCCTGGCTGATGCACCGCGACTCCTTCTACGATCCCAAGATGCACGGCCTGGACTGGAAGGCGGTGAAGCAGCGTTTCGAACCGCTGCTGCCGCGCCTGGCCGAGCGCCACGACCTCGAGGACATGTTGGGCCAGATGATCAGCGGCCTCGATGCCCTTCACTCCCAGGTCAGGGGCGGTGACATGCCGAAAGACCAAGAGGCGGCCAGCGCTGCCGTGCTGGGGGCCAAGCTCCGCCAGGGCAAGGACGGCGTGGTCATAGAGCACATCTACGACACCGATCCTGAACTGCCAGCCGATGCCGCGCCCCTGGCCAGGCCCGGCGTGGACGCCCAGGAGGGCGACCTCATCCAGGCCATCAACGGCCGCCAGGTGGCGAGCCTGGCGGACGTCACCGAACTGCTGCGCAACCAGGCCGGCAAGCAGGTGCTGCTGAGCCTCAAGCGGGGCGGCAAGAGCCATCAGACCATCGCCTACCCTGTGGATCTGCGCACCAACAGCCAGCTGCGCTACCAGGACTGGGTCAACCACAACAGCCAGAAGGTGGCCAAGGCCTCGGGGGGCAAGGTCGGCTACCTGCACCTCTACGCCATGGGCAGCGGCGACGTTGAGAGCTTTGCCCGGGACTTCTACGCCAACCTGGACAAGGACGGCCTCATCATAGACGTGCGCCGTAACCGCGGCGGCAACATCGACTCCTGGATCATCGAGAAACTGCTGCGCCGGGCCTGGATGTTCTGGCAGCCGACCCACGGCGCCATGGACACCAACATGCAGCAGAGCTTCCGTGGCCACCTGGTGGTGTTGACCGACGAGATGACCTATTCCGACGGCGAGACCTTCTCCGCCGGCATCAAGGCCAACCACATAGCGCCGCTGATCGGCATGCGTACCGCCGGTGCCGGCGTCTGGCTGAGCGGCCGCAACGCCCTCTCCGACGGCGGCATGGCCAGGGTGGCCGAATACCCGCAGTTCGCCGTCGACGGCCACTGGATAGTGGAAGGCCACGGTGTCGAGCCCGACATCCAGGTGGAAAACCTGCCTCACGCCACCTTTGAAGGCAAAGACGCCCAGCTGGCCGCCGCCCTTCATTACCTCAAGGAGGAAATGGACAAGGCGCCGGTCAAACCCCTCAAGGGCGAGTCCCTGGCGGGTAAGGCCAGGGCGACGGACGTGATTGCCAAATAAAGGAAAGGCGCCGCAAGGCGCCTTTTTCATATGCGTCTTGGGCTTATAAGGAGCGCCTTGAATACACTAGCCCCTGTAGTTCCCTTTACCGGCGGCCCATCCTGAACAGGCTGAAATTCACTGAGGAGGATTTATGCTGACGGAGCAGCAAGCCGAGCAGGTACTGCTGAACATGCGGATGGCCATCAACGGCGTGGTCACCAAGACCAAGCGCTTCAACCCCGACGCCCACAACATCTGCTTCATCAACCTGGAGATGCGAAACGGCAACGAGCTTGTCTATTACTCCTTCTCCAACATGAGCAAGGTCTCGTCTTTGCGCCAGTCGAAGTTGGTGGCCATGGGCTATGAACTGGTGCCGGACGTCACCGACCATCTCAAGTTCTGGGCCTGCGGCGGCATGGGCCAATACCATACGGAGCCGCGCTTGGTGAACTATGTCTTCTGCCGGCCTGGGCACCTGGAGAATATCCGCAAGGCCCTGATCGTCACCGAGATCGACTGCTGCGGCAGTTGCCTGAACAACACTATCCAACCCTTCATCGACCAGTATCCGGACATCGACTTCTACACCCAGGAACACGGCGCCGTACCGTCACAGGGGGTCAGCCCCAGCTTTCAGCACTTCACGGTATGAAAAAGGCGCCTTAGGGCGCCTTTTGTTAGCGGGGTAAGGCCAGGGTCTTGACCCGGGTGCCGGTGATCACCTTCTCGAAATCTGACTTGGCCCTGTCCAGCCAATACTGGTCGCAGTCGGGCAGCATGCGATTTAGACTAAATTGGATAACCAGCTGATATTGCGTCCCTAAAGGCGTGCAGTAATAGATGTACTGAGGAATTACCCCGTGATGGGACCACCAGAAGCGCACCCAGTCCAGGCCGTTGTGGCGTACGACGTCGTAGTCCTTGGGGACGTGCATCTTTTGTGCGTTGGTCTTTATCTCGATATCGTCGCCGTAATCCTCCATCACCAGGGCCAGGTGGTCACTGTCGACGGTGCCGTCGAGGAGGCTTTGGTAGTAGGCGTCCACCTTGTCCTGGGCTGAGAGGTGCTCGCGGGTGGCGAAGAAGGCGATGGCTTTTTGCCGCCGGTGCCAGTTGTGGCCGCCCACGTCGTCCACATAACGGAAGTAGTCCCACCTCAGGTAGTCGATCAGTGCCCGGCTGTCGGGGGCTGCCAGCGGCGCCTTGAGCTCCTCTATCTTCCAACTGGCGGTGACGAAGGCGAAGGGCTCGAGCTGGTAGGGATACCATCTGGGCTGGCGGTATCGCCAGAGCGCCACCTCCAGGTCGACGAAGCGGTGGCCTGTGCGCCATTCCCTGGCGGTCTCCGGGGCGTTGTTGTCGAAATGCGTCAGGTCGACCCGGGCGGGGTATTTACCGGGCGTGCCCTCCATGATGCTGCTGGGCTGCAAGACGTCTATGAGATAGGGGCCCGCCCGCGTTTGAAAATGCTCGCAATGCTCGAAATCGGGGCCCCCGTGGGTGCCCCTGCGGATCAGGTGGTTCTTCAGTGCGCCGAGCAAGACCTAGCCTCCTTTGGCCATGTACCTGGCGACAGTTCTCGCCCTGTCGTGGTTGCCGGTCATCAGCAGCTGCCGATGATAGCTGTCTATCCCTAGGTAGGGAAGGGTGTGGGGGCTGGCCAGGCTGTCGTCGCCCGCCACCAGGCCCATGAATTTGAGGGAGCGCCACAGCCCAGAGGCGCTGAGATCGTTGCCGCCGGCCAAGTTGGGCACCATGTCGAAGGGGTTGTTGCGGCTGGATACCACTTGGATCATCGCCTGCTGGCAGACAAGCCGTGCATCCCCCATATTGCAGCCCACGCCGTGCAGACTGACCTTGTGGTGGTTCAAGGGGGTGCCGATGGCCCTGAGGTGGACCCTGACCGCCCTGGCGAAGATGATGGCCCCTTGGCTGTGGGCCACCCAATGGGTCCGCTGGCCTCGTTGCTGGGCTTCGTTGAGGACGGCAGCCAAATGGTGCACATTGTGGCTGTAGCCATGGATGCGGCCTGTGGCGCGTTTGTCGTAGCCGCACTCGAGCAGATCCTCGCCGGCGCCGTCGCTGGGATTGTGGAACAGGGTGTAGTCGTCGAAAGACTGGCCCTTGTAGGCGGTGTCCAGGTGGGTCCCCATTAGCCAGGTGGCCTTGGACAGCTCGTTGAGCATGCCGTTGACGGCGGCGTGGCGGGTTTCAACCCTGTGCACCGGCTGGGGGGTGGCGTTATCCCAGTTGTCTATCAGCTTGTTGACGATTTCCCTGTCGGTGTTGCTGCTGTCGAAAGTGGCGTGGCCATTGCGCTTGACCCGGTATAGGGCGTTGCGCTCCATATGACTGGCCCCTTCCTTGACGCCCAGCAACTGCTCATCGAAATAGATATCGTCGACGATGATCACAGGCGAGGCGACCGCGAATTTCACCAAGTAGTGGTAGCCCCCGAAAGGATACCTGGAGCGGCGCAGCCGCTGGAAGGCGTTCCTACGCTGGACGGACACGTCGGGGGCGCTGGGGTTCCTGCAGATGGCGATGATCTCTTCGATCACCTTGACGCGGTCAAAGTCGTTGAGGCTGCACAGCATTTGGAAGGCCTGGTGCTTTAGCTTGAGCCTGCCGCCTAGCCAGGTGGACAGCTTGGCCGGCAACTTCTTGACGCCAAGGGGCCTTTCCTTGTCATTGTCGAACAGCTTCGACAGTTCTGGGTATTGTGCTGCTTCACTCCAGCTGACCAGGGTATGGGCAGCTAAACTGCGCGTTTGCGCGGGGAGGATCTGACGCGACATGGCTCTTCCTTGAGACTATTCATCCGTGTGGCGACGAATTCTCAGTCAAGTTGGCTAGAGGGAGCCATGGCATATCGGACTTACGCATATAGCGATACGCGAGGGAGGGTGCAGAGAGGCAAGCTCGGGAATGGCCCGGAATGGATACTTGAATGGGGGACCTAATCACTTGCTGTACCTTAACCTGCCTTCTGTTGGCGTAGCATTGCGTCCGGTTTGCTCTATCAGCAAAGCTTCTGTTGCGTCGTAGATGGCTCCCGGTGCTTGGCGCTGAGTGGCCGCCTTCTCCATTACCTCAAGCAGGAAATGGAGAAGGCGCCGGTCAAACCCCTCAAGGGCGAACCCCTGGCGGGTAAGGCCAGGGCGACGGACGTGATTGCCAAGTAAAGCAAAGGCGCCGCAAGGCGCCTTTTTGCATCTAGGACCCAAAGCCCCTTTACCGAGAGAGCCTGCCTTATAAAGCAAGGAGTTAATGCCTATTTAAGCTGTTGCGTCTAAAGTGAATGGCAAAGAATGCAACCAGGGAAGATGGTTTGAAATTTGTCTTGGGCGGGGCACTGCTGGTGACCCTCGTCAGCGGCTGCACCAGCTACAAACCCTTGCCACTCGCCACGGCGCCGGCTGCGGCCGACAGCCTGGATGCGCTGGTGGTCGCCGCCACCCCGACGGGCGGCAAGGCCCCCATCGACCTCAAAGACGGCCTGGATCTTAGGGAGCTGGCTTCCCTGGCGGTACTGAACAACCCGGACCTGGCGGCCACCCGCAGCAGCCTGGGTGTCGCCAAGGCCCAGGCCTTTGCCGCCGGCCTGCTGCCCGACCCCCAGTTGAGCCTCAGCCTCGACAATCCCCTCCACGGCGCCGACGGCGTCGTCAAGGCCTACAGCCTGGGTCTGGGCTACAGCCTGTCCGCCCTCCTGACCAGGGGCGCCAGGGAAGACGCCGCCGGCAGCCATCTGGACAGCGTCCGCTTGGACCTGCTCTGGCGTGAATGGCAGCTGATAAGCGAAGTCCAGTCCCTGGCCGTGGGCATAGCCCTGCAGCAGCGCCAACTGGATCTCCTGGAGCAGGTCCTTGGCCAATACCGGCAGCGTTATCAAGGCTCCAGCAAAGCGTTGGCCTTGGGCAACGTCACCTTGACCACGACCGGTACCGACCTGACGGCGCTCCTCGATGTGCTCTCCCAGCGCAGCCAACTGCAACAGCAGCTCAGCCAATCGCGACACCGCCTGGCATTGCTGCTGGGCCTGTCCCCCTCTGTGGCCATACCCCTGGCGCCGCTGCCTGCCCTGGCGCCCCTCGGTGCCCAAGCGGTGGCGAAAAGGCGCGGCGAGCTGACCCACCTAAGGCCCGATCTGCAGGCGTTGCAGGCCGGCTATGCCAGCCAGGAGGCGGCGGTGAGGGCGGCCGTACTCAACCAATTCCCGGGGCTCTCCCTTGGCATCAACAGGGCCAGGGACACCGGCGGCCTGGCGACGGCCGGGCTCTCCATCGGCCTGGACCTGCCGCTCTTTGACGGCAACCGCGGCGCCATCGCCGTGGAGCGGGCCAGCCGCGAGCAGCTGTGGCACGAATACCAGGCCAGGCTCACCCAGACCGACAACGCCATCAGCCAACTGGAGGCGCAGCAGGGGCTGCTCGGCGAGCAGCAGCAGGCCCTGGAAAGCTACCTGCCCAAGCTGGCGGCCCTGGTCAACAGGGGGGCCAAGGCCTTCAAGCGCGGCGACATCGACGCCCTTTCCTACCTGAACATGGAGTCGACCTACACCGCCAAGGAGCTGGAGGCCCTGGGGGTCCTGCAGAGCCGCTGGCAGGCGGATCTCGCCCTGCGCACCTTGCTGGCCATGCCCTATGGCCTGCGAAGCACCGAACAACAAAAGGCAAGTCGATGATGATCAAGTTTCTCCTGGGCGGCGTCTTGCTGTGCTGGCTGCCCTTTGCCGCCCTGGCCGAAGAAGCGCAGAGCGTCGCCGTGCAGACGGTGCCCCTGGCGACCCATTCCCTGGCCCACAGCCTGACGGCCTACGGGGTCTTGGAGGCCGATCCTGACCAGGTGATCAGCCTCTCCTTGCCCCATGCCGGCCTTATCGAGCGGGTGCAGGTGCGCCTCGGCCAGAAGGTGGCCAGCGGCGATCCCCTGGTGTCCATCGCCACGGCGCCCCAGGCGCGGATGCAGTACCTGCAGGCCAAGAGCGCCGTGGATTTCGCCCGCCGGGAGTTCAAGCGGCAGCAACAGCTGTTCTCGGAGCAGTTGGCCACCCAGGCGCAGCTGGACGCGGCCAGGCGCGACCTGGCCGACGCCAAGGCATCCTTCGACGCCATGAAGAACCGGGGCCAGGGCCTGGCCAGGGAAATACTGCGCGCCCCCATGGACGGCATAGTGACGGCGATGAACGTCTCCCAGGGCCAGCGGGTGGCGGCCGAGACCAACGCCCTGCTGCTGGCCGCCCAGGACAAGGTGATAGCGCGGCTGGGGATAGAGCCGGAGGACGTGGCCAGCATCCAGGCCGGCATGCCGGTGCTGGTCAAACCGGTCTTCGCGCCGCAGTTGGCCATCAGCTCCAAGGTGCGGGACGTGCACGCCATGGTCGACCCCACCACCCACTTGGTGGAGGTGCTGGTGGCCATTCCCGACCCCGAGCGCCATCCCCTGGCGCTGGGCACCCGGGTGGTGGCCACCCTGACCCTGGCCGAGCATGATGCCCTGGCGGTTCCCCCCTCTGCCGTCCTCAAAGACGACAAGGGCAGCTACCTGTTCCGGGTGGAAGGGGGCAAGGCCAAGCGGGTGGCGGTGACCACCGGCCTTGAGAGCCGCGACTATGTGGAAGTGGCCGGCGACCTGGCGGCGGGACAGCCCATAGTCGTCAGCGGCAATTACGAGCTGAGTGACGGCATGGCCATCAGGGAGGCCAAGCCGTGAAGTTGTCCCATTGGGCGGCGGCCCACCGCCGCTCCATCCTCTTCCTGGTGCTGATGCTGGCCGCGGCCGGGGCGGCCCTGGCCTGGAAGCTGCCGGTGGCGCTCTTCCCCCATGTGGATTTCCCGCGGGTGGTGGTGTCATTGGACGCCGGCGACAGGCCGGCCGACCAGATGGCCCTGGAGGTCACCCGGCCTGTAGAGCAGGCCGTCAGGGGGGTACCCGGGGTTGCCGGCATGCGCTCATCCACCAGCAGGGGCAGCGCCGAGCTCTCGGTCAACTTCCGCTGGGGCGACGACATGATCTCGGCCATGCTGCAGGTGGAATCCGCCGTCAACCAGGTGCTGCCGGGCCTGCCCCAGGGTACCCGCTTCTCGGTGCGGCGCATGGACCCCACCGTCTTCCCGGTGGCCGCCTATAGTCTGACCTCGGACAGCAGCTCCCTGGTCAGCCTCCACGACTTGGCCCAGTACCAGTTGGTGCCGCTGCTGTCCTCTGTGGACGGGGTGGCCAACGTCAAGGTGATGGGCGGCGAGCAGTCCGAGTACCGGGTGGAAGTGGACCCCCAGAAGCTGGCGGCCTATGGCCTGAGTTTCAGCGATGTTGCCACGGCGCTTTCCGCCAGCAACGTGCTGCAGGCGGTCGGGCGGCTGCAGCAGCACTACAAGCTCTACCTGCTCTTGTCCGACACCCGCATCCAGTCCCTTAAGGCCATAGGGGAGACGGTGCTGCGCAGCGGCAAGGACGGCTTCGTCAGGCTGGAAGACATCGCCACCGTCAAGCCGGCGACGGTGCCCCAGTGGCTCAAGGTCAGCGCCGACGGCCACGACGCCGTGCTGGTGCAGATCTACCAGCAGCCGGACGGCAATACGGTGCAGATCGTCAAGGACGTCGCCCAGCGCCTGGCCGCCTACCGCCAGAAGCTGCCGGCGGGGGTGAAGATCGCCAACTGGTACGATCAAAGCCAGCTGATCACCGCCTCGGCCGGCAGCGTCATGGACGCCATCGCCATAGGGGTGGTGCTGGCCGGCCTGGTGCTGCTGGCCTTCCTGCGCAGCCTCAAGATCACCCTGGTGGCCGTGCTGATAGTGCCTGCCGTGCTGGCCAGCACGGTGCTGCTGCTCAAGGTGCTGCACATGAGCTTCAACATCATGACCCTGGGCGGCATGGCCGCCGCCGTCGGCCTTATCGTCGACGACGCCATCGTCATGATAGAGCACATCATCCGCCGCCTGCGCCAGAGGCCCAAGGACCTGGCCCTGACCATCCGCGAGGCGGCCATCGAGTTCACGCCGCCGCTGATGGGCTCGTCCATGGCGACCATCGTCATCTTCGCGCCCCTGGCTTTCCTCGGCGGCGTCACCGGGGCCTTCTTCAAGGCCCTGTCCCTGACCATGGCCAGTAGCCTCTTCATCTCCTTCCTGATGGCCTGGCTGGCGGTACCGCTGCTGGCGGAGCACCTGCTGAGCCACGGGGACGCGCAAAAGGAGGACGAAGGTCCTTACTTCGGGCGCTTCCGGGGCTTCTACACCAAGTCGTTGGAAGGGGCCTTCGCCAAGCCCTGGCTGCTGCTGCTGGGGATAGCGCCGTTGCTGCTGGCCGGCACCCTGGCGTACCGGCAGCTGGGCACCGGCTTCATGCCGCACATGGACGAGGGGGGCTTTATCCTCGACTACAGGGCCCCGGCCGGGACCTCCCTGGCCGAGACCGACCGCCTGCTGCGCCAGTTGGAGTCGCTGCTGCAGGCCGATCCGGCAGTGCAGACCTATTCCCGCCGCACCGGCGCCCAGCTGGGGGGCGGCCTGACCGAGGCCAACGAGGGGGATCTCTTCGTCCGCCTCAAGCCGCTGCCGAGGGCGCCCATCGACGAGGTGATGGACCGCCTTCGCCAGCAGATAGAAAGCCAGGTGCCTGGCCTGGATATCGAGATGGCGCTGCTGATGGAGGACCTTATCGGCGATCTCACCGCCGTGCCCCAGCCCATAGAGATCAAGCTCTACAGCGACGACATAGAGACACTCCAGCAGCTGGCGCCCAAGGTGGCAGAGCGGATCGGCGCCATCGACGGGGTGGTGGACGTCAACGACGGCATAGTGCTGGCCGGCGACGCCGTCAAGGTGGTGGTGGACAGGGATAAGGCCGCCCTGGAGGGTATCGATCCCGACCAGGTCACCCAGCAGCTCCAGGCCTGGATGGAAGGCCTGGTGACCACACAGGTGCAGGGCAACCTCAAGCTGATCGACGTCCGGCTCTGGGTCCCGCCAGCCGACCGGGACCGCATCGCTGCCCTCAAGACCTTGCGGCTGCGGGCTCCGGACGGGCACTTGGTGCCGCTCGGGCGCATCGCCCGCCTCCAGGTGGAAACGGGCCAACCCCAGATCACCCGCGACAATCTCAAGCGCATGGTGGCCGTGACAGGGCGGATCAGCGGCCGGGATCTCGGCTCGACCATAGCCGACGTCAAGGCGGTGCTTCGCCAGCCCGGCCTTATCCCTGGGGATGTCTACGTGGAGCTGGGCGGCCTCTACAAGCAGCAGCAGATCGCCTTCCAAGGGTTGCTGGCCGTCTTCGCCGGCGCCCTGGCCTTGGTGTTCCTGCTGCTCCTTTACCTGTACGAGAGCTTCGCCGCCGCCTTCGCCATTTTGCTGTCGCCGCTGCTGGCCATGGCCGCCGTCTTCATCGGGCTCTGGCTCACCGATACCGAGCTCAACATCACCGCCATGATGGGCATGACCATGATCGTCGGCATCGTCACCGAGGTCTCGGTGTTCTACTTCTCCGAGTACCACGAGCTGCGCAGCCAGGGCATGACCGGCACCCCGGCCCTGGTCCTGGCCGGGGCCAACCGGCTGCGCCCCATACTGATGACCTCCATCGCCGCCATACTGGCCTTGCTGCCCCTGGCGCTGGCCCTGGGCCAGGGCTCGGCCATGCAGCAGCCCCTGGCCATCGCCATCATCGCCGGGCTCCTGGCCCAGGTGCCGCTGGTGCTGTTGGTGATGCCGGTCCTCTACCGGCTGCTGACCTGGCAGCGGGAAGCACTCTGAGGCAACAAAAAAGGCGCCCTGGGGCGCCTTTTTTATGTTCAGAGAAAAAGCTTATTTCACTTCTTCGCCGGCCGCTTGCTTGTCGGCGTGGTAGCTGGAGCGCACCAGGGGGCCGCAGGCGGCGTCAACACTAAACCTTGCTTGACGGATAAATGACCGCCTGGCATTCAAATTGAACCTAACTGAATATTGTTATACATTTGTGCGGCGTTGTTTCCCAAATCCGGTGAACCAATCCGCCTGACTGTGATCCGATCCCCGACGTATCGATGGGGAACAGCAGATGGGTCAGGCTAAACGCACTATCACCAATTGGGCAGACTACAACCGCGCCTTGGTTAACCGAGGCTCATTAACCTTCTGGATGGATGAAGCGGCTACCCGCCATTGGCATTGCCAACAGCATCACGGCGGTCGGGGTCGTGGTTTCGAATACAGCGACACCGCCATCGAGACAGCGCTGATGCTCAAGGGCCTGTTCGACCTGCCGCTGCGTGCCTTGGAAGGCTTTATCAACTCGCTATTCCAGTTGATGGAACTGCCGTTGACCTCGCCCAGTTACAGCTGCATCAGCAAGCGCGCCAAGACGGTCAACATCCGCTACCGCCTGCCCAGCAAGGGCCCAGTTGCCCACCTGGTTATCGACGCCACCGGGCTCAAGGTCTATGGCGAAGGCGAGTGGAAGCAACGCAAGTACGGCAAGGAGAAGCGCCGTGTCTGGCGCAAGCTACACCTGGCCGTCGATGCGCAGACCCATGAGGCTATCGCCGCCGAAGTCAGCCTGGAAAACGTCGGTGATAGCGAGGTACTGCCCGGCCTGCTCAATCCTCTGCGCCGCCGTATCGACCAAGTCAGCGCCGACGGGGCTTACGACAGCAGAGCCTGCCACCGGCTACTGCAAAGAAAAGGCGCCAAAGCCAGCATCCCGCCTCGCAAGACAGCGGGGTACTGGGAGCAAGGTCACCCAAGGAACGAGGCAGTGGCGGCGCTGAAAGCCGGGCAACTGGCCGAGTGGAAAAGGGAAAGCGGCTATCACCAACGCTCAAAAGCGGAAACGGCTATGTCGCGATACAAGCAGCTCATCAGCCCGAAGCTGAGTCTGCGCGACTACAACGGCCAAGTGGCAGAGGCTTTGGCTGGGGTGAAGGTGATGAACAAAATGCTGGGCCTCGGCATGCCTGTTCGCCAGGTCAGTTAAGGGCAGCAAGCCCTTTAGGAGCAGGCTTTCCAGGCTCTGATTTGATCAACAACGCCCATTTGTGCCCAAGTGGATGCAGCCTCATCATGGATGAAAAAATGGCAGAGCAAGTGCGTATTGGTATTCTTCTTCTCTTTTCCTTTTTTTCTTTTCAGCTTTTTGCTGATGAGACAGTTTACCTTTATCAAAACAAAAGCTACCACTCTTTAGGGGAGCTTGAGCAGGCGGTAAAAGTTGAAACCGCTAATCGTATTGGTTTTGGTAGCCGACTACCTGAACAACTACGGCTAGTCGATACATCTAACTCTAAACTCGAATATCAAGCTTTTTATAATGTTGAGGAAGATGAGCCTTTTATTGTCTTTACCCCCTGCAGTGAAAATAATGGAGCCTGTGCTACTGAACAAGACGCCGTAGCTGAATGGATAAATAAAAATACATCTCCAAGCGACGGGATTTGCCCAGGAGCAACTGTTACTTCCGTTTCAAATGACGGTTGGAGTTTTAGCGGTTGGGTTACAATAAGTGCAGACTGGTATATTGGTACTAAACACGCTAAGCACTCCATTAATAATTATAATGCCGTGCAAAAGTATTACAAAGAAATTCCGCTTAGTTTTAATCAGTACGACTGCCAGTTGAATCAACGAA
Organism: Gallaecimonas kandeliae; assembly: GCF_030450055.1. Lineage (NCBI taxonomy): Bacteria > Pseudomonadati > Pseudomonadota > Gammaproteobacteria > Enterobacterales > Gallaecimonadaceae > Gallaecimonas > Gallaecimonas kandeliae. The sequence continues at coordinate 1,053,409 of NZ_CP118480.1, forward strand.
CAATCAGCCGGGATGTACATAGGTACGAAGCTTATAAATGCCCTGTCTCTAAGATTGAGGCCATTTTTTTTGAGGCGCCTTCAACTGAAACAGGTACTCCCACCTGTCGAGTCGGCGGAAACGAAATAGCCTATGTGAAGCAGTGCAAATCCCCTTTTGAATGGGAAGAGTCCTCTCTCGATTGCGTTTCGTATTGTCCGCCAAATGCTCCAGAACTGGACTTGGCGCTAGGGGTGTGTAAGCAACATCCTGGAGAGGCTCAACCCAAGGCATGCCCTGCCAAAGTGTTAGACCCGATAGATGCGGATACTGGTGAGAGTGTTCAGCCACAACGGCCGGATTTTGTTGGTGGAGGGAGTTTCCCACTGTCTTTTACCCGCAATTACCGAAGCTTCCGTCTGCCGTACGTCAAAAGGCCAAGCCAGTATCCGCCACCTCCTGATGAGGAAGACAAACGGGTCCGTTATGTTCAGCCTGCTGGTTACACGGGCACCAGTATTCCTTACTGGGTGCCACAGGAACGGAATGGCACTGTGCCACCTCTCGGCTATAAGCAGTGGCAGAATAATTACCAGAGCAGGCTGATTGCTTATCCTGATGCCAGCAAGGTGATGCTGGCACGTGCCAACGGCGATAGGCATTATTTTAGTCTGCAAGCGGATGGCGTGACCTATCTCCCGGATAACCTAACGGGTGACAGGGTTGTTAAAAACGATAATCAGTGGACCTATACGACCAGTAATGGCATCAGCGAAGTTTATGATGAAAACGGTCGCTTGATGTCGATAACCAATCAGCAAGGCTTGACTCAAGCCCTTGCATATAACGCTGAAGGGCAACTCAGTACGGTAACCGACCCTGGCGGCCGTCAGCTTGTCCTTGCCTATGATACAGAGTCGCGTTTATCGACGGTGACAGCTCCCGGTGGAGAGGTCATCACCTATGAATATGGAGAACATGGTAATTTGACCCGGGTTGTTTACCCAGATAATACGGCTGGGGACAATACGGATAACCCAAAAACCACCTATGGCTATAGCGATGCTGACCACCCTTATGCTTTGACGCGGCAGGAGGATGCGAATGGTGATGAATATGCTACTTGGACCTTTGATGCATCAGGGCGTGCAACGGGGAGCCGTAATTTCGGGGGGCATCGTGAAGGTACTGTAAGCTATGCCAATGGTAATGCTGTTGTTACTGAAGCAAACGGACATCAGCGTACGCTGACGTTTGATGATAAAGGGCGTTTATCCTCGATAACTGGCGGCAACTGTGGCCAGTGTAGCAGCAGCGATGTGGCCAGTTTCACTTATGACAGCAAGAACCAAAAAGTCAGTGAAACGGATTTTAACGGCGTCGAAACCCGCTATGAATACAACAGCCGAGGCTTACAGACCAAGCGCACTGAAGCTTATGGTACAGCGCTTGCGCGAGTAACCACGACCGAGTGGCACAGTGACCTTGCTTTGCCGGTAAGAATTACTACGCCGACTAAGCAAATAGATTATGCCTATGGTGCTCGGGGACGCATTGAATCGGTCACCGAGACTGATCTGCTTTTCCCCGAAACGCCAAAGCGTGTGACTACCTATTCCTACAATGAAGCCGGTTTGCTTTCCGGTATTGATGGTCCGCGTACGGATGTCACTGATATCACGACGTTCAGTTATGATGCTAAATATGACGTGAAGTCCATTACCGATGCAGCTGGTAATGCCACCCAAATTACTGCCAGAGATGACAATGGTCGCCCAACGACCATTGTTGATGCGAATAATGTCACCACTACGCTGACTTATGATACCAGGGGCCGTATCACAAGTCAGACTGTCGGCGGCTATGTTACCAACTTTGCTTACGACAATATCGGGCAGCTAATACAGGTAACTTTACCCTCAGGGGCAGTGACACGATATGAGTACAACGGCGCCAGGCTGTTGACGGCCATTGCCGATGGCCAAGGCAATCGCATCGAATACAGCCACGATGTGATGGGGAATCTGACCCAGATGGATGTAAAAGATCCTGAGGGAATGCTCTATGCCACACAGCGGCAACTCTTCGACGGCTTGAATCGCTTGGTGTCTGTAACAGATGGCCTGAACCAGACTACTGCCTTTGGTTATGATGCGGTGGGTAACAGGACCAGTATCAAGACCCCCCTGCTTAGAGAGACCAAGCAGGTTTACGATGCCCTAAATCGTCTGAGTGAAACCACAGATGCCAAACAAGGCAAAACGGCCTATGGCTATGATGCCGCGAACAACCTGACCCAGGTTAAGGCCCCTAATGGGGCTACGACAAAATACGGCTATGACGGTTTGGGCGATTTGCTGAGCCAGAGCAGTCCTGATGCTGGCATAACCGCTTTCACCTATGATGAAGCCGGTAATCAGGTCAGTAAAACCGATGCCAACAATGTCACCGTTGGTTACAGCTATGATGCGCTTAACCGTTTGAGCAAGATCGACTATCCGGATGACAGCTTGGATGTGACCTTAAGCTATGACGCCGGTACCAACGGGAAGGGGCATTTAAGTAGTGTCAGCGATGGCAGCGGCTCAACGACCTACGGCTATAACATAACTGGCCAGGTAAGCAGTAAGACCTCGATCATTGCAGGTAAAAGCTTCACGCTAAGTTACCAGTACAATGGTGCTGGCCAATTGATTGGCATCACTTACCCCAGCGGCCGAATGGTCAGCTTTAGCCGTGACAACCATGGCCAAATCGCTGGCATCAGTGAAACTAAAGACGGTGCCAGCCAGAATTTATTGACTGGTGCCAGCTATGTACCCTTTGGTAGGGCCAAAGCCTTTACCGAAGGTGATGGGAAAATAACAAGCAAGGCTTATGACCTTAACGGACAGGTAACGGCTATCAATGTGCCCGGGATATATCAAAGCAGCCTGGTCTACGACGCCGACAGCAATATTGCGGCGATAAGTGATGCTATAAGGCCGGCAACCAATCAAAGCTTCAGCTTCGATGAATTGGACAGGTTAACCCAAGGCACTGGTGACTATGGCACCATTGACTACAGTTACGACGGTGCGGGCAACCGTCTCTCTAAAACAGCCAATCAGTCGACCCAGTCATTAATCTACAAGACTGAAAGCAATCAGTTGACTGGCCCTTATCTACACGATAGTAACGGGAATCGGACACAGGATAATAAACGCAGCTATAGCTATGGTGCGCATAACCGGCTATTAGAAGTGGTCAATGATGAGAATGGTCTTAAGACCACCTACTTGTACAACGGTTTGGGCCAAAGGGTGAAGAAAAGTAACCTGTTTGGCGATCTTTACTTTATCTATGACGAACAGGGATCGCTAATTGCAGAAGCAAACAGCGAAGGTCAAGTGGTTAAAGAGTACGTGTATTTTGAAGGGCAGCCGTTAGCTATGCTGGTGGGTGAACAATGATGGAACGAGTAAAAAAATATATTGGATATTTAACCCTGGGTTTTCTGCTGTGCTTGATAAACATCGAGGTATCGGCTGAGACGTTCACTTCGAATACGACGATAGCTGCTGGTGAACACAGCTACACAGATGATCTGATTGTTCCATCCGGTATTACCTTGACTATCGAGTCTGGCGCTATCCTCCGCTTTGACAGTGGTAGGAAGCTACAGATTGATGCTGGTGGTTATCTAATTATTCAAGGCACAGAGCAAGCCCCTGTCCTATTCACTTCGAGTACCGCATCGCCGGGCAGTTGGCAAGGGATAACAGTCAATGGCGAGCGTAGCGATGGCGGCGATATTCAAATTTCCTATGCCACCATAGAGTATGCAAATTACGGCGTTTATTTTAGTCAAGGTGCCAAGGCCGACATTACCCACAGTGTTATTAGAAATAATAATGTTGGCTTGTATTACTATGGAGCCCGTACAGGTGGCACGGTGCATAGTTCTCAGCTCTATAACAACCAGAGTGGGGTCTATATCTATGGTGGTTACAATTATCTAGCTGACCATCCGAAGCCGGTTATCACGGGCAACAGCATTTATGACAACAGTGCCTATAACTACAGGGTGGTTTTCTATCGTGACACCAATAAGACGGTGTTGGATGCGACGGGGAACTGGTGGGGGACAACGGACCTAGCGGTTATCACCGGCAAGATTTATGACATGGTGGATGACGCAAACAGCCCCTCAGTGGATTTTTCAGGTTTGCTAGCTTCAGAAAATGGAGCGCCTGTTGCTGGTACTGTGCTAACCAAAGCGATTGTTGTCGACACCATCTGGTCTGCTACGGACGGTATTATTGCTCAGCCGATAAAGGTCATGAGTGGTTCCACGCTGACAATAGCCGCAGGGACCCGATTTAATGCAGAGGGGAACAGTAACCTCAGCGTCGAAGCGGGTGGCAAGTTGATTATTCAAGGCACAGAGCAAGCCCCTGTCCTATTCACTTCGAGTACCGCATCGCCGGGCAGTTGGCAAGGGATAACAGTCAATGGCGAGCGTAGCGATGGCGGCGATATTCAAATTTCCTATGCCACCATAGAGTATGCAAATTACGGCGTTTATTTTAGTCAAGGTGCCAAGGCCGACATTACCCACAGTGTTATTAGAAATAATAATGTTGGCTTGTATTACTATGGAGCCCGTACAGGTGGCACGGTGCATAGTTCTCAGCTCTATAACAACCAGAGTGGGGTCTATATCTATGGTGGTTACAATTATCTAGCTGACCATCCGAAGCCGGTTATCACGGGCAACAGCATTTATGACAACAGTGCCTATAACTACAGGGTGGTTTTCTATCGTGACACCAATAAGACGGTGTTGGATGCGACGGGGAACTGGTGGGGGACAACGGACCTAGCGGTTATCACCGGCAAGATTTATGACATGGTGGATGACGCAAACAGCCCCTCAGTGGATTTTTCAGGTTTGCTAGCTTCAGAAAATGGAGCGCCTGTTGCTGGTACTGTGCTAACCAAAGCGATTGTTGTCGACACCATCTGGTCTGCTACGGACGGTATTATTGCTCAGCCGATAAAGGTCATGAGTGGTTCCACGCTGACAATAGCCGCAGGGACCCGATTTAATGCAGGGGAACAGTAACCTCAGCGTCGAAGCGGGTGGCAAGTTGATTATTCAAGGCACAGAGCAAGCCCCTGTCCTATTCACTTCGAGTACCGCATCGCCGGGCAGTTGGCAAGGGATAACAGTCAATGGCGAGCGTAGCGATGGCGGCGATATTCAAATTTCCTATGCCACCATAGAGTATGCAAATTACGGCGTTTATTTTAGTCAAGGTGCCAAGGCCGACATTACCCACAGTGTTATTAGAAATAATAATGTTGGCTTGTATTACTATGGAGCCCGTACAGGTGGCACGGTGCATAGTTCTCAGCTCTATAACAACCAGAGTGGGGTCTATATCTATGGTGGTTACAATTATCTAGCTGACCATCCGAAGCCGGTTATCACGGGCAACAGCATTTATGACAACAGTGCCTATAACTACAGGGTGGTTTTCTATCGTGACACCAATAAGACGGTGTTGGATGCGACGGGGAACTGGTGGGGGACAACGGACCTAGCGGTTATCACCGGCAAGATTTATGACATGGTGGATGATGCAAACAGTCCCCTTGTGGACTACAGGCAAATGCTGCAGTCAGAAAATGGTGATATTGTTCCTGGTGTTCAGATACTGGGTGATATCGCTAGTGAAACTCGATGGCAGGCAGATGATGTATTGGTGTTGGCAGCTACTAAAGTATTAAGTGGTGCACATCTCATCATCGAGTCAGGTACCAGAGTCAAATTTGCCAAAGGGGCTCAGCTCGTTGTCGATAAGAATGCACGACTGAGCATTGTTGGTGAAGAAGGCAATCCTGTGGTGCTGACCTCCGATCAACAAACCCCGACTGCCGGGGATTGGAAAGGGATCCTGGTCAATGCCGAAAATGGGGCTGTCACCATCAGCAATGCCACCATCGAGTATGCCGATAAAGGGGTGTATCTTGTCGGTAAGAAGGCAAAGGCAACAATTACAAACAGTAAAATTGAAAACAATAATTATGGTGTCTTTGTCGATGGCGGCAACGCTGCTTATGATGATCATCCCGTTCCAGTCGTTACCAACGACGTGATCGCAGGGAATAACAAATACAATTACTACACTCAGTCTTTCAGCGGCGGAAGCAGCCGTACATTCAATGCCAAGGGTAATTACTGGGGGACATCGGATAGCGCCGCAATCGCAACATCCATCTATGATAATAGCGATTCCTCTTCTTTGCCCATAGTTGATTCCGGCCATGCCAGGTCAAGCGAGAAAACCGATGTCGTCGCTGATGCGGGCCCAGATAAGGTTGGCTTTGGTACCGTCGAAACGCTGCTGCCGGGTAGTGGAAGCAGTAATGCTGCCATCACGGGATACGACTGGCAGCAGTATCTCGGAGAGCCATTGACGCTGGTCAACTCAGATACAGCGCAGGCGAGTTTCACAACGGCAGACGTTCAAAACGAAAAGCTTTATTCCTTTATCTTTACCGTTACCGATGAAAATGGCATCTCCGCCTCGGACAAGATGAATGTGGTGGTTAAACCCTTTTCCGAGTACAACACGGCGCCTGTGGTTGCTGAGTCCAAGGGGGTGCTGGTCTCAGCAAATGATGCGGTGTCGGCAACATTGCCGGCCAGCGATGCTGATAATGATCCCTTAACCTACTCCTGGCAACAAACGGGCGGTGAGCCGGTCAGCCTGGGCTCAACCGATACGGATACACTAACTTTCACAGCGCCAGAGAAAACCGAGGATAGCGTTTACCGCTTCACGCTGACGGTCAGCGACGGTCACTATACAGTTAAACGGGATCTGGTCGTGGCTGTTAAAGCCAGGCTGTCTGCCGCAGGCACCTACTACTATCACAACGATCACCTGGGCACGCCACAGGTGATGACAGATGACAAGGCGGCCGTCGTCTGGCAGGCGAGCTACACCCCCTTTGGTGAGGCAAACATCGCAGTTGAAACCGTCACCAACAACCTGAGGTTCCCCGGCCAGTACTACGATCAGGAGTCCGGCCTCCATTACAACTACTTTAGGGACTATGACCCGGATCTTGGGCGTTATATCGAGAGTGACCCGATAGGGCTAAATGGTGGGGTCAATACTTATGGGTATGTTGGTGGAAACCCGATTGGCTATGTGGATTCGTTAGGATTGTGGCCGTCGAGATGGTTTATTTATCATCAAGGAGCAATCTACAGAAATATACCTATACCTAGAGAATTACAAGAAGTATTGGTTAAAGGCCAAGAATATGCTGATAGTGATCCATTTCAAACTGGGGCCAACTCATATAGACATGGTATGAGAAATAAGGGACAGTCAAAATGTGAAGCAATGGCGGCAGCAAATGAATTTATTAAAGAACAGTATCGTAAGGCATGGAGGTTGAGAACGGATGGTAAAATTAAAGATTCATTGTTTGAATTTTCTATAGGGCTGCACACGTTGCAAGATAGCACTTCACCATCACACTCAGGGTTCCAAGAATGGTCTGATAATCCAGGGAGGCTGGCCGTATGGTGGCATGTGGCTCGCGAATCTGCTTTTTATACTCCTAGTCAAATGGACGCCCTTAATAAAATTACTAAGGATGCTTGGAATTGGTATGAGCATGGTGGATTACCAAGGGGAGGTTTTTTTCCTTCTAATGACTGTGGATGTCAGCAATGAAAAATGATGTAATTTTACTTGCAGGTATTGCATTGCTACACACAGAGGTCGCTAGTGCGCATGGTGATATGGTTGTTACGGGTTCAGTAACACTATCAGCTATTTTGCAATTTGTAGTATTGCTCTGGGTGGCTTTATCTAAAAAAACTAAAAAGATAAGAGTGCCTTCTATTATTGTTTTGATTTTTGTATTCTTTCTTATTTGGGTATCGCTGGACATGCCTAATTCAGGGAGGAAAACGGACATAGCATTGTTGTGGCTTGTAGATCTGATACCTTTGATTTTATTATTTTATATTAGATACATTGCACATAGAGTTGTTTGTGATGGGAAGATTTCAGGCAAGAGAAGTCAAACCGGTAAGTCGGATCGTAAGCTAATATAGATCTAAAAATGGTTGATAATTGGATAGAGGCTGCTAACAAAAAGAAGTTGCTTGCTATTGTCATTCTGAAACAAGGCTACTGTTGGAACTTCCTTTATTTCAATTTTCTAGTTGACTGGTGTTGTGATGGCAAGGGAAATAAAGCATTCTGTTGTGAGAGATACTTTTGGAGTTGATGCAAGTTTATAAGATTTCTTGATTATTCATTAATACTTGTGCATATATTAATACTTTTACCTGATGAACGGTCCCTATCTTCAGTTGACTCTGTTGCATGAGTTCTAGGTTTAGAAGATCGTACCTTGATTAGAGCAGCCATAGAGTCCGTCTTATTGCCATTTTATCTGCAACAATGGCATACAATGAGAATTTGCAGGTTGACTGAACATAACTATATCTGGGTGAATCTGCCGGCCATGAAAAAAGGCGCCCTAAGGCGCCTTTTTCATGTCGTACGAAGCTTATTTCACTTCCTCGCCGGCCGCTTGCTTGTCGGCGTGGTAACTGGAGCGCACCAGGGGGCCGCAGGCGGCGTGCTCGAAGCCCATGTCCATGGCGCTGTCGTGCAGCTCGTCGAACTCGGCCGGGGGCACATAGCGGGCCACCGGCAGGTGGTGGCGGCTCGGCTGCAGGTACTGGCCCAGGGTCAGCATGGTGACGCCGTGGTCGCGCAGATCCTGCATCACGGTGCGAATTTCGTCGTTTTCCTCGCCGAGGCCCATCATCAGGCCTGACTTGGTGGGGATGCCGGGGTTGCGTTCCTTGAAGCGCTTCAAGAGCTCCAGGGACCACTCGTAGTTGGCGCCGGGGCGGACCATCTTGTAGAGGCGCGGTACGTTTTCCAGGTTGTGGTTGAAGACGTCCGGTGGGGTCTCGCTGAGGATGTCGAGGGCGATGTCCATGCGGCCGCGAAAATCCGGCACCAGGATCTCTATCTTGATCTCGGGGCTGTACTTGCGGATGGCCTTGATGCAGTCGGCAAAGTGCTGGGCGCCGCCGTCACGAAGATCGTCGCGGTCGACGGAGGTGATCACCACGTACTTGAGCTTCATGTCGCGGATGGTCAGGCCCAGCTTTTCCGGCTCTTGGGCGTCGGGGGCCAGGGGGCGGCCGTGGGCCACGTCGCAGAAGGGGCAGCGACGGGTACAGATGGCGCCCAGGATCATGAAGGTGGCGGTGCCGTGGTTGAAGCACTCTGAGAGGTTGGGGCAGGAGGCTTCTTCACAGACAGAGTGCAGGCCGTGCTTGCGCATGGCGCCCTTGATGTCTTCGATGCGCTGGGTGCTGGCCGGCAGCCTGACCTTCAGCCAGGCCGGCTTCCTGAGCATTTCCTTGGGCTCTGTGGGCATGACCTTGACCGGGATCAGGGCCATTTTGTCGGCGTCGCGCAGCTTGACACCGGGTTCGATGCGTACGGTCTTGCTCATGAAGAAAAATCCAATCCGTCTTGATGTGACCAATGGTCGAAGCCCAGGCGCTGGGCCAGCTTCGCCACCAGTATGGGATCTACGTCGTTGAGGCCGGTGCCAGGCTTGAACTGGCTCAACTGGGTCATTTCCATGCCGGCGTAGCCGCAGGGGTTGATACGCAGGAAGGGCTCCAGATCCATGGCCACATTCAGGGCCAGGCCGTGGAAGGAGCAGCCGCGGCGCACCCGCAGGCCAAGGGAGCAGATCTTCTGCTCGCCCACATAGACGCCGGGGGCGTCTGGGCGGGGGGCGGACTGGACGCCGAATTCGGCCAGGGTGTCCACCACGGCGTCTTCGATATGGCTGACCAGTTCGCGCACGCCGAGCTTACGGCGGCGCAGGTCCAGCAGCACGTAAAGTACACGCTGGCCGGGGCCGTGATAGGTCACCTGGCCACCGCGGTCCACCTGCACCACAGGGATGTCGCCGGGGAAGAGCACATGCTCGGCCTTGCCGGCCTGGCCCTGGGTGAAGACGGGGTCGTGTTCCACCAGCCAGAGTTCGTCGCGGCTTTCGGGGCCGCGCTGGTCGGTATAGGCCTTCATGGCGTCCCAGACGCCCTGGTAAGGCTGGCGGCCCAGTTGGCGGACGATGAGTTCAGAGGACATATTTGACCGTTTCGATGGCGCCGAGGGCCTTGTAGAGGGTCTCTACATGGTCCTTGGAGGTGACAGTCACTTGCACCGTCACCGAATGGTAGCTGCCCTTGCTGCTGGGCCTGACCGTGGGGGAATAGTCGCCGGGGGCATGTTGCTGCACGACGGCCAGCACGTCATCCACCAGGTCTTCACGGGCGGCGCCCAGGACCTTGAAGGGAAAGAGGCAGGGAAATTCCAGGTACTTGTCAAATTCGGTCTGCATGCTACCACTCCAGACATCAACGGGGCACAGTGTAACAGAAAGCGATGAAAAAGGCGCCCGAGGGCGCCTTTAGATATGGGGTCGGAGCAGTGGGGATCAAGCTCAGCTGAACCAGCCTTTGAACAGCAGGGCGAAGTAGTCCATCAGGCGGGAGAACCAGCTGCCTTTCTGGACTTCGTCCAGGGCCACCAACGGGTACTGGGCGATGTCCTTGCCGTCCAGTTTCAGGAAGAGGGTACCGACCCGCTCGCCCTTGGCCAGGGGCGCCTTGAGTTCCTTGTCCAGCTGGAAGTCGGCCTTGATGTCGGCGGCGGCGCCGCGGGGCACCGTTACCGGGGTGGCTTCCATCACGCCCAGGCGCACGTTCTTGATGTTACCCATGTAGATGCGCTGGCTGGCGAACTCCTGGCCGGCCTTGAAGGGGGTGACGGTCTCGAAGAAGCGGAAGCCCCAGTTCAGTAGCTCCTTGGAGATGTCGCGGCGGGCGTTGTTGGACTTGGTGCCGATGACGGCGGACACCAGGCGCATGCCGTCCTTGACGCCGGAGGCCACCAGGGAATAGCCCACCTCGGCGACGTGACCCGTCTTGATGCCGTCCACGTTCATGGACCTGTCGTGCAGCAGGGCGTTGCGGTTGTACTGCTTGATGCCGTTGTAGGTGTAGGACTCGTCGGAGTAGATCTTGTATTCGTCCGGCAGGTCACGAATGAGGGCGGCGCCCAGCAGGGCCATGTCGCGGGCGCTGGAGTAGTGGTCAGGGTCCGGCAGGCCGTGGGGATTGACGAAGTGGCTCTCGGTCAGGCCCAGCTGCTTGGCCTCGGCGTTCATCAGGTCGGCAAAGCCGCTGACGGTGCCGGCGATGTGTTCGGCCATGGCCACGCAGGCGTCGTTGCCTGAATCGATGATGATGCCCTTGTTGAGCTCACCGACCGTCACCTCCGTGCCCACCTCGATGAACATCTTCGAGGAGTCGGGGAAGTTCTTGGCCCAGGCGTTCTGGGAGACGGTGACCTTGTCGTCGCGGTGCAGGCGGCCGGCCTTGATCTCCTTGCCGATGATGTAGCTGGTCATCATCTTGGTCAAAGAGGCGGGGGGCAGGCGCTCGTCACCGTTGCTTTCGGCCAGGATCTTGCCGGAGTTGAAGTCCATCAACACATAGGCTTTGGCGTCAACGTTGGGGGCCTGGGGAATGATGCGGTCAGCCTGGGCAGAGAAGGCGGACAGGCCAAGCAGGCTTAGGGAGAGGAGGGCATAGCGCATGGGTAATGTCTTCTTCTTAATTCGAATAGGAATAGGTTACCAGAGGCATCAGGGGATGTTGACCCCAGTCTGCCCTTGAGGTTCCACATAAACTTTGAAAGGCCTACCGACACCCTGGCGTTTGAGGGCCTCGATCAGCGCCTCTGCCTTGAGTTCATCGGCCGCCGGGCCCAGCTGCACCTTGTAGAGGCCCTGCTCCTGGACCACCTGGTAGCCGCTGCCGACCAGGGCCGCCAAGCGTTTGCCGGCGGCGTCGGCCCGGCCCGGGTCGCTGCTGGCAGCCACCTGCACGAAGATGGGGTTTTGGGCCTTGATGGGGGCCAGCACCGTTTCCTTCTGGGGCGGCGTTACTACTTCCAGGCGCACATGGGCCGTGCCCTTCTTGAGCATATCCAGCTTATAGGCGGCGGCGTAGGAGAGGTCGATGATGCGCCCTTCATGGAAGGGGCCGCGGTCGTTGACCCGCACCACCACCTGGCGGCCGTTGTCCAGGTTGGTGACCCGCACGAAGCTCGGCAGCGGCAGCCGCTTGTGGGCGCCGCTCATGGCGTACATGTCGTAGATCTCGCCGTTGGAGGTCTTGTAGCCGTGGAACTTGGTGCCGTACCAGGAGGCGTAGCCTTCCTGCACGAAGCCCTTGGGCTCCTTGATCACCCGGTAGAACTGGCCGCCCAGCTCGTAGTCGCGGTTGCCGGCGCGGGAATAGGGTTCGTCGGTGACGGTGGCGTCCTGCACATGGTCAAGGCGCGGCACGTCCACCGGGTAGGCGTCCTCTTGCTGGGCGTAGCGCCCCTGCTGGCCGGGGGCCTCACCCCGCTGGGGGCCGGCGCAGCCCGCCAGCCACAGCAGTGGCAACCAGCAGAGCCATTTAGCCTGCATGGGCCTGCTCCAGCTGCTGGGCCAGGGTCCAGACGGCCCTGGCGTAGAGGGGAGAGCGGTTGTAGCGGGTGATCACGTAAAAGTTGTGAAAGCCCAGCTGATAGTCGGTGCCGTCCTTGAGTGCGAAGGCGAACAGCTTGGCCGGGGTGTCGCCGCCCAGTTCCTTGCCGGCTTCCACGCCTTGGGCCTTGAGGGCCGCGACAGTGCTGTCGATCTCCAGGCCGTCGGTCAGAGGGGCCTGGCCTTTGATGTCGGCCTTGGCCAGCACCGGCTCGCCCAGGCGCCAGCCGTGCTCGTGGAAATAGTTGGCCACCGAGCCGATGGCGTCTTCGCTCGAGAAGAGATCGCGCTTGCCGTCACCGTTGAAATCCACGGCAAAGTGCTGGTAGCTCGACGGAATGAACTGGCCCTGGCCCATGGCGCCGGCATAGCTGCCGAGCGGGCTCTGCTGCCAGCCCTGTTCCTTGGCCAGCTTCAGGTACTGGCCCAGTTCCTTGAAGAAGAAATCCTGCCTGGGCTCGTAGAAGAAGCCCAGGGTATAGAGGGCGTCCCGCACCGGGTAGACCCCCTGGTGCTGGCCGTAGTAGGTCTCGACCCCGAGGATGGCGACGATGACCGACGCAGGCACCTGGTATTGGGCCTGGGCCTTGGCCAGGACCGCCTCGTGCTCATGCCAGAAGGCCAGGCCCTTTGCCAGGCGCTCCGGGGTGATGAAGATGGGCCTGTACTGGTACCAGGGCTTGGCTTCCCAGGGGGTGGCGATGGCGTCGAGGATCTTCTGGTTTTTCTCGGCACCGGCCAAGGCGCTCTGCACCTCGGCGGGGCTCAGGCCAGAAAGGTCCGCCAGGGCCTTGGCCTTGTCGGCGGGGATCTCGGCCCAAACCGGCAGCGCCAGCACCGCCAGCAGTGCCCATTTCCATCTTGCCATCCTTTCTTCCTTAGCTGTGCAGCAGGCGTTTATGGGTATGGATCGCCATCAGGATGCCAAAGCCGGCCATCAGCGTCACCATGGAGGTGCCGCCATAGGAGACCAGGGGCAGGGGAACCCCCACCACCGGCAACATGCCGGACACCATGCCGATGTTGACGAACACATAGACGAAGAAGGTCAGGATAATGGCGCCACCTAACAGCCGGCTGAACGCCGTCTGGGCCTGGGAGGCGATGTAGAGGCCGCGGGTGATGATGGCCAGATAGAGCAGCAACAGGCAGAGCACCCCCACCAGGCCGAACTCTTCGCTCAGTACGGCGAAGATGAAGTCGGTGTGGCGCTCGGGCAGGAATTCCAGCTGGGACTGGGTGCCGTGCAGCCAGCCTTTGCCCCAGAGGCCGCCCGAGCCTATGGCGATCTTGGACTGGATGATGTGGTAACCGCTGCCCAGGGGGTCGGACTCGGGGTTCAAGAAGGTCAGCACCCGCTGGCGCTGGTAGTCGCGCATCAGGAAGAACCAGAGGATCGGCAGGAAGGCGCTGACGGCGCCGACGGCCGCCGCCACCAGGCGCCAGCTCATGCCGGACAGGAACAGTACGAAGACCCCTGAGGCGGCGATGAGGATGGCGGTGCCCAAGTCAGGCTGCTTGGCGATGAGCAAGGTCGGCACTATCACCAGCATGAAGCCTTTGACCAACTGCAGCAGGGTCGGCGGCAGGGGATGGCGGGAGATGTAGTAGGCCACCATCATCGGCACCGCCAGTTTCATCAGCTCCGACGGCTGGAAGCGCATGAAGCCGAGATCCAGCCAGCGCTGGGCGCCCTTGCCGATGTCACCCACCACCAATACCGCCACCAGCAGCAGGGTGCCCACCGAGAACAGCGGCAACGACCAGCGCTTGTAGACGTCGGGGGGGATCTGGGCCAGCACGGCCGTCACCCCCAGGGCCAGGAAGAGGCGCACCAGCTGGCGTTCCATCATGGCCATGTTCTGGCCTGAGGCGGAATAGACCACCACCAGGCTGACCCCCATCAGGCACAACACGAACAGCAGCAGCCAGCCGTCGATGTGCAACTTGTTGAGCAGGCTACGGTTGTCGTTCATTGGCGGCACCTTCGTCGATCAGGTAGTAATCCATCATCTGGCGGGCCAGGGGGGCCGCTATTGAGCCGCCGCCGCCGATGATGTTCTCCAGGGCCACTGTCACCACTATCTTGGGGGCCTCGAAGGGGGCATAGCCGATGTACATGGCGTTGTCCCTGTGGCGCTCAGCGACCTTGTGGGCGTCGTAACGCTCGTCCTGGGCTATGTTCACCACCTGGGCCGTACCCGTCTTGCCGGCGGCGCTGTACAGGGCGCCTTCGAAGGCCTTGTGGCCTGAGCCCGTGGGGTGGGCCACCACCCTGTGCATGGCGTTTTCCACTTCCTGCCAGTGCAGTGGGCTGGCCACCACGGCGGGCTTGTCCTCGGGGGGCAGGGCCAGGGTGCCGCTCTTGGAGCCGGTGGCCCTCAGGATGCGCGGCGTATGGTAGGTGCCGGCGTTGGCCATGATGGTGGTGGCGGTGGCCAGCTGCACCGGTGTCACTGTCCAGTAGCTCTGGCCTATGCCGATGGGAATGGTGTCGCCGGTATACCAGGGCTGGCGGAAGCGGCGCTCCTTCCATCTGGGGGAGGGCATGACGCCGCTGCTTTCCTCGTGGATGTCGATGCCCGAGAACTGGCCGAAGCCGAACAGGCTCATCCAGTCGTGGATCTTGTCGATGCCCAGATCCACGGCCAGGGTGTAGAAATAGGTGTCGCAGGACTCGGCGATGGCCCGCTTGAGGTCAACCCAGCCGTGGCCCCAGCGTTTCCAGTCCCGCCACTTGTGTTCCAGGCCAGGCAGCTGGAAGTAGCCCGGGTCCCAGACCTTGGTGGCCGGGGTGATCTTGTCTTCCTCCAGGCCCACCAGGGCCAGGAAGGGTTTGACGGTGGAGGCCGGCGGGTAGCGGCCCTGGGTGGCGCGGTTGATCAGCGGCCTGTCCGGGGAATGCAGCAGCTTGTTGTATTCCTTGCTGGAGATCCCCTTGACGAAGAGGTTGGGGTCGTAGGAAGGGGCGCTGGCCATGGCCAGCACGCCGCCGTCGTTGGGATCTATGGCGACGATGGCGCCGCGGCGGCCTTCCAGCAGCTGCTGGGCCTTGAGCTGGAGGTTCAAGTCGATGTTGAGGGTGAGATCCTTGCCCGGCACCGGCGGTTCGAAACGCAGGGTACGCACGGCCCGGCCGCGGTTGTTGACCTCCACCTCCATGTAGCCCACCTGGCCGTGCAGGGTATCCTCGTAATAGCGCTCCACGCCCAGCTTGCCTATCTCATGGGTGGCGGCGTAGTTGGAGAGCTGGTCCTTTTCGGCAAGATCCTGGAGATCCTTGTCGTTGATCCGCGACACATAGCCCAACACGTGGGTGAGGGCGTCACCGTAGGGGTAGTAGCGCTTGAGGCGGGCCTCGACGGAAAAGCCGGGGAAGCGGTATTGGTTGACCGAGAACAGCGCCACCTGCTGCTCGCTCATCTCCTCCAGCAGCGGCACCTTCTTGAAGCGGCGCACCCCTTTGAGGGACTCGCGAAAATCGGCCAGGGTGTCGTCGTCTATGCCCAGCAGCGCCTTGAGGTCGGCCAGGGGCTGGTCCCAGGATTTGACCTGCTCGGGCACCACTTCCAGGGAGAAGACGGGCCTGTTCTCGGCCAGCACCACGCCGTTGCGGTCGTAGATGATGCCGCGGTTGGGGGCCACAGGCACCAGCTTGATGCGGTTGTCGTTGGAACGGACCTGGTAGTTCTGGTACTCCACCACTTGCAGGTGGTAGAGGTTGGCCACCAGGCCGCCGAAACAGAGCAGCACCACCAGCAGGCAGAACAGGGCACGGCGCCAGAACAGGGACGCTTCAAAGCCGTGGTCGCGGATCTGTACCTTCTGGCGGGCCATGCTACTCCCTGTGGTAGGGGTGGTTGTTGTTGAGGCTCCAGGCCCGGTAGAGGGCCTCGGCCATCACCACCCGCACCAGGGGATGGGGCAGGGTGAGCCTGGACAGGGACCAGGACTGCTCGGCCGCCGCCTTGACGGCCGGGGCCAGGCCTTCCGGGCCCCCGACCATGATGGCGACATCACGGCCGTCCTGCTGCCAGCGGGTCCATTGCTCGGCGAGCTGGTGGGTGTCCCAGGGCTTGCCAGGAATATCCAGGGTGAGGATGCAACAGCCCTGGGCCTGGGCCAACATCAGTTCCCCTTCCTTGTCCAGGATGCGGGGGATGTCGGCGTTCTTGCCGCGCTTGCCGGCCGGGATCTCGATGAGCTCCAGGGGACAGTCACGGGGAAAGCGGCGTTGGTACTCGGTAAAGCCTTCGGTCACCCAGGCGGGCATCTTCTGACCGACGGCGATCAACTTGAGCTTCATCAGCTCCAGAGTTTTTCCAGTTGGTAGAAATCGCGGGTCTGTTCCTGCATCACGTGCAGTACCACGTCACCCAGGTCAACCAGCACCCATTCGCCGCCCGCCTTGCCTTCGATGCCGAGCGGCTGGAGGCCGGCATGCTTGGCTTCGGTGACGACGTTCTCGGCGATGGCGTTGACGTGGGTACGGGAGGTGCCGGAGCAGACCACCAAAAATTCAGTGACGGATGACTTGCCGCGCACATCAAGGGCCTTGATATCCACGGCTTTCAGGTCGTCAGCCTTGTCGACAACAAAATCTTTCAGTTGTTCGCCGTTCATGTCTTTACCTGCAAAAAATCGGAAGGCGGGAGTTTATCACGAAGCGGCGGGCGTTCGGTACAGGCCTTGGGCCTCAATGTATTGGGCCACGGCCTGGGGGACCAGGAAATCCAGGCGCTGGCCCTGGGCTATCCTGGCGCGGATGTCGGTGGCGGAGATGGCCAGCTCTGTGGTGGTCAGGGCCCGGATGGCGCCGGGGCCCGTCACAGGCCCCTCGCCGAGGCAGCTGGCCAGGCGGGTGTCGAGGGCCAGGGGGTCCAGCAGGTGGCCGGGGCGGCAGCACACGGCCAGGGAGGCCAGTTCCAAAATCCGCTGCCAGCGGTGCCAACTGGTGAAGGACAGCAGGCTGTCCATGCCCATCACGAACAGCAGCGGCCGGCCCGGATGCTCGCCGGCAAAGGCCTCCAGGGTGTCCACCGTATAGGAATGGCCGGCGCGCCTGAGCTCGATGTCGTCGACCTTGAGCCCCGGCACCCCTTCCACCGCCAGCCGTGCCATGGCCAGACGCTGGCCGGCGTCGGCCAGGGGCTGGGCGCGGTGGGGCGGCGCCTTGTTGGGCAGCAGGCTGAGGCTTTCGAGGCCGAAGGCCTCCAGCACTTCCACGGCCAGGCGCAGATGGCCGTTATGTATGGGATCGAAAGTCCCGCCAAACAAACCCAAGGGCTTCATGGCGCCAGCTCCGGGCGTATCACCGGCAGTGGCGGCCGTCGGCCGGGGAAGAAGGCGAGGGTCAGATCCTTGAGGCCCTGCTCGACGCTGCTGCCGTCCTGAGTCTTGAAGTGTTGATCCAGCCAGGCCAGGTGCCGGCCTATCTGGCGGAGCCGGCCGGCGGAGAGGCGTTTGAGGGCGGCAAGATAGAGGCCCTTGCGCTGGGGCGGCATACGCCTCTTGCCAAGCTCGGCCTGGACATTGCCGCTGGTGGAAAGTGAAAGCAGGCTGTCCAGCTCGCGGCCCAAAGCCCAGAGCAGCAGCGGCGGCTCCGTGCCTTCCTCCATCACCCTTGCCAGCACCCGCAGCGCCTTGGCCGGATCCTCGCCCAAGAGGGCGTCCGTCCACTGGAAGAGGTCGAAGCGGGCATGGTCCAGCACCGCCAGGGCCACGTCCTCTTCGCTCAGGGGGCCGGGGGGGTGCAGCAGGCCGAGCTTTTCCACTTCCTGGGCGGCGGCCAGCAGGTTGCCTTCGGTGAAATGGGCCAGGGCCTGGATAGCGCCCGGGGTCGGCTTGAAGCCGGCGTCCTGAAGCTTACGGGCCAGCCAGCCGGGGAATTCCCGGTCGCCAAGGGGGTAGAGGGGCAGGTAGAGGCCCTGCTCGCTCATGGTCTTGAACCAGGGGGCGTTGCTGACGCCTTTCTCGGCACGGGGGCCGCGAATGACCAGCAACACATCGGGATTGGGATGCTGGGTGAGCTCCAGCAGCAGTTGTTTACCGGCCTCGTCTGGCTTCTGGGCCAGGTTCAGCTCGATAAGGCGCCGGGAGGCGAAGAGGGAGAGGCTCTGGTATTCGGCCCTGAGCAGGCTCCAGTCGAAGCCGCCGTCATTGCTGAAACTGAGCCTTTCCTCGCTGCCCCAGCGGCGGGCATGGCCCCGGACCTTGTCCAGGGCCTCTTCCACCAGGAAGGCGTCGTCCCCGAACACCAGCACCCAGGAGGGCTGGCGCTTGAGGGCTTCACCGAGCTGGGGGCCGCGGATCTGCATCAGTCCAGGGCCAGTTGCCGGACCAGGCGGTCCGCCGCTTCCTTGCGCATCTCCTCCAGCAGCAGGTCCCGCTCCCTGTCCTTGGCCAGGGTGCGGGCCGGGTCGTCCTGGTAGTCGCGGCGCACTTCGATGACGTGCACCTGCGGCTCCTGGCCTTCCCGGATCAGCTGCCATTTCAGGCTGTAGACCAGCTCGTATTCCGCCACCTGGCCTGTGCTGAACAGGCTCAGGGTCTGGCGGTCCAGGTTGTCGCTGAGGATATGCACCTCGGGACCCTGGCCCAGGGCCACGCCGCTGCCGGCCAGGCTCTGGGACACCAGCGTGGTGATGCGGGCATACTGGTCGAAGCTGGTGAGGGTCACCTGCCGGTAGGCGGCGGGCATCTCGTAGCTGCCCTTGAGGTGAAAACCACAGCCGCTTGCCAGCAATGTCAGCGAGAGGAGGAGCCAGCGCATAGGTTGTCCTTAGTTGGCGACGATGTTGACCAGTTTACCCGGCACTATGATGACCTTGCGCACAGTGACGCCGTCCAGGAAGCGCTTGACGTTGTCGTCCTGCATGGCCAGGGCTTCCAGTTCGTCCTTGCCGATACCGGCCGGAACCGTCACCTTGCCACGCACCTTGCCGTTGACCTGCAGCACCACCAGTTTCTCGTCTTCCACCAGGGCGGCCTCGTCGGCAGCGGGGAAGGGGGCGTTCACTATCTCGCCTTCGCCGCCCAGGGCCTGGTAAAGGGCCGTGGTGACGTGGGGGATGATGGGGTGCAGCAGCAAGGTGACGCTCATCAGGGCTTCTTGCAGCAGGGCGCGGTCCTGTTCGGAGTCCTGGGGTGCACGGGCCAGCCTGTTCAAGAGTTCCATCACGGCGGCGATGGCGGTGTTGAAGGTCTGGCGGCGGCCCAGATCGTCGCCCACCTTGGCGATGGTCTTGTGCAGCTCGCGGCGCAGGGCCTTCTGGTCGTTGTTGAGGGCGGCCAGATCCAGGGCGGCAACAGGGCCCTTGGCCTGGTGTTCGAAGGCCAGTTTCCAGAGGCGCTTGATGAAGCGGTTGGCCCCTTCGACGCCGGACTCGATCCACTCCAGGGTCAGCTCCGGCGGCGCGGCGAACATCATGAACAGGCGCACGGTATCGGCGCCGTAACGCTCCACCATCACCTGGGGGTCGATGCCGTTGTTCTTGGACTTGGACATCTTGGACATGCCGTCGTAGACCAGCTCACGGCCGTCCTGGTCGAAGGCCTTGGTGATGCGGCCCTTGTCGTCGCGCTCCACTGTCACGTCCAGGGGGGAGATCCAGTCGCGGCCACCCTTTTCGTTGACGTGGTAGAAGCCGTCGGCCAGCACCATGCCCTGGCAGAGCAGGCGCTTGAAGGGCTCGTCGGAATCGACCAGGCCTTCGTCACGGAGCAGCTTGTGGAAGAAGCGCGAATAGAGCAGGTGCATCACGGCGTGCTCTATGCCGCCCACGTACTGGTCTACCGGCAGCCAGTAGTTGGCCTTGGCCGGGTCGAGCATGGCGTCGGTGGTGTTGGCGCTGGCATAACGGGCGTAGTACCAGCTGGACTCCATGAAGGTGTCGAAGGTGTCGGTCTCGTGCTCGGCAGGCGCGCCATTATAGGTGGTCTTGCGCCACTGGGGGTCGGCCTTGATGGGGCTGGTGATGCCGTCCATCACCACGTCTTCGGGCAGCAACACCGGCAGTCTGTCTTCGGGTACAGGCACAGTGGTGCCGTCTTCGAGGGTCAGCATGGGGATGGGGGCGCCCCAGTAGCGCTGGCGGGACACGCCCCAGTCGCGCAGGCGGTAGTTGACCTTGCGCTGGCCGTGGCCCAGGGCCACCAGCTTGTCGGCGATGGCGTTGAAGGCGGCCTCGAAGGCCAGGCCGTCGAACTCGCCGGAGTTGACCAGCACGCCGCTCTTCTCGGTGAAGGCGGCCTCACTGATGTCCCAGTCGCCTTCGACCGGCTTGATGACCTGCTTGATGTCCAGATCGTACTTGCTGGCAAATTCGTGATCGCGCTGGTCATGGCCGGGGACGGCCATGACGGCGCCGGTGCCGTAATCCATCAGCACGAAGTTGGCGACCCATACCGGGACTTCGGCGCCGGTCAGGGGATGGATGGCCTTGAGGCCGGTGTCCATGCCCTTCTTCTCCATGGTGGCCATCTCGGCCTCGGCGACCTTGGTGTTTTTGCATTCGTCGATGAATTCGGCCAGCTCGGGGAAGCCCTTGGCGGCCTGTTCGGCCAGGGGGTGGCCGGCGGCGATGCCCACATAGGTGACGCCCATCAGGGTGTCGGGGCGCGTGGTGTAGACGTCCAGCTTGGCGGCCTGGCCCTTGATGTCGAAGCTCAGCTCGACCCCTTCGGAGCGGCCGATCCAGTGGCTCTGCATGGACTTGACGGTCTCGGGCCAACCTTCGAGCTTCTCAAGATCATTGAGCAGCTCTTCGGCGTAGTCGGTGATCTTCACGAACCACTGGGGGATCTGCTTCTGCTCCACCAGGGCGCCGGAACGCCAGCCGCGGCCGTCCACCACCTGTTCGTTGGCCAATACCGTCTGGTCAACCGGGTCCCAGTTGACGGTGGCCATCTTCTTGTAGACCAGGCCCTTCTCGTAAAGCTTGGTGAAGAACCACTGCTCCCAGCGGTAGTACTCGGGGCGGCAGGTGGTGACTTCACGGGTCCAGTCGTAGCCGAAGCCCAGCATCTTGAGCTGGCCCTTCATGTACTCGATGTTCTCGTAGGTCCACTTGCCCGGCGCCGTGTTGTTCTTGATGGCGGCGTTCTCGGCCGGCAGGCCGAAGGCGTCCCAGCCCATGGGCTGCAGCACGTTCTTGCCCTGCATGCGCTGGTAACGAGCGATCACGTCCCCGAGGGTGTAGTTGCGCACATGGCCCATGTGCAGGCGGCCCGAGGGATAGGGGAACATGGAAAGGCAGTAAAACTTTTCCCTGTTGTCGTCTTCGTTGACCACGAAGGTCTGGTTGGCTTCCCAGTGGCGCTGTACCTGGGGCTCGATGGCACTGTGATCGTATTGTTCTTGCATGACTTACCGCATGGCGAATGGGGCTGAAGATAATCGCCATAGGATACCTTGCGCAAAGCCCCCCTGCCACCCACCTTTGCCAACTTGCAAAGCGGCGCCTGAAGGCGTATCTAGGAAGGAAATCAAGGAGTGCCGTTATGACCATCAAAGGGTACCAGCGCCTGCTGGACGAACTGAAAAAACGCATCAAGGAAGGCGAGGTTGAGGCCCGCTTCGACGCCCTCTTGGAAGAAGCCAGGGAATTTCTCCACGCCGCCGGCGAGCTGACCAAGGACGAATGGGCCCTGGTGGAAGCCAAGCTCAAGGACGATCTCAAGGCCCTGGCCGCCCAGGAAGGGGAGGTGGACCCCCGTGCCGAGGAGCTGTGGAAGCTGCTCTACGACGCCGCCGACCAGACAGCCCTTGGCTGGCAGAGCATGGTGCGGGATCTGGCCCATCCTGACGGTTACAGCAGCGACGATTACATCGGCTTCGGAGCTCTGCGCTGCGTACGCTGCGGTTTCGTGATGCACTTCTATCACCCGGGGCGCATTCCCCTCTGCCCCCAGTGCGGCAACGACCATTTCCAGCGGGAGTTGCAAGGCGCCTGACAAGAAAAGCCCGGGTTATCCCGGGCTTTTTCATACTGGGTCCACATACCCCATTCGCAAAAGCCCCTTGCCGGGGCTTTTTTCATTTCAGCCGAAAGCGCCAACCCAGCCAGGAGAAAGGCAGCAGCAGCCAGCACCACAGCAGGCCGAAGCGGCCGTAAGGGGTCTGGCCGCTGACCAGGACTATCTCGTCATTGAGTACGGCCGGCACGAAGCGGGGCAACTGGCGCTGGATATGGCCATCGGCGTCCATGGTGGCGGTGACGCCGTCGTTGGTAGCGCGCAGCATGGGCCGGCCCAGCTCCCGGGCCCGCACCTGGGCTATCTGCAGATGCTGCCAGGGGCCTATGGAATCGCCGAACCAGGCGTCGTTGGATACCGTCATCAAGAGATCCGTATCGGGCTGCACATTGGCCCGGACCTGGCCGGAGAAGGCCACTTCGTAGCAGATGGCCATGGCCGCCTTGTGTCCCGCCACCTCGAGGTTGGGCTGCACCAAGGGGCCTCGGGCGAAGTCGGACATGGGCAGGTTGAAGAAGGGGGCTATGGGGCGCAGCAGCTCGGCAAAGGGCACGAACTCGCCGATGGGCAGCAAATGGTGCTTGTTGTAGCGGTTGGCATCGCCGTAACTGTAGTTGCCGTCCAGGACGATGACGGTGTTGAAGTAGCTGTCGTTGCCTAAGTGGTAGTCGATGATGCCGGTCACCAGGCTGGTGTGGCGAAAGGCGGCGACGGCGTCGAGCTGCGCCAGGAAAGGCTGCTCCATGGGCTCAAGGTCCGGCACCGCCGCCTCGGGCCAGAGCACCAGGTCGGCGCCCATGGCCGGGCGGGTCAGGTCCTGGTACTTGAGCAAGGTCGGCTCCAGGCTGTCCGGGTTCCACTTGAGGCTCTGGGGGATATTGCCCTGGACCAGGGCCACCTTGAGCGTCTTGCCGGTGGGGGTGACCCAATGCCGGGGCAGCAGCAGGGACAGGCCGATAAGGCCAAGGGCCGCCAGGGCCCAGGCTTTTTGCTGGCGGCAAAGCGCCAGGGCGCCGACACAGAGCATCAGCATGAAGCCGGCCAGGGCCTCGGAGCCGATGGGCAGCCAGTTGCCGAAGGGGCTGTCCAACTGGCTGGCACCCAGGTTCAGCCAGGGAAAGCCGGTCAGTACCCAGCCGCGCAGCCACTCGCTGCCAATCCAGAGTACCGGCAGGGCAACGAGGTAACGGGGCCAGCCGGGCAGGGGAAAGAAGCGGTTGAGGAGGTAACCCAGCAAGGCCGGGTAAAGGGCCAGGTAACCGGCCAGTATGGCCATGAACAGCATGCTGACGGCCAGGGGCAGGCCACCGAACTGCACTATGGAGACATGGACCCAGGCCACACCGGTGAGGAAGAAGCCGAAGCCGAAGGCGAAGGCCAGCCAGGCGCCTTGGCGCGGGCCCCTGCCTTCCAGTTGCCAAAGCCAGAGCGGTAGGGTGAACAGCAGCAACCAGGCCTGGTGATAGGGGGCGAAAGCCAGGTGGCTCAGGCCCCCCAGCAGCCAGGCTGCCAGGGGTGCTTTGAGACGGTGGAGGATCATTCCTGTTCTTCTGGCAATGTGACCTGGAGTTGGAGCAGGCGGCGCTTGTCGGCGCGGGTGACCTTGAAGTTGAAGCCCGCCAACGCCACTTCCTCGCCCCGGGCCGGCAGGTGCCCGAAGGCGTGCATCACCAGGCCGCCGACGGTGTCCACGTCCTCGTCGGAGAAGTGGCTGCCGAAGTGCTCGTTGAAGTCTTCGATGGAGGTGAGGGCCGCCACCGCGAAGTTGCGGTTGGTGAGGCGGCGGATGTCGTCCCCTTCGTCGTCCTCGGCGTCGTACTCGTCTTCGATGTCGCCGACGATCTCTTCGAGGATGTCCTCTATGGTGACCAGGCCGGAGACGCCGCCGAATTCATCGACGACGATGGCCATGTGGAAGCGGCCGGAGCGGAACTCCTTGAGCAGCACGTCCACCCGCTTGGACTCGGGCACTATGACGGCCGGGCGCTTGACCATGTCGAGATCGAAGTCCTGGGCTTCGCCGAAGGCGTACTTGAGCAGATCCTTGGCCAGCAGTATGCCTTCGACGTGGTCCTTGTCTTCGTTGATGATCGGGAAACGGGAGTGGGCCGATTCGATGATGGTGGGCAGGAATTCCTGCACCGATTGGCTCTTGTCGATGGCCACGATCTGGCTGCGGGGGATCATGATGTCCCTGACGCGAAGCTCGGAGACGTCCAGCACCCCTTGGATCATCTCCTTGGTCTGGGCGTCGATAAGCTCCCGGTCGGTGGCGCTTTCGATCACCACCATCAGATCGTCACGGTTCTTGGGCTCGTCGGAAAAGAAATGGCTCAATCGCTCCAGCCAGCTCTTTGAAGAGCCCTGACTCGAGTGGGGGTTGTCGTCGCTCATAGTCCTTTAAACCAAAAATTAAATGTCGCGGTCGCCGTAGGGGTCGGGATAACCCAGCGCCTGGAGAAGAGCAATTTCCTTGCCTTCCATCAGCTCCGCGTCCTCGTCCTTTATATGGTCATACCCCAGCAAATGCAAGGTGCCGTGGATGACCAGATGGGCCCAGTGGGCCTGGGGGGCCTTACCCTGCTCGGCGGCCTCAGAGGCCACCACGCCGGCGCAGATCACCAGATCCCCCAGCAGCGGCAGCTCTATGCCGTCCGGCACCTCGAAGGGGAAGGACAGCACGTTGGTGGCGTAATCCTTGCCGCGGTACTGGCTGTTGAGCTCCAGGCCTTCTTCCTCGTCGACGATGCGCACCGTCAGTTCGGTCTCATCCCGGCCGCTGCCTTCCAGGGCCTTGCCGACCCAGAGTTCGAAGTCTTCCTGGCTGGGCAGATCCTTGGCGAGGCTGGCGATTTGCAGATCGAGATAGAGGCTCATGCCTTGGGCTCCTGGTTTTCCTGCTTGCGGACCGCCTTCTGGCGCTCCTGCTCTTCCTCGAAGGCTTCGTAGGCGTTGATGATCTTGGACACCACAGGGTGGCGGACCACGTCACCGGACTGGAAGAAGTTGAAGGACACCTCTTCCACGTCACGTAGCACTTCGATGGCGTGACGCAGGCCTGAGCGGGTGCTGCGGGGCAGGTCCACCTGGGTGATGTCGCCGGTGATCACCGCCTTGGAGTTGAAGCCGATGCGGGTCAGGAACATCTTCATCTGTTCGACGGTGGTGTTCTGGCTCTCGTCGAGGATCACGAAGGCGTCGTTGAGGGTGCGGCCGCGCATGTAGGCCAGCGGCGCCACTTCGATGACGTTGCGCTCGATGAGGCGCTCGACCTTCTCGAAACCCAGCATCTCGAAGAGGGCGTCGTAGAGGGGGCGCAGGTAGGGGTCGACCTTCTGGCTGAGATCCCCGGGCAGGAAGCCCAGCTTCTCGCCCGCCTCTACGGCCGGACGGGTCAAGAGGATACGGCGCACTTCCTGGCGCTCCAGGGCGTCCACGGCGCAGGCCACCGCCAGGTAGGTCTTGCCGGTACCGGCCGGGCCTACCCCGAAACAGATGTCGTGGCGGAAGATGTTCTGGATGTATTGGCCCTGGTTGGGGGTGCGGGGCTTGACCACGCCGCGCTTGGTCTTGACGAAGATCTCCTTGGCCTGGTCCAGGCCGTCTTCGGCTTCCAGCACCTTCAGTTCCTGGATGGCCAGGTGCACGTCCTGGGGATCCAGATCCTGGGTCTTGCCCTTGACCGGGGCCGTTTCCACGTAGAGGTTCTTCAGGAGATCGGCCACCGCCTTGGCGACCAGGGCCTTGCCCAGCACCTGGAAGTGGTTGTCGCGGTAGTTGATCTCGACGCCCAGGCGGCGCTCTATCTGCTTGAGGTTATCATCGAAGGGCCCGCACAGGGCCGCCAGGCGGTCCATGTCGGCGGGCTCGAGAAAGACGCTGACAGTCAGTAAAGGGTTAGCCAAGGGGGTCCTCTTAGGCTC
This sequence comes from Gallaecimonas kandeliae, assembly GCF_030450055.1. Taxonomy (NCBI): domain Bacteria; kingdom Pseudomonadati; phylum Pseudomonadota; class Gammaproteobacteria; order Enterobacterales; family Gallaecimonadaceae; genus Gallaecimonas; species Gallaecimonas kandeliae. The sequence goes on from NZ_CP118480.1 coordinate 1,079,940, forward strand.
TGGGGTCAAAGGTGGTGACGCCAAGGGCGTCGGCCTTGCCGTTGCGGGCGTCGTATTGGGCCATGATGTCGGCGGGGCTTATCGCCACCCGCAGGCCCATTTCCGGTTCGGTGCGCACCAGCTTGCCGCGCAGGGAATGGGGCAGTACTTCGGTGATCTCGACGTCCACGAAGGTGCCGATCAGGGCCGGGTCGCCTTCGAAGTTGACCACCCTCATGTTCTCGGTGCGGCCGCGCAGCTCCATCAGATTCTTCTTGGAGGGGCCTTCCACCAGGATACGCTGCACTGTGCCGTGCATGCGGCGGCTGATCTGCATGGCCTGCTGGTTGATGCGCTCCTGCAGTATGTAGAGGCGCTGCTTCTTGGTGTCCTCGGTCACGTCATCGGGAATGTCCGCAGCCGGGGTGCCGGGGCGGGCCGAGTAGACGAAGCTGAAGCTCTGGTCGAAGCCGATGTCGGCGATGAGCTTCATGGTCTGGGCAAAGTCCTCGTCGGACTCGTTGGGGAAGCCGACGATGAAGTCAGAGCTCAGGCAGAGATCGGGGCGGGCCTCGCGCAGGCGGCGGATCTTGGACTTGTACTCCAGGGCCGTGTGATTGCGCTTCATCAGGGTCAGCACCCGGTCGGAGCCGCTTTGCACCGGCAGGTGCAGGAAGCTCACCACTTCGGGGGTGTCGCGGTAGACCTCGATGATGTCGTCGGTGAACTCCACCGGGTGGCTGGTGGTGTAACGGATGCGGTCGATGCCGTCGATGGCCGCCACCAGGCGCAAGAGTTCCGCGAAGGAGCAGATGCCGCCGTCGTGGGTGGCACCGCGGAAGGCGTTGACGTTCTGGCCCAGCAAGTTCACTTCCCGCACGCCCTGTTCGGCCAGTTGGGCGACTTCATAGAGGACGTCGTCAACGGGGCGGCTCACTTCCTCACCGCGGGTGTAGGGCACCACGCAGAAGGAGCAGTACTTGGAGCAGCCTTCCATGATGGACACGAAGGCGCTGGGGCCTTCGGCCTTGGGCTCGGGCAGGCGGTCGAATTTCTCGATTTCCGGGAAGGAGATGTCGACTATGGGGGCCTTGGTGCCGCGCACCTGGTTGATCATCTCAGGCAGGCGGTGCAGGGTCTGGGGGCCGAAGACGATGTCAACGAAAGGCGCGCGTTCACGCAGGAATTCCCCTTCCTGGGAGGCCACGCAGCCGCCGACGCCGATGATGAGCTCGGGATTGGTCTTCTTCAGCTCTTTCCAGCGGCCCAGCTGGTGGAACACCTTCTCCTGGGCCTTCTCGCGGATGGAGCAGGTATTGAGCAGCAGCACATCGGCTTCTTCCGGGATCTCGGTGACGCTGAGCCCATGGGTGCTGCCCAGCAGATCCGCCATCTTGGCCGAATCGTACTCGTTCATCTGGCAACCCCAGGTTTTGATGTGCAACTTCTTGCCCATGGATCTAATACCTGCAACTTCGGGACGAAAAAAGACCCCATATTCTACCCCAAGGCAGCAAGGGCTACCACAGCGCAGAAAAGGGGTTTCATGATCAGAAGCAAGCCACCCCCGAGGCGGGGATGGCATGCTGGCAGGGTTAGAAGCTGACGTACCAGCGTTCGTTGTCCGGTACCATGGAAATATCCTGGATGGTGACCACACCCATGCGGCCACGCTCGAATATCTGGGCAGCTGTGCGGTCGGCACCATAGTCCTTGGCGAAGTTGTAGACAGACTGGCCGTTGCAGACCAGCTTGGCGGCGATGGTAGGATAGGTCAGACGATACTCCTTGACTTTATGGGTAAGGAGGAAGGTCTTGTTGCTGATGGACGCCTTGCAGACGTCGACCAGTGCAGACTTCATGTAACTGTCCATGGCTGCCATGGCAGGCGCGGACAACAAAACGGCCCCGGCAGCAATGAGAATGAAACGTTTCATATTGAGTGCTCCACTTCTTGTCTTGTGGCAGAGGGTTAGACAGGGGAAAGTTCCTGATTGTTTTTTGCGCAAATGTAAGTTTTTTTATCATTGGTAAGTAAAGATGTCTGGGGGTAACCGGGGGTAGAATGCCTCTGGTGGTTCAGAAGGAATGGTTATGAAAACGGAGCTGGTTATCGTTGGTGGTGGCATGGTGGGGGCGGCTCTGGCCTTGGCTCTTGGGCGCCAGGGTATGGAGGTGGTGCTGGTTGAGCGCCAAGCTCCTGTCCTGCCCGCCGAACTGGACCCCAGGGTCAGCGCCATCAGTGAAGGCGCCCTGCGGTACCTGGGGCGGCTGGGGGTCGAGTTACCACTGGCGCAGTGCCAGCCCTACCGCCAGCTGCAGGTGGCCGAAGGGGCAAACCAATGCCAGTTCAGCGCCGATGAGCTGGGGCTGGAGCAATTGGGGCTCTTTATCGAAAATGCCCGGCTGCAAAAGGCCATCTGGGAGGCGCTGCCGGATGAAGTGACACCGGTGCTGGCCAGTCCCAAGGATTTCCACCATGGGGATGGCGGTGTGACGCTGACTCTGGATAACGGCGAGGTCATAGAGGCGCGGCTGGCCATAGCCGCCGACGGCGCCAACTCCTGGCTGCGCAGCCAGGCCGGTATCGGCCTGACCGGTTGGGACTACCGCCAACGCTGCCTGCTGGTGGCGGTAAAAACCCAGGGGCAGATGGCGGACACCACCTGGCAGGAATTCACCCCCGAAGGCCCCAGGGCCTGGCTGCCCATGCCTGACAACCAGGCGGTGCTGGCCTGGTACGACAGCGCCGCTGAGATCAAGCGCCTGGCCAGCCTCGACAATGCCCGCCTTGCCGAAGAGGCCAAGAGGGCCTTCCCGGCCCTGCTGGGAGAGGTCGAGGTGCTGCGCCACGGCAATTTCCCGCTGACCCGCCGCCATGCCCAGCGCTATGGCCAGAACGGTGTCTGGCTGGTGGGGGACGCGGCCCATACCATCAACCCCCTGGCGGGGCAGGGGGTCAACCTTGGCTTTCGGGACGTGGAAGTTCTGGATAGCCTGATCGGTGGCGCCTTTGCCCGGGGTGAGGCCTGGTGGAGCTATGCCCAGCTCAAGGCCTATGCGCGGGCGAGACGCCCCCATAACCTCTTGATGCAGGGCATGATGGACGCCTGCTACAAGGGCTTTTCCAACCGCAACCCGCTGCTGGCCACCCTGAGGGGCCTGGCCATGGGGGGCCTGGGGCTGGCGCCGCCGCTCAAGCGCCAGGTGCTGAAATACGCCGCCGGGCTCTGACAAGAAAGCCGCCTGTCGAGGCGGCTTTCTTTTATCTGGAACAGGAAAAGAAAAACCCGCCACTAGGGCGGGTCTTCAAATAATGGCTGGAGTACCAGGATTCGAACCTGGGAATGGCGGGATCAAAACCCGCTGCCTTACCGCTTGGCGATACTCCAGCAAGCTGGTTGCATCTTCTTGGGATGCTGAATAATGGCTGGAGTACCAGGATTCGAACCTGGGAATGGCGGGATCAAAACCCGCTGCCTTACCGCTTGGCGATACTCCAGCAAAATCATGGTGGCTATGGCGGGATTCGAACCTGCGACCCCATCATTATGAGTGATGTGCTCTAACCAACTGAGCTACATAGCCACACTAAAACTTGTCAGGGCTGGCAATTATTCAGGAGCCGGAGGCTCTCGTCAACTGCCTGTCCCTTTGATATCCGCCTTGGGCGAACACCAGGAATATGGCTGGAGTACCAGGATTCGAACCTGGGAATGGCGGGATCAAAACCCGCTGCCTTACCGCTTGGCGATACTCCAATTTTGGTGCGGAAGGAGAGACTTGAACTCTCACGCCTTGCGGCGCTGGAACCTAAATCCAGTGCGTCTACCAATTCCGCCACTTCCGCTCGTCGAATGGTGGCTATGGCGGGATTCGAACCTGCGACCCCATCATTATGAGTGATGTGCTCTAACCAACTGAGCTACATAGCCAACGTAACGAACGGCGCGAATTATGCCGAGACCAAAGCACAGCGTCAACGGTTAAGGTACAAGTCCTTGTTTGTTTGCCGACTATTTAGTCAGGGCTGCTCGGGCGCTGGCCAACCTGGCCATCAACCTGCGGAGGCGCAGACCTGGTCGCGGCCACCGCGCTTGGCGGCCAGCAGCTGGGCATCGGCCCTGTCGAAGGCGGCCATCAGGCTTTCCGCTTCTACCACTTCCACCACCCCGAAGCTGCCGGCAAGGCTTTGACCCTCAGCGGTTATCTGCTTGATGGCCTGGCGCAGCCGGTCGGCCGTGTGGCAGGCCTCGGCCAGGTTGGTGCCGGGGAGCAGCAACAGGAACTCGTCGCCGCCGAAGCGGCCCAGCAGGTCGGCCTGGCGCAGCTCCTGCTGGACGGCCTTGGCCACCTCCACCAGGGCGCAGTCACCGACGCTGTGGCCGAAGCTGTCGTTGATCTCCTTGAAGTGGTCGATGTCAAAGACGACCAGGGAGATGGGCTTGCCGTAGTGGCGGGCGCGCATGATCTCCTGGCTGGCCTGCTCGAAGAAATGGCTGCGGGAAGCCACCTGGGTCAGGCTATCCATCAGCACCATCTGGCGGAGCTGGCTGTTATGGCTGGCCAGTATCGGCACCGTCAGGCCGAAGTAGGTGCTGGCGGCCAGCACATTGATGGCGAACTGGTAGATGAGGGCGTGATCCCCCAAGCCGAACCACTTGATGCCGAGGGCGGTCAGGGTGCTGAGCAGGGCCAGGCTGAGGCCGCTGCGCAGCGGGCTCTCGGTGTAGACGATCCACATCTGGGGGATACTCAGGAAGAAGGCGGTGAAGGCCACATCGGGGTAACGGAAATCGGCGGTCAAGGCCATGGTCAGGAGCAGCAGCGCCATGCTGGCCAGCAGCTTGACGATATAGGGCAGCAATGGCTCCCTGAGGTGGCGCAGGCCCAGTTGGCTGAGCCAGGCGCCGCTCTTGGGGTAGAGCCTGCTGATGACGGAGATGAACAGCGGCGTCAGCACCACCACGCCCACCAGGTCCCCTATCCACCAGGGTAGCCAGCTTTGGGCCGCCTCTTCCTGGTCCATGATGCCGCCGACAACCAGCGCCTGGGTGCCAAGCAGAGCCGCCAGCAGGGCCGAAATGGCTCCCAGCACCAGCATCGCCAGTATGGCCGCCGGCAGCTTCTGACGCTGGGTACGGGCTATCACCCAGTTGAGTGCCGCCGCCCCTACCCCGTAGGAGAGCAGGTGGGCGGCGCCGAAGAGGCCGCCCGACAGCAGCAGTTGCTGCCAGGGTTGGTGGGACTGGTAGAGGTCATCTTCCCAGAAGGTGGCCAGCAGGGCGGCACACAGCAAGGGCAGCAGCGCCTTTCTTCCCAGCAGCAGCAGGGCCGCAAAGCTGACCGCCGCCGGTGGAAACCAGACACTGACGTGGGGGGCGTATTCCAGAAGGGCCGATACCCGCCACATCGCCAGCCAAAGCAGGCCCAGCACCAGGGGGCCAAGCCAAGTGGCGCGCAGCAGCAGCGAATTGATGCGGATCTTCTGCTGCAGCCTCTTCATGGGAGCGGTAATAGGGGCTTTATCCAAGGGCACTACCTTATGGCTTGGGCTGTTGTCTGCCATCTTGCCTTTCTAGGTATTCGTGTTTTTATGAAAATCCATTTCTCCATGATGTTAACACTTCCAGACCGGGATCCAGTCCATCTTTACCCGTAGCCGTGCGCCTTGCCAGCGCTTTCTTAAGCGGACCCTGCGTAGAAGCTTTCCTGGATCTCCATCGCCATGCAGCGCTCCTCGTTGGCGGGGATCACCAGGCTGGGGAAAGGCCCCAGGAACGCCAGCCGGGCCAATATGGCCTTGCGCACCGGTCTTGCGTTTTCCCCTATGCCGCCGGTGAAGACCAGGGCGTCCAGGCCACCTATGGAGACGGCCATGGCCGCCACCTGTTGGGCGACCTTGAGGGCGAAGTAATCGAGGGCGAAGCGGGCCGCGTCGCTGTGGTCGCGCAGCAATGTCTTGACGTCGTTGGTCAGGCCGGACAAGCCCTTGAGGCCGGACTCCTGGTACAGCAGGTGCTCGGTTTCCGCCAGGCTCATGCCCAGTTCCCGCTGCATGTAGAGCACGGCCCCCGGGTCCAGGTCGCCGCAACGGGTACCCATGGGCAGCCCAGACAGTGCGGTCAGGCCCATGGTGGTGTCCACGCTCTGCCCCTGGTTGATGGCGCAGAGGCTGGCACCGTTGCCGAGGTGGGCAGCCACCACCCTGGCATCGGCCAACTGGGGGTGGTCCTGTTTGAGGCAGTGGGCTATCCAGTCGAAGGACAGGCCGTGGAAGCCGTAGCGGCGTACCCCTTTCTGATGTAGCCAAAGGGGCAGGGCATAGCGCTGGAAGAGCGGTTGGTGGCGGGCATGGAAGGCGGTGTCGAAGCAGCCGTATTGGACCAGATCGGGCCGCCGGGCGGCCAGGGTGGCCACCCCCGCCAGGTTATGGGCCTGGTGCAAGGGGGCCAGGTGACAAAGGCCGTGCAGGTAGTCCAGGGCCTCCTGATCGAGCCGGGTGGGGCCGGCAAAACGATCGCCGCCGTGGACTATACGGTGGGCGGCCGCCACCAAGGTCCAACCATTCTGGCGCTGCTCCAGCCACTCCAGCGCCACCTGCAGGGCCGCCTGGTGGTCCGGCGCCGCGACCGGCTGCAATTGCGCCGCTTCCTGGCCGTCATCGGCCTTGAAACGGGCATCCAGGCCGATGTCTTCCACCTTGCCGCCGGCCAGCAGCGGCAGCCCAGGAGCCAGGGCGAAGAGCCGGAACTTGAGGCTGGAAGAGCCGGTATTGAGTACCAAAAGGGCCTGGGTCATTTCAGTTCTCCCCTGCGGCGGGCTTCGGCCAGGAAGAGGGCGGCGGCGCAGGACAGCAGCCGGGTGCGCAGGCTGTCGGCCCTGCTGGTGAGGATGATAGGCACCCTGGCCCCCAGCACTATGCCGGCGGCATTGGCGTGGCCCAGGAAGGTCAGCTGCTTGGCCAGCATGTTGCCGGCCTCGATGTCCGGTACCAGCAAGATGTCGGCATCCCCTGCGACCTTGGAGGCGATGCCCTTGTCCTTGGCGGCCTGGGGGCTGATGGCGTTGTCCAGGGCCAGGGGGCCGTCCAGCAGGGCGTCTGTGATCTGGCCCCTGTCGGCCATCTTGCAAAGGCAGGCGGCGTCCAGGGTGGAGGTCATGCGGCTGGTCACCGTCTCTACCGCCGAGAGCAGCGCCACCTTGGGCTTGCGCGCGGCGCCAAAGAGGGTACGCCAGAGGTCGATTGCGTTCTGGCAGATGTCGGCCTTCTGCTCCAGGCTGGGGGCTATGTTGATGGCGGCATCGGTGATCACCAGCGCCTTGTGGTAGCCGTGCACCTCCATCACGTAGGCGTGGGAGATGCGGCGCTCGGTGCGCAGGCCGCTGTCCGAGCGCACCACGGCCGACATCAGCTCGTCGCTGTGCAGGGCCCCTTTCATCAGGGCGGCCACCTGGCTCGAGGCCGCCAGTTGCACCGCCTTGGCCGCCGCCGCATGGCTGTGCTCGGCATCGAGCAGAGGCCAGCCCTGGATGTCGATGCCGCTCTCCCGGGCCGCAGCCAGGATCCGTGCCTGGGGTCCCACCAGCACAGGTTCGATAAGCCCCTGTTCGGCCGCTTCCTTCACGGCCCTGAGGGCATTGGCGTCCACGGGATGGACAACGGCGGTGGGGACCGGGGCCAGTTCCTTGCAGCGGGCCAGCACCGCCTGGTAGTGGTCCCGGTAGAGCTCCACCCGGGGCAGGGAAGGCCTTGGCACCTGGTGGGGCGCCGTCGGGGCCAGGGCCGTGACGCTGCCCTCCACCAGGGTTTCCCCCAGGGCATTGCGGCACAGGCAGTCCAGCACCACTGTCGGGCTGTCTTCGGCCTTTTCCCTGACCGTCAATGCCACCTGCACTTCATGGCCGGGATCCAGGGGTTTCAGGAAACGCAGCTGTTGGGCCAGCAGGCGGCTGCCCGGGCCAGGCAGCAGGGTGCTGAGCACTGTGGTTATCTGTGAGGCCGCCCAGATGCCGTAGCCGTTGCCTTGGCCGTCGGATTCACCGGACACCAGATCCAGCAGTTTGATGTCTTCCTCGGTCAGGGTGCGTCTCAGGCTGGCGCTTTGCCCCACCTGCAACTGGTCGAAGGGAATATTGCTCAGCAGTTCCTGGCTCATGGCGTTACCTTTGGCGGGCAGGCTTGGGCTGCCGGCTTCCCTGGCAACCATTTTTAGGGGGCAGGGCCCCTGGTTCATGATGCGCCAGGCCCCAGTGCCTTTTTATAGTCCAGATCAAATAATGGGCGGCCGGGAGATCACCGGCGGACTGAAGTTTTACCCCGCTTGCAGGCCGCGCTCCCAAGGGATGCCTCCGGTGTTGGCAACTTTGCTTAGGCGGCCTTGGCGGCAGCCTTTTGGGCCAGCCCCGAAATCAGGTACTGTTTGAGTTCACTGCCTAAGGTAGGCAAACCCAAGCTAAAGGAGGGATCCCATGAACAGCTTTCCCCAGGAAGGCGGTTGCGACTGCCGCTACCTGCGTTACCGTATCGAAACGGCTCCCCTGTTCGTGCACTGCTGCCATTGCCGCTGGTGCCAGCGGGAAAGCGGTGCCGCCTTCGCCCTTAACGCCATGATAGAGTCCGAGCGCCTGACCCTGCTCTGCGGTGAGCCCCTCTGGGTAGAGACACCGTCGGAAAGCGGCAAGGGCCAGCTGATCGCCCGTTGCCCCCATTGCCACCTGGCCCTCTGGAGCCATTACGCCGGGGCCGGCAAGCTGGTGTCCTTCATACGGGTCGGCACCCTGGACAACCCCGACCTGCTGTCGCCCGATATCCATATCTTCACCGATTCCAAGCAACCCTGGTTGCAGCTGGGCGATGGGGCTCCGGCTGTACCCCAGTACTACCAGCGCGACCAGTATTGGCCGGAAGAGAGCCTGAAACGCCGGGAAGCCATGCTGGCCAGGGCCGGTCTGCCCAGCGGCTAAAAACCCAGCCAAGCCGCCAAGTACAAAAAATGGGCTATATATTTAACAGGTCCATAACATTTGAAGGCGGCATCATGAAGCCGAACTCAAGATGGGCGTTACCCCTGAGCTGTTCCGGCAACGCCCTGGTCGTCGGTTCCACCTGGGCGTATTACTGGTATCTCGGTGAAGGACATCCCGGCGGCCTGGCCCTGTTGTTGATGGGCGCCCTGCTGGCCGGCCTTGGCACCTTCGGCTCCCTTTACCTCTGCCGGCCCGCCTGGGCTAGGGACGTCAAGAGCAGCGCCATGGCCGGCGGCATCATCGCCGGCTTTATCTGCTACCTGGCGCTGGCGATGCAGCTGGTGGGTTACTGAAAAAGCCGCCCAAGGGGCGGCTTTTCCTTTAGGATTGTCGGCCACTCTCTGCGTTAAAGGGCGGCCTGTGGCACTCCAGTCTTGCTATCTCCTGGTTTCACTGTTGGTCTGGGTGGCAGGCCTTGGCGTACGGGGCAGCCAACAGGATCAGCTGCCAGCTTTGGTATCGCGGATACTCGGCTCCAAGGCGGCCTGGCTCGCCATGCTGCTTTTCTTTTCACACCTGCTCTTGCTGGCAAAGCTGAAGACCCTTGCTCCAGGCACCTATGAATTGGCTACTTTCCTGGCGCAATCCCCCAGAGGGGCCGCCAACGTCTACCTGATGTTGGCGATCTTGCCCGCGCTCTTCGTCTGGGCGGCCGTGAACGCCGATCTCTTGGCCGTGTTATCAGACGAGAGCCCTTTCTGGGATGTGGGGGAGCGTCGGTGCGCTGCGGAAGCCTTCTTCATTTTCGGGCTTGTCCTGTTGGACGCCTGGATCTGGATATAGGCAACAAAAAAGCCGCCCAAGGGCGGCTTTTTTCGATCCAGCACGGCTGCTTAGACGTTGAAGCGGAAGTGGATGACGTCGCCGTCTTTGACGATGTAGTCCTTGCCTTCCAGGCGCCACTTGCCGGCTTCCTTGGCACCCTGCTCGCCGCCGTTGGCGACGAAGTCGTCATAGCCCACCACTTCGGCGCGGATGAAGCCTTTCTCGAAGTCGGTGTGGATCTTGCCAGCTGCCTGGGGGGCGGTGGAGTTGACCTTGATGGTCCAGGCCCGCACTTCCTTGACGCCTGCGGTGAAGTAGGTCTGCAGGTTCAGCAGTTCGTAGCCGGCGCGGATCACCCTGTTCAGGCCCGGCTCTTCCAGGCCGATCTCGGCCATGAAGAGATCACGCTCTTCGTCGTCGAGATCGGCAAGGTCCGCTTCGATGGCGGCGCAGACAGGCACCACCACTGAGCCTTCTTCTGCGGCTATGGCCCGCACCTTGTCCAGGTAGGGGTTGTTCTCGAAGCCGTCTTCGTTGACGTTGGCGATGTACATGGTCGGCTTGCCGGTCAGGTAGTTCTGGTAGCCGATGGCGGCCTTTTCTTCGGGGCTCAGGGGGAAGCCGCGCAGCATCTTGCCTTCTTCCAGGTGCGGCTGGATCTTCAGCAGCACTTCCTGCTCCAGCTTGGCTTCCTTGTCGCCGCCTTTGGCCTTCTTCTGCACCCGGGTCAGGGCGCGGTCCACCGCTTCCATGTCGGCCAGCACCAGTTCGGTGTTGATGACGTCGATGTCTTCGGCGGGGTTAACGGCGCCGGCGACGTGGATGATGTTGTCGTTCTCGAAGCAGCGCACCACGTGGGCTATGGCGTCGGTCTCGCGGATGTTGGCCAGGAACTTGTTGCCCAGGCCCTCACCCTTGGAGGCGCCTTCCACCAGGCCGGCGATATCGACGAACTCCATGGTGGTGGGCAGTACCCGCTGGGGCTTGACGATCTCGGCCAGCTTGTTCATGCGCAGATCCGGCACCGGCACCACGCCGGTGTTGGGTTCAATGGTGCAAAAGGGGAAGTTGGCGGCTTCGATGCCGGCCTTGGTCAGGGCATTGAAAAGGGTGGATTTGCCGACGTTGGGCAGGCCCACTATGCCACATTTGAATCCCATGATCTGTCCTCGAAATCTTATGCCTTGAAGGCGTGAAGCCGGTTCTGGGCCTTGGTCATGCCACTGTCGAACAGCAGTTCGGTGGCGCGGATGGCCTCGTCGATGGCGGCGTCTATCTGCTCTTGCTCGGCTGCGGGGGCTTTACCCAGCACATAGCCCGTGACCTTGTGGCGGTCGCCGGGGTGGCCGATGCCGATGCGCAGCCGGTGGAAATTGGGGTTGTTGCCCATCTTGGCCATGATGTCCTTGAGGCCATTATGGCCGCCGTGTCCGCCGCCCTGTTTGAACCGGGCCACCCCAGGGGGGAGATCCAGCTCGTCGTGGGCCACCATTATGCTCTCCACCGGGATACGGTAGAAGTTGGCCAGGGCGCTGACGGCCTTGCCGGAGAGGTTCATATAGGTGGTGGGGATAAGCAGGCGCACGTCCTTGCCCTTGATTTGGATGCGGGCGGTGAAGGCGCTGAATTTGCTTTCCAGGTTCAGGGATTGCCGGTGAAGGCGGGCCAGGGCCTCTATGTACCAGGCGCCGGCATTGTGGCGGGTTTGGGCGTATTCGGGGCCTGGATTACCCAGGCCCACCAGCAGTTGAATATCGCTCACGCTTTACTCAGCAGCTGCCTCTTCAGAGGCTTCTTCACTGGCGCCGCCTTTCGGGGCGTTCAGGGAAACAACGGCTTGGTTGTGGTCTTCACCTTTGGCCAGCTCGACGGAAACAACGCCACGGGGCAGTTTCAGGTCGGTCAGGTGCAGGGTGTCACCTACTTCCATGCCGGCAACGTTCACTTCCACGAACTCAGGCAGATCCTTGGGCAGGCAGCTGATTTCAACTTCGGAAGCGTGGTGGGCAACCACACCGCCTTTCTTGGCAGCCAGTTCTTCGCCTACGAAATGCAGGGGAACCTTGGTGTGCAGCTTGTGGGAAGCGTCAACGCGCAGGAAGTCGATGTGGGTGACCTTCGGCTTGAAGGGGTGGCGCTGCATGTCCTTGGCCAGAACTTCGATCTTCTCACCAGCGATGTTCAGGGTCAGGATATGGGTGTAGAAACCTTCGTCAGCCTGGGCCTCGATCACTTTGTTGTGATCCAGGGTGATGGAGACGGGCTCTTTGTCGGCGCCGTAAACGATAGCAGGTACTTTGTCCTCACGACGCAGGCGGCGGCTCGCACCTTTCCCCAGGTCAGTACGGAGTTCTGCTTCAAAAATGTAAGACATGGTGTTACTCCAAAAAGAATAAGCTTGTCGGCTTCCCGCGACCAAGAAACCGACCCGTTCCCCCGCCGGGTCCGGCTGAGGGCGCGCTAGTTTAACAAAGCCCCTCCGCCACCACAACAAGCGGCTGGGCGCAACAGGAGAAAAGCAATGGGATTGTTTTCGGGACTTTTAGGGATGGGTTCCGAGGTCAGCGCCGAGAAATTGGACGAGGGAGGCTGTATTCCTGGGCTGGTCGTTAATTGCACTGGCACAACAGGTTGTCGCAGAGGTCGCGAGGTTTGGTGGGCGCCAAATAAGCGCCCTCTAACGCCGCATGGGCTGGCTGTGGTGCCAGCCTTTAAGGTCGCGCTCCAAAAGGGCGCTGTCTGCGTTGCCGGGCTTGACCATAGGCCCACTTTGCCCTGCACCAGCCGCCTTGGCCCCGTCCTTTTGGCGCAGCGATGCAATCATGCACAGCCCCGGAATACAGCCTTGGGCCGCTGCTGGCCGAAGGCGAGCAGGTGGACAAGGCCTACCGGCTGGTCAGGGATCTTTTCGTGTTCACCAACAAGCGCTTGCTCCTGGTCGACAAGCAGGGCCTGACCGGCAAGAAGCCGTTCATCCTCTCCGTGCCCTACAGCAAGGTCACCAAGTATGCCCTGGAAACGGCCGGCCATTTCGACCTGGACGCCGAGATCAAGGTCTGGGTGGGCTCGGAGGCCGAACCCATCAGCCGTGAGCTGGGCCGGGGCAACGACGTGCGCGAGCTGTACCGGACCCTGTCCAGCCACCTGCTTTAAAGCAGGGTGCGGATCACCGCCGCCAATGCCAGCAGCAGCGCCGTCCAGATCAGGAAGGCGCGAATGCTGGCCCTGTGCACCTTTTCCTCCTGCCACCAGTAGCGGGGTCCCAGGCCCTGCAACAGGAAGGTGCCGACGCCGGCCAGGTTGATGCAGACCAGGTTGGCAAAGAGCAGCAGCCCGGCCTTGGCCGCCAAGGCCAGGTGGCCGCCCCCCAGCAGCAGGCCGGCGGTGACCAAAGGCGGCATCAGTGCCACCGCCACCATCACCCCTATGACGGCAACCGCCTGGCCGGCGGTGAAGGCCAGGGTGCCGGCGGCGCCGGCGCAGAGCGCCAGCACCAAGTCCGACAGCGCCACCTGGGTGCGGGCGTCGATGGCGGGAATATGGGGGTCTACCCGCAGCACCAGCCCCACCGCCACCGCCAGGGCAAAGCCCAGGCCCAGGCCAACGGCGTTGCAGAGCAGCGCCGCCTTGCCGAGGCGGGGATCCCCTGTGGTGGTGGCCAGGCTCAGGGCGATGTTGGGCAGCAGCAAGGGGGCTATCACCATGGCGCCGATGATGATGGCGATGTCGTTGCGCAGCAGCCCTATGGCCGCCACCAGGGCCGACAGCACCACCATCAGCAGGTAGTTGCGGCCAAGGCGGGTGCCTTCGATGGCCTCTTCGAAAAGTTCCTCCCTGGCCACCCTGTTGGCCGTCTTCCTGGCTTCCTCTTCATCGGCGGCCACTTGTGCCGCCGTCTGTTCCGGCTTTTCCTCGGGATTGGGTAGGGCCGCCTCCACCGGCGACAGCAGCAGCTTGAACAGCTCCTGCTTGCCGAAGGCCTGGTTGAAGGCGTCCATCAGGGGTTCGGCCTGTTCGGCGCTCAGCACCAGTTGGGTCTGCAGCAGGCCGCCATCCCCTATCTGCCAGCTGTCTTTTATCTCGCGCTCGGCCAATAACCTGTCCAGCCTGTCCTTGGCGTCCAGGCTCACTACCAGGGTTACCAGCCGCAGGGCCATACCTATTGGCCCTGGCGGATGTGGCAGCCGGGGGTGTTGTCGGGGCTGCCGCGACTGAGGTCGTCGCCGGCGCCGGCCTTGTCGCAGGCCACCTCGGGGGCGTCAGGGGTTCGAGACTTGAGGGTGACGTCTTGCGCCAGGTAAAGGGCGGCCATCACCAGGGCGCCGGGGCCGCTGTAATGGACGGCTGCGGCCGGGTTGGCATCGCTGGTGCCGCGTGGGGCGCTGCCTGGGGTGGCGCAGCCGGCCAGCAGGGCCGCCAGCGCCATTGTCATCATTCGCATCCTGCTCTCCCACACTTAATGTCACATCTGCTGACATTTTAGTGTTTCATGATGGTTTTGTTTTAAAAAACAGCCTGATAAGTTCGAGCCTGACCTTAACCTTTTTCCCTACGAGAGTGGAGCGCGACGTGAAAAAGTCATTATTGCTGCTGAGCCTCGCCAGTTGCCTGGCCGTGGCCGAACCGGCCTGGGTTACCCAGAGCAACCAGTATGCCCAGCCGGTGCTGGAAGAGATGGCCAAGTACAACCCCGAGATGGGTTCCTTCCTGGGCCTGGAAGCCTATGACGACAAGGTGGTGGACCTTGGCAAGGGCGTCTATGAGCGCTCCCGCAAGGGCAGCGAGGCCGTGCTGGCCAAGCTCAAGGCCGAACTGGCCAAGGAGAAAGACCCCAGGGTCAAGCAGGATCTGGGCATCATGGTCGAGACCGTCGAGCGCAACCTGGCCTCCGGCAAGCTGCAACATGACGAAGTGCTGCCCTTCTACAACGTCGGCGAGAGCGTCTTCAGCGGCCTGCAGAGCCTGCTCGACGAGCGCAACAGCGCCGAGCGCAAGGCCAAGGCCGTGGCTCGCCTGCGCGCCTACGCCGGCCTGGACGGCCACGACAGCCTGGTCAGCGAGGCCGAGGCCCGCACCGAGGAGCGCCTCGGCGACCAGAAACTGATCGGCCCCTACAAGCCGGAAGTGGAGCAGGCCCTGGCCAACAGCCCCCGCTTCCTGGCCGGCATCAAGCAGCTGTTCGAGGCCAACAAGCTCGACGGCTGGCAGCAAGCCTACGACCAGCTCGCCAAGCAGCTCACCGGCTACGACGCCTGGGTCAAGAGCACCATCATGCCTCGCGCCCGCACCAGCAACGTAATGCCCGAAGCGCTCTATAGCGACGCCCTCAAGAACTACGGCGTCATGATGCCGCCCCGCGAACTGATGGAGCGGGCCCTGTTCGGCTTCGCCGAGATCCGTGACGAGATGCAGTCCCTGGCGACCCAGATCGCCAAGAAAGAAGGCTTCAAGAACGACGACTACCGCGACGTCATCCGTGAGCTGAAAAAACGCCAGGTCACAGGCAAGGCCATACTGCCCTTCTACAAGAAGCGCCTGGCCGACATCGAGGAAATGGTGCGCGACCACCACATCGTCACCTTGCCCGAGCGCAAGGCCAGCATCCGCCTGGCGTCCGAGGCCGAATCCGCCTCCCAGCCGGCGCCGCACATGAACCCGCCGCGCCTCATCGGCAACAAGGGGGAATATGGCGAGTTCGTGCTGCCCCTCAACGACCCCAACGCCAAGGGCCATCTGGACGACTTCACCAACGAAGCCTTCTCCTGGACCCTGACGGTCCATGAGGCCCGCCCCGGCCACGAGCTGCAGTTCGCCAAGATGGTGGAAAACGGCGTCTCCCAGGCCCGCGGCATCTTCGCCTTCAACAGCGCCAACGTCGAAGGTTGGGCCCTCTATTCTGAGGCCATCATGAAGCAGTACCTGCCTCTCGACGGCCAGCTGTTCTCCTTGCAGGCCCGCCTGCAGCGCGCCGCCCGCGCCTTTCTGGACCCCATGCTGAACCTCGGCATGATCAGTCCCGAAGACGCCCGCAAGGTGCTGACCGACGAAGTGGTGCTGTCCGCCCCCTTCGCCGCCCAGGAAGTGGACCGCTATACCTTCCGCGCCCCCGGGCAGGCCACCAGCTACTACTACGGCTACATGAAGCTGCGTGAACTGCGGGCCCAGGTGGAGCTGAAGCTCAAGGACAAGTTCAACCAGCAGGCTTACCATGACTTCATCCTGTCCCAAGGTTTGTTGCCGCCCGACTTGCTTGAGAAGGCGGTGATGGAAGAGTTTGTTCCCAAATACCTGTGAGTTTTGCCCTGACGGGCGCCTTACCACAAAAGACCCGGCGTTGGCCGGGTTTTTTGTGGGCCGCTTTCAAGCTGCGGTGCTCGGTGGTCGCTTGGATTTGGCAGATAGGGTTTTGGTTATTTACCAAAGGCTTTCATGGAGTTAGTCTGAGGTTGACAGTGAGTCACAGGATGCACTGTTCAGAATGACCGGTTACAAATCAGGACTGATTTGAGAGGGACAAGACAGCTCAGGATGAGAACAGGGAAGGTGAGGCCCGTGAACTCAGGGGCGGTAGCGTGTCTTGAATGTGCCCTCTGGTCGCTTGCCGTTGTACATGGGGCCTGAGCTGAGAGCCGTCCATGGCGGCTCATTCCGGCTCGCCCATCCAGGGGCTCGCGCGAAGCAGCATGAAAGAAACGCTTTCATTTCGAGCTTCGCCCTGCGGGCACGGGTTTTTGTTTGCCGGTTCCCGCACCGGCGGGCGGGTTCCTTTCTTGCTTGGCCAAAGAAAGGAACCGAAAGAAGGCCACCCTAGCGTTACGCTCGATCTTCGCCTCTGGTCGCTTGCCGCTGACCGCTGCGTACGGTTCCCGACGCGTCCTTCGCTCGCTCGACATCCCTGTCTCGCGTCAGCTCACGCTCCCGGCGGCTCAGCGCTCCACTGAAAGGGGCCCCAAGAGCCCTATTTCAGCAGATCCGGCAGTAACGACAGTCTCACCAGCTTCGTTCAGGGTTTTGGATGGGCATACAGTATGAACGGAGTTTGGCCTCGGGCTGTGCGCACTATCTCCCCAGTCGGTGCGCGTTTTTACACCTCGGACCAGGGGTAAGTGGTTAATATAGAAGCTGTTATAGTGATCCGATGAGTAGATAGGTGAGTCAGGGATGGAATGATAACGCGCATGCTCGCTTTCATCCCTGGACATATTATGGCAGTAGTGAAATATATTGGGAGAACAGTGTCTTACATGAATTTAAAGGCACTGGTCTAATGTCACAAAGCGAGCGTGCGCACTATTACGCTGTTAAGTGTGTGAATCAATGCGTCAAGAACTAGCAGTTGTTTTTAGTCCAATAATTGCGCTCATTGCCACCGGTCCTATAGTTCTGCTTGGTGATGGGCGAGCACAGTATGGTTTTGCAATAATTATTGCGGCGCTTTTGCCGTTGTTTTTCTCCTTGCTGATGGTTCCGGTACATTTGGCATTAGTTAAATTCACCAACGCTACACTGGTTGCGTATTCAATCAGCGGAATTCTTTTGGGCATATTGGGTGCAGCACTATGTTTGGCAGGTGGGGGAGGGGCTATTGCTAGTACTTTCTCCTTTTTTTGGCCAAGTACAAGCTTCATAGTTTTTAAGCTTCTTCTAGGTTTTCGTCATGGTTGGAATCGTGCAATCACTTAACAAAGCCATCAAACACGCGCAGTTCCTGCGCTGGACCTCGCTGTCGCTCGGCCGTTTATGGCAGCGTTAAGTGTGTGAATCAATGCGTCAAGAACTAGCAGTTGTTTTTAGTCCAATAATTGCGCTCATTGCCACCGGTCCTATAGTTCTGCTTGGTGATGGGCGAGCACAGTATGGTTTTGCAATAATTATTGCGGCGCTTTTGCCGTTGTTTTTCTCCTTGCTGATGGTTCCGGTACATTTGGCATTAGTTAAATTCACCAACGCTACACTGGTTGCGTATTCAATCAGCGGAATTCTTTTGGGCATATTGGGTGCAGCACTATGTTTGGCAGGTGGGGGAGGGGCTATTGCTAGTACTTTCTCCTTTTTTTGGCCAAGTACAAGCTTCATAGTTTTTAAGCTTCTTCTAGGTTTTCGTCATGGTTGGAATCGTGCAATCACTTAACAAAGCCATCAAACACGCGCAGTTCCTGCGCTGGACCTCGCTGTCGCTCGGCCGTTTATGGCAGCGTTAGGTTTAAAAACTATGAAAGATCCGTGGGAAAACAGGACTAAACCAAACATAGCGCACATAACTTCTTTATTTGAAAATGAAGTGCTGGGAGCATTCTTGGCGGGCCATCTGGTTCTTGAGTCAGTGTTGGTATTAATGCTAGAAACGACACCCAATGAGTCCGATAAAGGTGGGTATTTCGATTGGAGCTTTTACAGAAAAATTAATGCTGCTGAAGCAAGAGGTCTAATTCATAACGGAATGGCGTGTTTTCTCCATGAGGTAAATGGAATAAGAAACCGGTTGGCACACAAATTAGATACACCAATTTCATTTGATGAAGCCTTTCTTCTTGCTCAGAAGGCAGCCGCTGGCGGTGTAGATTTTTCTGATGACACGATTCATTCTGATCGTAAGAATTCAGAAGAATGGTATGGAATTCATGGAATAGTCCAAGAAGTTTTCCAAAATGCTTCTCAGGATTTGCTCTTCTTGCTAGAAGATGATGGTCATATAACGAACTTCGTGTCTGCCAATGAAACCTAACAAATCAATCAACTGCGCGCTGGACCTCACCCGCTTTAACGGACACGCATCACCCACTCACCGAGAGGAAGTCGATGCCCGCTTACAAGACCGGAAAACGGACCCAGCAGTACAGCCTTGAGTTCAAGGTCAAGGCCGTGCTGTGGAGCCATGAGCCCCATCGCAGCGTCAAGGACGTGGCCGAGGCGCTGGACATTCACCCCTTCATGTTGTCTCGTTGGCGCAAGGAATTTCGTGAAGGTAAGTACGGCATGGCCAGCAAGACCCCCAAGCCCGAGGGCAAGCTCAAAGAGCAGGATGAAGTCAAACAGCTCAAGAAGCGCATTGCCGAACTGGAGATGGAGAACGACATCCTAAAAAAGTGGCAACGTTTCCAGGCGGAGGAACGGCGCAACGGTATCGCTTCATCCAGCGGCACCAAGGGCAAATCTCGGTAAAGGCACTGTGCGCCAGGCTGAAGGTGTCGCGCAGCGGCTACTACGACTGGCTCAAACGCCAACCGAGCCAACGCCAGCAGCAGGACCAGGCCTTACTGGTCGATGTCCGCCGCCTGTTTGCGCAGGCCAAGTCACGCTATAGCAGCCCTAAAATCCATCGCGCCCTGCGCCTGGAAGGCATCCGAGTTGGCGTAAAACGGGTGGTGAGGTTGATGCGTGAAGCTGGCCTCAAGGCCCGTGTTGAACGGGTTTACCGGCGCATGAATAAGCGCCGTGCCGAGCTGAAAGTGCTGCCCAATCATCGTCTGGACATGGCCAAGCCAAGTGGCGCCAACCAGCAATGGTCCAGCGACGTCACCTACATCCGCTTTGGCCGTCGGCATGTGTTTCTGGCCGTAATAGTGGACCTGTGGTCACGGAAAATCGTCGGCTGGGCACTGCATGAAACCCTCAATGCCGAACTGACCACAGTGGCGCTCTACAAAGCGTTAAAGCAGCGCAAGCCCAAACCAGAGCTGATATTGCACACCGACCGAGGCGTGGAGTTCCGGGCCAAAGCCATGCAGAAATGGCTGACGAAATACGGCATACGCCACAGCATGAATCGCCCAGGGCAATGTACGGATAATGCGGAAGTGGAGTCGTTCTTCAAGACGCTAAAAGCCGAACTGATCCACGACAGCCACTTCGGTACTGTCGATTCACTACGCCAGCAGGTTGGCCATTACATCCAGCATTTTTACAACAAGGTGCGGCTGCACAGTAGCCTCGATTACGTATCGCCGATACAGTACGAGCAAGCCGCTTAACAACAACGCGTGTCCGTTTTACCGGGTGAACATCACGCCTTCGGCGCCGGACAGCTTACACTGCGCTTCGCTCCGTTTCAGCTGCCGGTTATTGAGGCGTTAGGGTTATTATGATCCGAAGAATTCAATATATTGTTTACATCATACTTATATTTGGGGTTGGCGAAGCGATGGCTCAGGAAGAATCAAGAATCGACGTAAATCAAGCGGTTGAAAATCCAGCTTTAGTTTCTGCGATGGATCGTGTCGCTCGCGAAGGTTCAGATGAAGCCAAAGATGAACTTCTAAAACAGCTTTTGCAGGCAAATTACCTAGCTGCAATGTTTACTGATGGCCTAAAGGTATCGTCCGATGACGGAAATCAGCAAACAATAGAAAAAGGCAGCACCTTTGGAGTTTTATCTGCCGAGAGCGCAGGTAAAAATTACTTGGTTTTATTCACAGATTGGAAGGCTTTAGGTCAATACACAGATCAAAAAGTCTCCGGGTGGATATTACCCAGCAGAGATGTATGGTCATTCGCGCTTCAGGGCAATACATATGATGGCGTTGTAATTAACCCTGCACATAATGCGCTTCCACTAGAGCGCCCAATGCTCGAGTATCTATCACATCATGCAAGCCAGCTACCCTAACAAGTCAATCAACTTCGCGCCTTCGGCGCCGGACGTAGCAAAGCTGCGCCGGTTATTGAGGCGTTAGTGCTCAAGGAAGCCCATGGAATATTGCTACGTCAAATTTAAGCCAAAGGAAGAAGAATCATTAAATAGGCTCATAAGCTTCTTTGAATTGTTAAAGCAAGAAAAAGATTCTTCAGAAGAGCCAAATGAAGAGAAACTTAGTGCGTTTCTTTCAGTAGAGGAAAAAAGTCATTTCTGGAGCCCGTCGGAAGAAGAGCAAAAAGAATGGCAAAACTTTTGGTCATCGACTTCAGTAGAAGTTCGCATTTCTCCAAAAATGCCTCTGCCTCCTTGGGATCTGGAGTCAATGTATGAGGCTTTTTGGAACGGAGACTACGATCTAATTTCTATTTCCAAAGAAAGTGAAGACTATCATCTGAACTTTTACCCTCATGGCTACCCTTATGGCGGCACTGATTCTATGGTTGCACTAGTCAAGTGTTTTGGCCATTCAATCGTGGGCATAGATGATGGCACGGGATACGCAGAGTATGTGGATTGGAAAGTAAAATGGGTTCCTGGAATGAAATACCCGTATATTCCGCCAAAAGAAGAAAGTAAAAAACAAGCACCTAGCAATAAGCCATGGTGGAAGCTTTGGTAGCGCAAAGCACTAACAAGTTGCTGCACGCGGACACATACTGCTACGCTCGTTTTTGTGTGTGTCGCTGGCGCTCCATTTTCACACAAAAGCGCTCTCCGCTGTATGTGCAGGCGAGCAAGGCGTTAGGCTAAATCATGAATTTTCGAAGTGTATTTCTTACACTCTTGATGCTGTATGCAATCTCGTTACCTGCGAACGCAAAGGATTTACCGAGAATTTCAGGTATTTACAGCAACCTCGAATATAATGAGGAGGGCGGTGATTTTTTAGGCATGGAAGTTTTTATTTTCCCAAGTGGTGGCGAGGGAGCTTACAAGGCTCTTGTACAAATTGCAGAAGGTGGATTTCCATTTTCAGCATTGGTGAGTGTCAAAGTAGCAGGGTTACAGGTTGAATTTACTCTTCCAAAAGGTGGTGAATATTCTGGCGTTCATTTTTCTGGAAGTATCCGAAAAAATGAGCTTATTCTTCTTGAAAATCAAGGCTCTAAAGAGCATTTAAAGCGTGGGAAAAGTTATTGGCAATAAGCCTAACAAGTTTGTCAAACACCGCTTGGACCTCACCCGCTTTAACGGACACGCATCACTCACTCACCGAGAGGAAGTCGATGCCTGCCTACAAGACCGGAAAACGGACCCAGCAGTACAGCCTGGAGTTCAAGAAGAAAGCCGTGCTGTGGAGCCATGAGCCCCACCGCAGCGTCAAGGAAGTGGCCGAGGCGCTGGACATTCCCACTTTCATGTACGGCATTCACCACAGCATGGACCGCACAGGACAATGCACGGATAATGCGGAAGTGGAATCGTTCTTCAAGACGCTAAAAGCCGAACTGATCCACGATAGCCAGTTCAGCACTATCGATTTACTGCGCCAACAGGTTGGCCATTACATCCAGCATTTTTAAAACAAAGTGGGGCTGCGCAGTAGTCTTGATTACGTATCTCCGATACAGTACGAGCAAGCCGCTTAATAACAAAGCGAGTCTGTTTTATCGGGTGAGCATCACTTTGCACACTGCAGGGGCAGAGCTTAGAATTGGATTTTCCAGGCTGTTTTCCTATTCTCATCTGCTATTCATGGGCAAAAACTGCAAAGAAATTCTGCCGGCGTAAGAGTGAAATTGGATAGTTTGGAGATGGATGTCTTGTTGCTTATAATTTCTTTTCACTAACGCTACTTTTTATAAATAAAAATGGTAGCTTAAAATTTATTTCTCTAGAAATTTATGAGAACAACTTTATTATTTGGAAATGAACTATCAGTATTTCTTTTAAATAACCTCTTGGAGTTGGTTGAAGACAATGCCAGAAAATAACGGTGTTAATTTTGGTGGAGAAAATCTGACTGTATTTATTAGAGAAGAAGAGCCTACTCTTAACGAGATCATTCCTAAACTATCTAGTACACAATTAAAAAGAATTAAACATCGAGCTCTTAACGGAAGTAGAGATGAAAAGAGAGATTACTTTATTCTCAAAATTCAATCTGCAAAGAACCGTTCCATCATTAGAAAATGCATTCACAATCTTTGCAAGATCTCACTCTCAGGTGATCCAATTGCTGCGCATTACTTAGTCAATTACTACGACGCCATAAAAGAATATGGAAGCGCATTTCGCTGGTGTAAGCATGCAGCCGATCTTGGTCATCTCGATGCTTTATGTGACCTTGGCTATAAATATCAATATGGTGAGGGATGTGAACTCGATTACTCAAAAGCATTAGAATTTACATCCATGTCAGCAGAGGCGGGAAATACTCAAGCCATACATAACCTTGCTGTCATGTATGATGAAGGGGTAATTGTAGATAAAGATGTCGATAGGGCCGTTTTACTCTATCGAAATGCTTCTAGAAAAGGACATCCTGTAAGTAAATATAATCTTGCAATGACTATTCAGTCTAATCCTGAGCGGTTTGGAAGCCCAGAAGAGGCATTTTCTCTATATTCAGAATCAGCACAAAAAAACTACAAATTAGCCATCCGTGCGGTTGCCTATTGCTATACAGCTGGTTATGGAGTTTCCGTTGATCATAAGAAAGCCTTAGATTGGACAAAAAAGAGGGATAGAAGAGGGATATGCAAATTGTATCACGGACTTGGCGCTCTTTCATTATTTTGGAGTATTGGTAGAAAAAAGTGAGGAAATGGCGAAGAAGCTGTTACTTGAAGCCATTGGTGCAGGAAGTCATTTCGCATTCATGCCTTTATTTATGCTTTTTTCTCCAATAACGTTGGATATTCTTGATGACGAAACCTTTTTTGAAGTGGCAAAAGAATTATCTGAAATTTGGAAGGTTAAGTCTGCGATGTCCCAATTGGCTATTGCTTACAAATTTGGAATCGGAACTACGCCAGATGAGATCAAGGCTGAGTGCTGGCTGGAAAAGTCAGTTACAGACCAAGGTCTTACTGGATTCCTAGTGAAAGAAATTCTTCGAGATGAGCAAGGCTCAAAACTAAAAAGAGAAGATTTTTTTACTCTTTTACTAAATCTTATCTCTCTTTCAAAGTGAGTTGACGCTATAAAAGAAACACATCTTGTCACGGACTCAGACGCCCTAGAAGGAGTTGCGCATTTCACGTCATCATCGGCTCTTGATAGCATATTGGGAATTGACTGTCAGAATAGTAATCACCTCCGTCTGTACAACGTGGCTTACATGAATGACCCTGAGGAAGGTTTGAGATTATTCAATACTTCTACAGCGCTGAGCAAGTTCTATTTAAATCCAAAGAATGATCTAACGTTCATTAAATCAAATGGTCTGGAGTACTCCGTCTATGCATCATCCTTCACACTAAAAATAGACAGGCTAGATCTCTGGAGAGCGTATGGTGGAGATGGCAGCGGCTATTGTTTAGTCACGCCATTGAAGGCTTTTAACCAGGACGTGAAAACTGCACATCGCTCATTCCTACCATCAAATTATGTGGAAAGGGCGGAAGATGCTGGGAACAATGCTCTTTCTGATTTGACGGAAATACTTTTGAAAAATAAGGTCTCACCATTTGGATTTTCACTATACAAGATTAAATATTCTGATGAGGAGGTGAATGCTACTTCGATAAAATTAGAAGGTTCGCTTTCTCCTCTTGTCGACTTCAAAATGAAAAAAACTGATTTATCACCGCTTGTGGATAGAGTTGTGACAATGATGACGGCTGAACTCTTACATTTATACAAAAATAAAGAGTACGCTTCAGAGGCAGAGGCAAGGATTCTTAAAATTCTCCCCATAGATTCAGATGAGTTAAATTTAGATGCTTCTAATCCACCGAAGCTATTTAATAAAAGTAATTCTGTTCTTTTTGAGATTCCTCAATCGTCTGTGGTGGTTGGTCCAAAAGTATCAGACAAAACGGCTGCTGTACTACACATAAAACATCGCCTCGCAAAAAAGGGACTTCTACGTCATTCGAATGTGCTAATTAGTGACGTTAAATATAGATAGCGGCATCCTTTTTTAACAGTTGTCTTATGGTAAATAAATGAATAAGTTCGTGATTGCATCTTTGGCTGCGTTCTTGGTTGGCTGCGCCGCTTTGCCAGGAACTGTTGATGAGATCAAAGCGGCTGGGAAGGCCAAGTATGCGTTCTGTTCTGAAAAAAGCTACGATGAAACCGTAAATATAATACAGCGGCAGTTGGGGCGTTGCTATGCTCATGGAATGCAGGAAATTTATGGTGGAACGAGCAATACTTATATTGAGAAACTGAAAACAGCGGAGAATACCATCACCTTGTCATCGGTGGCAGAGGTCAACTGGAGTAGATCCTATCAAATGCGTGTTGATGTCAGTAGCAACGACTCTTGTGCCGCTTTTGTTGAGGCCTACGGAGCGTCAGATCACTGGCTGGATATGACCAAGATTATCCAAAGCTGGATTAAAGGTGAAGATCTGGACAAATGCTAATTCCCTTATTTCTATATAAGAAACTGTAGAGCAACAAAGTAAGCTTATTTATTATGTCCCTTTCTCCTTTTGCCAAGCCGTTATCACCTAACCAGATAAAAAGTTTGGGTGCTAGCCTCCTTATTTTTTCAATCATGTTGATGGTGCTGGGGCATTTCATCGACAGCATCATGGGCAACCTTGCTTGGTTTTTTGCCGTTCCACTAGGACTGCTGGGCTTGTCATTGCTTTTCGGTAATGCCTCGAAACGCAAGGGGCTATTCAGTGCAGGCACTCTTTACTTTCTTGCCGTTGTTTTATTGTTGGGCAGTTTATTAGCTGTTTTTAATGGGGTCTTTAAAGCCTGGAGTGGCCTAGCCTTTGGCTTTGTCATTTTCGGTTTGGCCCGCCAAAGGGACAGGTCAAGGAAAAGCAGTAATTGATAAACGGTTATGCTTTTTTGTGGTTTTAATATTTAAACTTGGATGTTTTTTAAAAATTGGAATTGTGGAAAGCTGGATGCGAAATTTTATTCTGATTGCTCTTGCCTTGTTCTCGGCCGCTGTTGCGGCAGAAGGCATTGCCTCTGAGGGAAAAGCCAGGGCGACCTTGGCTTGGAGCCATGACTGCGACGGTAACAGTTGTTGGCTGGAGAAGATCGTCGACTTCCAAGGAAAAGGTGGCATGAGCAAGGGGGGCGTGGCCGTTTCTTACGACAGAGCCAAGCACCAGCCTGAGTTCATCGCTGTGATAGTGCCTACGGGCGTACCTCAGGATTCCGAAGTTGAAATCAGGTTTATCGATTCGGTCAAGCGCCAGGGTCAGTGGCATCTTGTTCCCATAGGTGACGACTTTCTCGGGCTACCCATCTCCGGCTGCAACAAGGCCTCCTGCCAGGCCCGCGTCCATGCCCAGATCCCTGATGGGCCTGATCTCTTTGAAGAACTCAAGAAGAGAAGCCTGCTTTGGATCATGTTCGAACGTGAAGGCGAGGATGAACCAGAGCGGATAATGGTGCCGCTGTCCGGTCTTGATAATGAGCTGCGCGCTATCCAGTGATGTTCGACTGTGGTAGTTATCTCAAAAATTTTTGGAAATTAAACAGTAAGAGGTTTTCGTGAAAAACTGGCTGATCATATTCCTATCTTTGTTACTCTCCGCTTGTGCTGCGCGCACTTTCGACGTCAATCCTGCCCAACTGGCCGAGAACGGTTCGCAATATGGCGAGGAGGCGACTGTCTATCTTATCCGGGACGATACCTTTGCTCTGTCCATGTGGTCCATCGGAGCCCAGGTGGATGGGGTGGACAAGGGAACATTGCGGCGCGGGCAATATCTGCGAATGCCTGTTGTTGCAGGAAAACATCAGCTAGTTGCGGCCTACCCAGCGGTTTCCGGCATTCGCTCGGTCGGTATCAGAGGCGACTTTGCCGCCAAGCACACCTACTATTTCCTTTACAGCACTGGCGCTGGCGGGGATGCGCCTGTCGGTGGCATATCGATCCAATACGGCTTTACGCAGCTCAGCAAGGCGCAGGCGAAGAAGCTGTTGGACAGTTATGAGGACATGACTGCGGGTAACTAATCCCGAAGGGAGTTGGAGCTGTTTTACTTCAACCAAAAGAAGCCCGGCAATTGCCGGGCTTCTTTCATCTCAAGGCTCAGGCCGTAAAGAGGGGCGCGAAGGAGTTGGCCTGGCGGATCTGGTTCAGCTGGGTGGCGAGATATTCCTGCAGCTTGTCGAAGAGCCAGTTGCCCATGCTGATCCGCTTGACGCCGAGGCGGGCCAGGGTGTCGAAGTCGGGCAGTTCGGGCATGGCCAGCACATTGACGGGCAGGCTTGTGGCCTGGACCAGGGCCTCGATGTCGGCGGCTTGGGTGATGCAGGGGGCGAAGAGGCCGTCGGCGCCGGCTTCCTCATAGAGGCGGGCCCTCTTCAAGGTCTCGGCCAAGGCATCGCTCTGGCCCAGCAGGAAGGGATCGGTGCGGACGTTGATGAAGATCTCGACGCCGTCCTTGGCCAGTTGCCCCTTGAGGACCGAGAGGAAGCCGGCGAAGCGCACGGCGTCGACCAAGGCCCTGGCCGTGCCTACCTTGCTGTCTTCGATGTTGATGCCGACGACCCCGGCCTCGGCCAGGGCCCGGACATGGGCGGCCGTGACCAGGGGATCGGCGCCGTAGCCCGCCTCCATGTCGACGGAGAAGGGCAAGGAACAGTTGGCGGCGATGCGCTGGGCGACATAGCGCATCTCCTCGAAGGGTATCTGCTCGCCGTCCCGGTAGCCCAGCATCCTGGCGATGGCGCCGAAGTTGAGCTGCTCGGCCGTTTTGGCGCTGGCCACGTCCCAGACGTTGCAGATCAGCAAGGGGCTGGCTTGCCGGTGGAGGGCAGTGAAGGCTTTGGCGGTCATGGTCTTTCCCTGATTAGCTGGTGGTTTAGCGGCCATTGTCCGGCCAGGGCAGGGGCGGGAGCCAACGATATAAATTGCCCGGTAAAATAAGCCCTGCTTATACTGCGGTGAAAAAGCGGGGCCCTTATGGACAAGCTCTTCAGGAACATCAAGCTGCTGCGCAGCTTCGAGTGCGCCGCCCGGCACCACAGCTACAGCCAGGCTGCGGCCGAGCTCTATGTCAGCCAGGCCGCCGTCAGCCAGCAGATGCGCCAACTGGAGGCGGCGCTCGGCAGCGCCTTGTTCCTGCGCCAGGGCCGGCAGATGAAGCTGACCCCGGCGGGGGAAAGCCTCTTCATTGCCGTACAGAAGGCGTTTGGCATACTGCAAAAAAGCGTCAGCGACATCCAGGGGCAGGGGGTGGCCAGCCTCACCATCACCTCCACCCAGGCCTTTACCGCCCTCTGGCTGATGCCGAGGCTGCACGCCTTTTCCGAGCGGCATCCGGAGATCAAGGTCAGGGTGAGCGCCTCGCCCCATTTCGAGGATCTCAAGGGCCAGCAGATTGACCTCGCCATCCGCTTCGGCGGCCAGTTGTCGGTGCCGGCCGGCAGCGGCCTGGCCTGCGAGTACTTTGGCGAAGATCCCGTCTATCCCGTCTGCAGTGCCAAGCTGGCCGCCGAAAAGCGCTTCGAGAAACCCGCCGATCTGCTGGACACCTGGCTGGTCAGCCTGGAAAAGCCCGGCTGTTTTGATTGGCCCTCCTGGTTCGAGGCGGCCGGTGTCAGCGGCTTTGAGGAGCACCGCCAATGGACCTATGTCAACAGCACCGACATGGCGCTGAACGCCGTGGCAAACGGCCACGGCTTTACCTTGGCCGCCCGCTACCTGTGTGCCGAGCCGCTGGCGGCGGGCCAACTGGCGATGCCGGTCAAGTTCCCCCACCCGGCGAAGGTGCGGCGTTACCTCGTCTTCGACCCCCAGTCCCCCAAGCTGGAGCAGCTCAAGGTCTTCATGGACTGGCTGAAGGCGCAGCTGCCTTCGCAGCCTTAAAGAAAAAGCCCGGCATTCGCCGGGCTTTTTGCTAGAGGAGCCTTGCTATCACTGCTTCTGTTGCAGCCTGGATGCCGAGATTGCCGCCGAGGTCGGCCGTGCATTGGCCCTGCTCCAGGCAGGCGAAGACGGCGTCCCGCAGCACCTGGGCCTCATCGGCCAGGCCCAGGCCCAGCTCCAGCAGCATGGCGGCGGAGAGCAGGGCGGCGAAGGGATTGGCCTTGTCCTTGCCTGCGATATCCGGGGCCGAGCCGTGGCAGGGCTCGAAGAGGCCTGGGCCTTGGTCGCCTAATGACGCAGACGGCAGCATGCCCAATGAGCCCACCAGCATGGCCGCCTCGTCGGTGAGGATGTCGCCGAAGAGGTTCTCGGTGACCAGCACGTCGAAACTGGCCGGGCGGCTGAGCAGATGCATGGCGGCGGCGTCCACCAGCAAAAATTCGAGCTCCAGCTCCGGGTAATGCTCGGCAAAGACCGCTTCGGTACGCCGCCGCCAGAGCCGTGAGGTGGCCAGCACATTGGCCTTGTCCACCATGCATACCTTGCCGCGCCGGCTCTTGGCCAGCCTCGCGGCCTGGTGCAGCACCCTGTCTATCTCCTCGGCCGAATAAGCGCACCTGTCCCAGGCGGCCTCCACGCCTTCCTGCTTCTCGCCAAAATAGATGCCGCCGGTCAGCTCGCGCACCACCATGATGTCCACGTCCTTTAGCCTGTCGGCCTTGATGGGGCTGGCATCGAAGAGCGCCGGGTGGGTGACGGCCGGCCTCAGGTTGGCGTAGAGGCCGAGCGCCTTGCGGATGGCCAGCAGCCCCTGCTCGGGGCGCTTCTCGCTTTTGTCCCACTTGGGGCCGCCGACGGCGCCGAGGAAAACGGCGTCGGCGCCCTGGCAGGCGGCCAGGGTCTCGGCCGGCAGGGGCTCGCCTGTGGCGTCGATGGCGGCGCCGCCCATCAGGGCTTCAGTCATCTCGAATTGGTGGCCGAAGCGCTGGGCTATGGCCGCCAAGGCCACCTTGGCGGCCTGGGTCACTTCCGGGCCTATGCCGTCGCCGGGCAAAAGAACGATATTGGCCTTCACGGGCGGCCCTCCTCGAAGCGGCGAATTTGCCTGTCCAGGTTCAGGAGATACCCCAGCTGATCCACCCCTTGCACCAGGCAGTGGCGGCTGAAGGGGTCCAGCTCGAAGCGCCAGGTCTCGCCGTTATCCAGTTCGATACTGGCCTCTGCGACGTCGATGTTGACCTGGGTGCCCGGGTGTTCCAGCAGGTAGCGGTGCTGCTCGGGGCTGACCTCTATGGGCACCAGGCCGTTCTTGAGGGCGTTGCCACGGAAGATGTCGGCGATTTGGCTTGATATCACCGCCTTGAAGCCGTAGTCGGTCAGCGCCCAGGGGGCGTGCTCGCGGGAAGAGCCGCAGCCGAAGTTGGTGCCTGCCACCAGTACAGTGCAGCCGTGGTCGCTGTTAAGGATGGAGTCTGTCTTTTCCCCGCCCTTATAGCGCCAGTCGGCGAAGGCGTGCTGGCCCAAGCCCTCCCTGCTGGTGGTGGTCAGGAAGCGGGCCGGTATTATCTGGTCGGTGTCGATGTTGTCCTGGCGGATCACCAGGGTCTTGGATGCGATTTTCATGCGCTTTCCTTCATGGCTTGGGGCTGGGCGACGAAGCCGCGGACGGCGGCCTGGGCGGCGGTGGCGGGGCTGGCCAGGAAGGTCTGGGAGCCCGGGCCCTGGCGGCCTGCGAAGTTGCGGTTGGAGGTGGAGACCACCGTCTGGCCGGGCTGGGCCATGTCACCGTTCATGGCGATGCACATGGAGCAGCCGGGCTCGCGCCATTCGGCGCCGGCGGCCTGGAAGATCTTGTCCAGCCCCTCGGCCTCGGCCTGGCGCTTAACGTCCTCCGAGCCCGGCACCACCAGCATCCGCACCCCCTTGGCGACCTTGCGGCCCTCAAGGGCCTGGGCCGCCTCGCGCATGTCAGACAGGCGGCCGTTGGTGCAGGAGCCGACGAAGACGATGTCTACCCGGCGGCCCGACAGTGCGTCGCCGGCGCTCAGTTGCATGTAGTCCAGGGCCTTGGCTTCCACTTCGTCGCGGGGGGCCGGCACAGGCGAACCCAATGGGATCACCATGCCGGGGTGGGTGCCGTAGCTGATGGTGGCGGCCACCTCGGCGGCGTCGATGTGAATTTCCTTGTCAAAGACGGCGCCCTCGTCGCTGCGCAATGTGCGCCAGTCGGCACAGGCGGCCTCGAAGTCTTTGGGGGCCATGGATCTCCCCTTGAGCCAGGCGAAGGTGGTCTCGTCCGGGGCTATCAGCCCGGCCCGGGCGCCCGCCTCGATGGACATGTTGCAGACCGTCATCCGCTCTTCCATGGTCAGGGCCTCTATGCCGGGGCCGGCGTATTCGATGACGTGCCCTGTGCCGCCGCCCATGCCCAGCCTGCCTATGATGTGCAAAATCAAGTCCTTGGCGGATACGCCTGGGCGCAGCCGGTTGTCCACCCAGACCCGCAGTGTCTTGGGCTTGTGCTGCAGCAGGCTCTGGGTGGCCAGCACGTGGCCCACCTCAGTGGTGCCTATGCCGAAGGCCAGGGCCCCGAAGGCGCCGTGGGTGGCGGTGTGGGAGTCGCCGCAGACGATGGTCATGCCGGGCTGGGTGGCGCCCAGCTCCGGGCCCATGACGTGCACTATGCCGCGGTGGGGGCTGTCGAAGCCGTGCAACGTGATGCCGAAGCGGCGGCAATTCTCCTGCAGCTTGTAGACCTGGCGCCAGGCCGCCTCGCTGACGAAGAAGCGCTGGCCCTGGGCGTCGGGGGGACTGGTGGGGGTGGAGTGGTCCAGGGTGGCCAGGGTGCGGTCCGGGCGGCGCACGGAAAGATTACGGCGTTTGAGCTCGGAGAAGGCCTGGGGGCTGGTCACCTCGTGGATGAGGTGCAGGTCGATGTAGATCACCGCCGGGTGGCCGTTCTCGGCCGGCCTGACTATGTGGCGCTGCCAGATCTTGTCGAACATTGTCTGCGGCATTGGTTTTCTCCTTAGCTGGCCTTGGCTAAATTGATGACGGCTGAGCGCGTGAATGATGAGGTCTTTGTCATGACTAGCTGGCCTTGGCCATTTGGCGGCTGATGCGGTTGATGACGTCCATGAAGGCGCTGACGCTGGCGGCGACGATGTCGGTGGAGATGCCTCGGCCGTGGATAGCCTGGCCGGCAAAGCGCACCCGCACCTGGGCCTCGCCCTGGGCGTCTATGCCCTCGGAGATGGAATTGACGGACAGGCCCTCGAGATGCACCTCCATGCCGGTGGCCCGCTCTATGGCGCGAAAGGCCGCGTCCACAGGGCCGTCGCCGGTGGCCGCTTCCCGGTATTCGCTGCCGTCCGGGCCCAGCAGCACCACGGCGGCCGAGGCGATGCTGTCGCCCGTGCCTGAGGTGACCTGCATCTGGGCCAGCTGCCAGGGGCCTGTGCTGGCCTGGCCCACCACCAGGGCTTCGATGTCGGCGTCGCTGATGTGCTTCTTGCGATCGGCCAGTGCTTTGAAGTCGGCAAAAATGCGGTCCATGTCCTCGGCGGTGGCGTCAAAGCCCAGCTCCGTTATCTTGTCCACCAGGGCGTGGCGGCCCGAGTGCTTGCCCAGCACCAGGCTGGTGTCGACCCGGCCTATGGACTGGGGCTTCATGATCTCGTAGGTCTCGGGGTGGCTCAGCATGCCGTGCTGGTGGATACCGGAGGCGTGGGCGAAGGCGTTGTCGCCGATGATGGCCTTGTTGCGGGGCACCACTGAGCCTGTGATGGCCGACAGCAGCCGGGAGCTTGGCAGCAGTTGCTCGGTGCGAATGGCGGTATTGATGCCGAAGTGGTTGGCGCGGGTCTTGATGGCCATCACCACTTCTTCCAGGGCGCAGTTGCCGGCCCGCTCGCCGATGCCGTTCAGGGTGCATTCCACCTGGCGGGCGCCCGCTTCCACGGCGGCCAGGCTGTTGGCCACGGCCAGGCCCAGGTCGTTGTGGCAGTGGGTGGAGAGGATGGCCTGGTCGATGTTGGGCACCTGGGTCTTGAGGCGGCGGATGCAGTCGAACATCTCGGTGGGGGTGGTGTAGCCGACGGTGTCGGGGATGTTGATGGTGGTGGCGCCGGCCTCGATGGCCGCCTCCACCACCTGGGCCAGGAAGTCGGGCTCGGTGCGGGTGGCGTCTTCGCAGGAGAATTCCACGTCGTCACAGAAGGTCCTGGCCAGGCGTACTCCGGCCACGGCCCTTTCGATCACCTGGGCCTTGCTCATCTTCAGCTTGTGCTCCCGGTGCAAGGGGCTGGTGGCGATGAAGACGTGGATGCGCTTCTTCTCGGCTCCTTCCAGGGCGCGGCCGGCTTCACGGATGTCGTTGTCATGGCAGCGGGCCAGGGCGCAGATGGTGGGGCCCTTCACTTCCTGGGCGATGCTGGCCACGGCCTTGAAATCGTCCGGGCTGGCGGCGGCGAAGCCCGCCTCGATGACGTCCACCCCCAGGGCGGCCAGGGCCTTGGCCATGCGCTTTTTCTGGGCCAGGCTCATGGCGCAGCCGGGGGATTGCTCGCCGTCCCTTAAGGTGGTGTCGAAGATGATGATCTTGTCTGACATGCTGTTTCTCCTGAAAAAAAGCCATAAAAAAACCCGCTCCTGGGAGCGGGTTTCTTGGTATCTGGTCTCGCCTCAATGGCGTCTCAAATCACAATAGGCCCCCGCTCCCGCTGCTAAGAAGGAGAATGAGGCTAAGGAGGAGGGCAGAAGACAGGCGCACTAAGACAGGGTCAATGCTTTGGCCCTGTTGTTGGATGCGGAAGAAGGTGGCTGTCTTGTTCATGTGAATGAACATGCAATGGCCCGGTAGGGATGTCAACAAAAAAATCGCCGCCCTGGGAGAGGGCGGCGCAAACTCTTAGATCCTGGCAAGCCAGGCTAAGGGAGGACAGCACAAAGTGTAGTCACTCCCGGCGCCGAGGTCAGCATTTGAGCGGCAAACGCCTGCTCCGCTGCGACAAGGCTCAGAGATCGAAGCTGCGGGAAACCGAGAAATAGACCCGGCCGTCTGCCTCAGGTACACCCTTGATGTCGGTGTCCTGCCAGTTGAGGGCGAAGTCGAAACCGCCAAAGCTGGCGGTGGCGCCAATCAGCCAGTTGCTGTAGTGGTCCTTGCCGGCCCAGTAGTCGTTGGAGCCGGGGCCGGACAGGGCCTTGTTGTAGGTGTAGGCCGCTTCCAGGCCCCAGTGGTCGTCGAGGCTATAGCTCTGGTGCAGCTGCATGTAGCTGTGGTGCAGCTTCTTGATGCCGGCCTGCTCCCAGGTGTACCAGACCTTGAACTTGGTATGGGTGGGGGCCGTGATGGAGGCATAGGCTTCCGGGTAGTTGTAGCTGGACTTGCCCACATAGGTGTACTGGTTGATGCCGATGTCGTAGTTCCAGCCGTCGGCGAAATCCGCGCTGTAGCCACCGTAGAAGTCCCACTCGGCCTGGGCCTTGTCACCTGGGCCGAAGTCGACGTTGGAGGCCCAGGTACCCACGTAGAAGCCGTTGTCGAAGGCCGCGTCCAGGCTGCCCTGAATGGCCGGGTTCTCGCTGGTCTGGCTGTAGCCGTTGAAGAGGTAGTCGCTGGCGCCGGTCAGGGTCGCGGAGACGTCGGCGGCCTGGGCGCCGATGGCGAAGCTGCTGGCGAGCAGTGCGGCGGTGATGGTCTTTTTCATGTTGATCCCTTTTTTGTGCTTTGAGTTAGCCCTTGTAAGACGGGTGGTCATGACGCCAATCGAAGACAGGGGTA
Organism: Gallaecimonas kandeliae; assembly: GCF_030450055.1. NCBI lineage: Bacteria > Pseudomonadati > Pseudomonadota > Gammaproteobacteria > Enterobacterales > Gallaecimonadaceae > Gallaecimonas > Gallaecimonas kandeliae. The sequence continues at coordinate 1,114,095 of NZ_CP118480.1, forward strand.
ATGGCAGGTGCAAGCAGCTTGTTCCCCAAAATATGATCGGTGCATGGCTCCGCCAACATCACCGTCGGGCCGTTGAGGTCGCCTGAGATGATGCTGGGCATGATGTTGGCGTCCACCACCCTTAACCCCGCTACGCCGTGGACTTGAGCCTGGCTGTTGACCACGCTCAGGGCATCTTCGCCCATCTTGCAGGTACCGCAGGGGTGATAGGCGGAGTCCGCTTTGGCACGGGCCAAGGCGTTTATGCCCTTGCCCGTGGTACAGCCAGAACCGGGTCGGATCTCCTCGCCACGAAATAAATCAAACGCTTTTTGGGCGAAAATGTCACGGGTGGACTTCACGGTTCTGCATTTTTATGCGGATCCGAGGCCATAGCCCCAGCCTGCTGTCATCCAGGCTGTTGTCAGAGGGCGCCATCTTAGGGGCCTGGGTTACCTTTTGGTGCCCAGGTGAGAAAAGGGTGCCGTCTTGCGTGATGGCCGTCACATTTTCTACCCTGTGGCCACAGTCAATTTCGAGGACAAGACCTTGAGCCAACTCTTCACCCCCTTGCAGCTGGGGCCCCTGGCCCTGCCGAACCGCATCGTCATAGCCCCCATGTGCCAGTACTCGGCCGAGGAGGGCAGGGCGGGGGACTGGCACCTGATGCACCTGGGCAACCTGGCCCAGTCCGGTGCCGGCCTCCTCATCCTGGAAGCGGCGGCTGTCGAGCCTCGCGGCCGCATCACCCATGCCGACCTTGGCCTCTGGGACGACCAGACCGAGGCGGCCCTGGGCCAGGTGCTGACGTCGGTGCGCCGCTATTCCGACATGCCGCTGGGTATCCAGCTGGCCCATGCCGGCCGCAAGGCCTCCACCCAGCGGCCCTGGGACGGCGGCGCCGCCCTGGCCCCCGATGCCGAGCACGGCTGGCAGACGGTCTCGGCCAGCGAGCTGCCCTTCGCCGAGGGGCAACCGGCACCGTTGAGCCTGGACCAGGCCGGCATCGACGGCATCGTCACCGCCTTTGCCGAGGCGGCCCGCCGCGCCGAGCGTATCGGCCTGGAACTCATCGAGATCCACGCCGCCCACGGCTACCTGCTGCACCAGTTCCTGTCGCCCCTGTCCAATCGGCGTAGTGACCAGTACGGCGGGGATCTTCAGAACCGCATGCGGCTGCTGCTGGCGGTGTTCGACGCCGTACGCGGCGCCGTCTCAGGCAAGGTGGCGGTGGGGGTGCGGATCTCCGCCACCGACTGGGTGGAAGGGGGCTGGGATCTCGAACAAAGCATCGAGCTTGCCAAGGTGCTTGACGAGCGGGGCTGCGACTTCATCCACGTCTCTTCCGGCGGCCTGTCACCAATCCAGCAGATCCCGGTGGGCCCCAACTACCAGGTGCCCCAGGCCCAGGCCATCAAGGCCCAGGTGAAGATGCCGGTGATCGCCGTCGGCCTTATCACAGAGCCGGCGCAGGCCGAGGCCATACTCCAGGAGGGCAGGGCGGACGCCGTGGCCCTGGCCCGCGGCATCCTCTTCGACCCCCGCTGGCCCTGGCACGCGGCGGCGGCCCTGGGGGCCAAGGTCAAGGTGGCGCCCCAGTACCAGCGGGCCGAGCCCCACGGGGCCAGGGGCCTTTTCGACAGCGAATAAACAAGGGGCGCCGGCAGGCGCCTTTTTTTATTGGCTTTGCATTTTCTCATTACAGATCATTCCCTTGTAGAAAATCTGACCCATACTGAGGGCGAATTGTCGGCAGGGCGCCGCGCCGCTGGCGGCTCCTAAAAAGTCTCTTTGCTGGTCTGTCCCTAACTTGCGGCAAATCAAAATCCGGCTTTCGGGTCGAGGGCATACTTCAGCTGCGGTTCACGAAGGAGAGCCCCCATGGGCATAAGAAACCCTTCCCTGAAAAAAGAAATCCTGGCCATCCTGGTCGTCAAGCTGGCGCTGATCGTCACCATCAAGGTGCTCTATTTCAGCGCCCCGGCCGATCAGGGAGCCGCTGCCATCGAACAACAATTCCTAAGCGCTAAGCCTTCAACATCCAAGGAGGCCGATAATGATCGGTGATGAAGTCGTTGATTTGTCGCGGCTGCAATTTGCAATAACCGCCCTTTACCATTTCCTGTTCGTGCCCTTGACCCTGGGCCTGTCCTTTATGCTGGCGATCATGGAATCGGTCTATGTGATGACCGGTAAACAGATCTACAAGGACATGGTCAAATTCTGGGGCAAACTGTTCGGGATCAACTTCGCCCTGGGGGTCACCACTGGCCTCACCATGGAGTTCCAGTTCGGCACCAACTGGGCCTACTACTCCCACTACGTGGGGGACATCTTCGGTGCGCCCCTGGCCATCGAGGGCCTGATGGCCTTCTTCCTGGAATCCACCTTCATCGGCCTCTTCTTCTTCGGTTGGGACCGCCTCAACAAGGTGCAGCACCTGGCGGTGACCTGGCTGGTGGCCCTGGGCTCCAACCTGTCGGCGCTGTGGATCCTCATCGCCAACGGCTGGATGCAGAACCCGGTGGGCGCCGATTTCAACTTCGAGACCATGCGCATGGAGATGAGCTCTTTCAGTGACCTCATTTTCAACCCCGTCGCCCAGGTCAAGTTCGTGCACACCGTCTCAGCAGGCTACGTGACCGGCGCCGTCTTCGTGTTGGCGGTGTCCAGCTACTTCCTGCTCAAGGGCCGCGACATCCCCTTCGCCAAACGCTCCTTCGCCATCGCCTCCAGCTTCGGCCTGGCCGCCGTGCTGTCCGTGATACTGCTGGGTGACGAATCCGGCTACGAGGTGGGCGACGTGCAGAAGGCCAAGTTGGCCGCCATCGAAGCCGAATGGGAAACCCAGGCGCCGCCGGCGGACTTCACCCTGTTCGGCTTCCCCAACCAGGAAACCCAGCACACCGACTACGCCGTCAAGATCCCCTACCTGCTGGGCATCATCGCCACCCGCTCCATCGACGAGCCCGTGGTGGGCATCAAGGAGCTGAAGAAGGAGCACGAGCAGCGCATCCGTAACGGCATCCTGGCCTACGGCGAGCTGGAGAAGCTCAAGAACGGCGAAGACACCCCCGCCAACCGGGCCCGTTTCAACGAGCTGAAGCAGGATCTGGGCTATGGCCTGCTGGTCAAGCGCTTCGCCCCCAAGGTGGTGGACGCCACAGACGCGGATATCAAAAAGGCCGTGGACAGCTCCATTCCCAAGGTGGCGCCCATGTTCTGGACCTTCCGCATCATGGTGGGCCTGGGCATGCTGATGCTGCTGCTGTTCGCCCTGGCCTTCTACGAGAGCGCCCGTCACCGCATCGGCAAGAAGCGCTGGCTGCTCAAGTTCGCCCTGCTCGCCCTGCCGGCCCCCTGGATCAGCTGTGAGGTGGGTTGGTTCGTGGCCGAATACGGCCGCCAGCCCTGGTCCATCGCCGAAGTGCTGCCCACCCATCTGTCGGTGTCCACCCTGACCAAGGGTGACGTCATGGGCAGCATCGCCGGCTTCGTCTTCTTCTACACTGTGCTGCTCATCGCCGAGATGTACCTGATGATCCGCTATGCCCGCCGTGGCCCCAGCGTGTTGGAGACAGGCCGCTACCACTTCGAAACCAAGGCGCAGGAGGCCTGATCATGGATTACGAAGTCCTCAAACTCATCTGGTGGGCGCTCATCGGGGTGCTGCTGATCGGCTTTGCCGTCACCGCCGGTTTCGACATGGGCGCCGGGGCCTTGCTGCCCTTCGTCGGTAAGACCGACACCGAGCGGCGCATCGCCATCAACACCCTGGGCCCCCACTGGGACGGTAACCAGGTCTGGTTCATCACCGCCGGCGGCGCCATCTTCGCCGCCTGGCCGGTGGTCTACTCCGTGGCCTTCTCCGGCTTCTACTGGGCGCTGCTGCTGGTGCTGTTCGCGCTCTTCTTCCGCCCGGTCGGCTTCGAGTACCGCTCCAAGGTCAAGGACCCGCGCTGGCGCAACGCCTGGGACTGGGGCATCTTCGCCGGCTCCGCCGTGCCGGCCCTGGTGTTCGGTGTGGCCTTCGGCAACCTGCTGCAAGGGGTCCCCTTCAAGCTGGATAACCTGATGTACTCCACCTACACCGGCAACTTCTTCCAGCTGCTCAACCCCTTCGGCATCCTCTGCGGATTGGTGAGCGTCGCCATGCTGGTGCTGCACGGTGGCAACTACCTGCAGATGCGTGCCGCCGGCGCCGTCGGCCAGCGGGCCAGGACAGCGTCTGTCATTGCCGGCCTGGTGATGGTGGCCTGCTTCGTGCTGGCCGGGCTCTGGCTCAACTTCGGCATCGACGGCTATGTCATCGACCGCATCGGCGACACCAACAGCGCCCTCAACATCCTCAACAAGAGCGTCTCGGTCAAAAGCGGTGCCTGGATGGCCAACTACGACAAGGTGCCGCTGCTGTGGATTGCGCCCTTGCTGGGCATAGTGGCTGGGCTTTTGAGCGTACTGCTGGCCGCCAAGGGCCGCCCCGGCTGGGCCTTCCTGTTCAGCGCCCTGGCCTGTGCCGGCATCATCTTCACCGCCGGCGGCAGCATGTTCCCTTTCGTGATGCCCTCCAGCCTGGTGCCTGACCACAGCCTGACCCTGTGGGACGTGGTATCCAGCTACAAGACCATGAGCATCATGTTTGGCGTGGCCTGCGTCTTTGTGCCCATAGTGCTGGGTTACACCTTTTGGTGTTACTACAAGCTCTGGGGCAAGGTGGACAGCCAGCACATCGAACAGAATTCCGTCGGCAGCTATTAAGGAGGCACTATGTGGTATTTCGCTTGGATCCTGGGAGTGCTGCTGGCCTGTGCCTTCGGTATCCTCAACGCCATGTGGCTGGAAGTGGTCGAGTACAGCAAGGAGGAGAAGGGCCGGAACTAGGCCCCTCACCGAGATGACCCTCAGCAACAACCTGCTTCGTGTGCTATCGGCCACCCTCGCCCTGGCGGGGGTGGCCTTCATCTGGGTCCGTGTCGCCATGGGCCAGAGCCCGGGCCACGGTGGCCTGTCCCTGATGCTGCTGGCCGTGGCCCTCTGTGTCGTTCACGCCGTCGGCTGGCAGTGCCGGGCCCAATGGGAGCGCTGGCTGTTCCAGCCGCCTCTGCCTTGGTTGCTTTGGCTGCTGGCCTTGTTCCTATGCGCCTGAACGGCCCTGCGACTTTATGAAAGGCCACCCTTGGGGTGGCCTTTTTGTTATTGCCCTTCAGCAAATAGCTGGGAGATTCAGGCCGTTGGCCTTGTATTCATGCGCTTGAGCTAGGCTGTGTCGTCTGAGGGGCAATTTTTTGACACTCTGACTGGCGAAATGGGCTTTTCCCAGACACCATAAAGGCTAGCAAAGGGGCCCAACCTGGACGGGCCTGCCAAGCAAAGGAGGGACAGATGGAGCAGATAACCCTGGGGGGCGGTTGTTTTTGGTGCCTGGAAGCGGTCTTCCAGCGGATCCAGGGCGTACTCGAGGTGATCTCCGGCTACGCCGGCGGCCAGGTTCCCGACCCGACTTACAGCGCCGTCTGCCGAGGCGACAGCGGCCATGCCGAGGTGGTGGATATCCGCTTTGACCCGGCCGTCATCAGCCTGGACAGGGTGCTGGATCTCTTCTTCCAGGCCCACGATCCCACCACCCTGAACCGCCAGGGCAACGACGTGGGTCCCCAGTACAGATCCATCATCCTCTACCGTGACGACAACCAACTGGCCGCGGCCAAGGCCGCCCTGGCCAGGGTTCGCAGCCGGTTTTCCATGCCGCTGGTCACTGAGCTGGCACCCCTCGACACCTTTTACCCGGCCGAGTTGGAACACCAAGACTATTACAACAGGCACAGATCCCAGCCTTACTGCCAATGGGTGATCCAACCCAAACTCGGGAAACTGCAACTCAAGGCAATCTGACGGATTAAGGAAGGAATATGCGCTTAAGACGTATCGCGCTGCTGTCCCTTTTCCTCTTTGGCGCCGCCTGGGCCGACGACCCCTACCTGGCGGCGCGCAAGGCCCAGCAGAACGGCGACGACAAGGCCTACCTCAAGCTGCGCCAACAGCTGGACAAGCATCCGCTGGCCAGCTACCTCGACTACTACTTCCTGAAAGACCATATCCAGAAGGTCCAGGCCAAGGAGGTGCGCGACTTCGAGAACCGCTACCCCGATTCCCCCCTGGGCGCTTTCCTGGTGCAGCGCTTTATCGACGAAGCGGCCCGCCGCAAGGATTGGCAGTCGCTGCTGGCGGTGACGGCCAAGGCCCCCAGCGACGAAGAACGCCGCTGCTTCTACTTCCTGGCCAAGCTCGAAAGCGGCGCCCAGGAGGAGGCCTGGCAGGGGGCAGAGCAGCTCTACCTGGTGGGCCATTCCCTGCCCAAGGGCTGCGATCCCCTCTTCAATGCCTGGCAGAAGACAGGGCACCTCACCCAGGAACTGGTGTTGTCCCGCATGGAGCTGGCCTTTGCCAGCGGCCAGGGCGGCCTGCTGGGTTACCTGGCCCGCCAGCTGCACGCCGGTCATGCCGAGGCCGGCAAGGAGATCCTGGCCCTGTTCAGCGACCCGGCCCGGGTCGCCCATCAAAGGCCCCTGGGGGTGGACCCCGAGCGCAGCCGCCGGCTGATGGTGTTGGCGGTGGAAAGGGCGGCCAGGCGCGATCCGGTCAAGGGCTGGCGCCTCTGGATGCAGGCCAGGGACCATGTGGCCTTCACCGCGCCCCAGCGCCAACAGCTGGCCCGCTTCCTGACGGCCCGGCTCTACGACACCGACAACCCCAAGGCCGTGGCCTGGCGGGACGAGGCGGTGCGCTATTACCGGGACGATGAGATGACGGAGCGGCGCATCCGCTACGCCTTGAGCCAGGGGGCCCTGATGGATGCCCGGGACTGGATAGGTGTGCTTAGCCAGGAGGAACAGGCCGACGAACGCTGGCAGTACTGGCTGGCCCGCACCGAGCCGGATGCGGCCAAGAAGGCCGAGCTGCTCAAGGTCGCCGCCCAGAACCGCTCTTATTACGGCTTCCTGGCCGCCGAAGATCTGGGCCTGCCTTTCCAGCTCAACGAGACCCAGGTGCCCCCCATGACGCCAGGCCTGGCGGACATGGGCGCCCTCAAACGCATCCCCTTGCTGCTGGACATGGGGGAGAACCAACTGGCCCGCATGGAGTGGTACCACCTCCTGACCCCCTTGTCGGGGCCCCAGCGCCAGGCCCTGGCCGGCTGGGCCCATGAGCAGGGCTTCGAGAACCTGGCCATACTGGCGGCCATCCGCGGCGACGGCTGGGATCTGGTGTCCCTGCGCTTCCCCGTGGCCTTTGCTGACGAGTTCGAACGCTTTGGCAAGGAGGTGGCGTTGCCCCAAAGCCTGCTGCTGGCCCTGAGCCGCCAGGAGAGCGCCCTGGATCCCAAAGCCCGCTCGCCGGTGGGGGCCCGTGGCCTGATGCAGCTGATGCCGAAGACGGCCAGGCTCACGGCCCGCCACCTGGGGGACAAGCAGGCGGGGGATCTCTTCGACCCCGAAGTCAATATCCGCCTCGGCAGCCAGTACCTGAAAGAGATGCTCGAGCGCTTCGACAACAACCGCATCCTGGCGGCGGCGGCCTACAACGCCGGGCCTGAGCGGGTGGACCGCTGGGTGGGCAAGGACTTGCCCTTCGACGCCTTCGTCGAGTCCATCCCCTTCAGGGAGACCCGCAACTATGTGCAGAACGTGCTGGCCTTCAACGTCATCTACCAGCAGAAACTGGGCAAGGACAAGCCCAGGATGCTGACCCAGGGGGAGCGGAAGTACCGCTACTGAGCAAAGGAAAAGGCGCCCTGGTGGCGCCTTTTCAATTCTTGGCCCTTACCAACGTTTGGCATGGCGCTCGAAGTTCTCACGTTTCTGCTCGGCATTCTTGCGCAGCAGGACGTAAAGGGCGCCGGTGGAACCGTGGTGGCGCTGGGCGCTGTGGTAGGCCAGCACCTCTGGCATCTCTTTGAGCCACTTGGCGCAGTAGCTTTTCAATAACGCCGGCACAGGTTTGCCGTGCTCGCCACGGCCGTGGGAGATGAGCAGGGTGCGCAGGCCAATGCGGTGGCTGTCACGGATGAAGGCGAATACCTCGGCCCTGGCCTGGATGAAACGCTTCTTGTGCAGATCCAGGGCCCCTTGGATCTCGTAATGGCCCAGGCGCAGCTGGCGGAAGACGCCGTCCTGGACCCCGGGTTTCTGGTAGGACAGCACCTCATGGGGTTCCACCAGCTCCACCGCTTCGCTGGACAGGTAGTTGATGTCCTCGGCCAGTTCCGCCTCGGCGGCGGCCTGGCGGGCGAGGGCATTGGGGTTGCCGGCCTTGAGCTTCTGCACCTTGTCCGCGGCCGCTATCCGGCGGACATCTTGCATTTCCTTTTCAAACAGAGTCTTGTCATCATCGTGCATCCTGACCTCCACTCCGGCTTCAGATGAACACCCGACTCGCCGCTATCGACAGTGCCAGGGGATTGGCTATTTTCGGCATCCTCCTCGTCAATATCCAGTCCTTTGGCCAACTGGATGAATACCGCTACGACCGCTTCGCCGAGCCCGGCACCCTCAGTCAGGGCGTCTGGTGGCTGAACATGCTGCTGGCCGACGGCAAGTTCATCAGCCTGTTGTCGGTACTGTTCGGTATGGGGCTGGTGTGGCTGGCCAAGGCCGGCCTCAACTACCAGTACCGGCGGCTGCGCTGGCTGGCGCTGTTCGGCGCCGTCCACGGCGTCTTGATCTGGGACGGCGACATCTTGCTGCTCTACGCCCTGACCGCCATGGTGGTGCTGCCCTTTGCCCGGCGCGGCACCCCAACGGCGCGGCTGATCTGGGCGGCGGTGCTGGTGGTGCTGGCCGGCCTTGTCTATGTGGGCCTGCTGGCCCTGTCCCCGGCCGACGCTCCCGTGGATACAGGCCCATTGCAGCTCTACAACCAGGGCAGTTACCTGGCGCAGGTCCAGTACCGGCTGCAAAGCTTCGGCTACACGGTGGCGTCCTGGCCGCTGTTCATCCTGCCCATGGTCGGGGGGCTGATGTTGGCCGGCACTGCGCTCGCCCAGAGGCCTGACTGGCAGTCCTCCCTGGTCCGCCGCTGGCCCGCCTGGCTGCTGGCTGGGCTGCTGCCGTCGCTGTTGGTGTTGCTGGCCAGTCCCCGCTTCGGCCACGGCTGGCTGCTGCTGTTCGCGCCGCTGCAGGCCATGGGTTACCTGGGGTTGGTGCTGAGGTTTGGGCAGCGCTGGCGGGCCTTGCAGGCGGCGGGCAAGATGGCGCTGAGCCATTACCTGCTGCAGAGCCTGGTGATGACGGCCTTCTTCTATGGCCTTGGCTTCTACGGCCAGTGGTCAAGGGGAGCCTTGCTGCTGCTGGCGCTGGGCTACAGCGCCGTCGCCCTCTACCTGTCCCCCTTCCTTTTGCGCCGCCTCGGCCAGGGCCCCTTGGAGCGGCTCTGGCGGCGCCTGGCCGTTAGACCCGTCACACCAGGTTGAGGCTGGGCTCGGCCAGGCTCTTGTGGAGCTTGCGCAGCTTGGCCAGCAGCTCGGCCAGGGGCAGAGGCTCGCCATCCTGGTAGCGCCAGACCAGGGCCTTGAGATCGTTGGGGTGCCAGTCCTCAAGGTACTTCCTGTCCTCCGGGAATATGGCCAGCTGCGCCACCCCCAGCACGGCCGCCCGCTGCACCCAGGCCGAGTCCACCCCCAGCAGGCTCTGGGCCCGGGCCAGTAACTGCCAGCCGCTGAGTCCTGAAGGCTTGTCCAGGCTGAACAGGCGCGGCGAGCGCAGCTCCGCCAGGGCCTCGGGCAGGGGGTGCAGCAGTACCAGGGCGGCCTTGGGCAGGCCCTGGAGCAGGGCGCGGAACTGTTCCACCAGGGGCATGAAGGGCTGGCCGTCGTCGTCCAGCAGGTTGATGGCCACCAAGGGGCGCTCGCCTATGGCCTCGAGCAGCCGCTGGGCCTCGGGATCCGGCGCCGGCAGCCACTGGTGGTCCAGCCACAGTCCCAAGGTGGCCAGGGCCCCGCTGAAACGCTGGGCCTGGTGCTGGCCAGGTTCCAGGCGCTGGGCCTTGAAGGGGGAGCTGCCGGCCAGCAGCAACCGGTGGGGGCTTGGGATCAGGAAGGGCAGGCTCTGGCGCCAGGGTGTCAGGGGAGCCTGGCTGAGGTCCCAGATGCTGTCCCAAGGTTGGCGGCGCAGCCGCCAGAGCAGGGCTGGCCAGCTGCCGGGCCCTCCTACCACCAGGGGAGGCGGCAGCCAGGGCAGGGCGGCCAGCAGGGGCTGGTGCTCTGGTCGGCAAAGCACCTGCACTTCGTGAGCCCTGCTCAAACTGCCCAGCATGGGCAAAGCCCAAGGCAGACTGAGGTTATCTTCCTGATCCAGAAAGCAAAGTAGGCGCCTGGCCATGGCCTTTCCCTTTTAAATGTTTCCAGAATGTTTCATTTTGCTTGAGTTTTGGTTTTCGTCTTGTTTATAGTCTGCTTCGCGCTGCTGCGGTTACAGCGCATAGCCCAACCACGATAACTACCATATCAGGGCAAGAGGCGTTCGAAAAAGCATCAACTGAGACTTTCTCCCTGACCTGAAAAGTCAACTCCGGGTGGCCGAATAACAATAAGGATGGCCATGACGGGACGCACGAGGACAAGGCTTTGGTGGCAAGGGCGGGGGCCAGAGCAGCAGTTGATGGCAAGGGGATGGCGACGGCCGTCCTTCACGACTACCTCACCTTTGGGTGGTAGCGCCGGTCGCCAGTACCGGCGGTGGCCTGGGGGCTCGCCTCCAAGCCATGCTCAATACTGACATCATGACTTTTTGCCCCGCCTTGGCGGGGCTTTTTCTTGTTGCTTTTGATGCCTTTGGGTGAAAAAACACCAGTCTGGCTGCGGCCTGCGGCTTTTGCTTGAATGCCTATAGCAGATCGCTATAATGCACGCCGTTGTATCGGAAAGTAGCTCAGCTTGGTAGAGCACTACGTTCGGGACGTAGGGGTCGCAGGTTCAAATCCTGTCTTTCCGACCATGAATTACCGATTTTGCAGTGCCCACGGGCAGGCAACGGAAAGTAGCTCAGCTTGGTAGAGCACTACGTTCGGGACGTAGGGGTCGCAGGTTCAAATCCTGTCTTTCCGACCAATTGCGAGGCAGCCTAAGGGCTGCCTTTTGCATTTCAGGGAGATGGCCCATGTGGCTGACCGAAGCGGAGCTTGGCAACCGCTACAGCACCGACATCAAGCCCTGCTTCGAGGGCGGCGCCGAAGGCAGCATGCTGGCCTTGGACGGCGTGCCTTTGCATTACCGCCTCTTCATTCCCAAAGGCGCCGAGACCCTGGTGCTGCTCTGCACCGGCCGTACCGAGAGCGTCTTCAAATACCAGGAACTGATCTTCGAATTGCAGCGCCAGGGCATAGCGGTGGCGGCCCTGGATCACCGGGGCCAGGGCCTGTCAGGCCGCCAGACCGAGGATCCCCACCTCGGCTTCGTGGAAGACTTCCAGCACTACGCCGAGGATCTCAAGCAGTTCGTTGACCAGCTGGTGCTGCCCCTGGGCTTCAAGCGCCACTGGCTGCTGGCCCACTCCATGGGGGGCTGTGTCGCCGCCCTTTACCTCGAGCGCCATGGCCATCCCTTCGAGAAGGTGGCCATGACCTCCCCCATGTTCAGCATCAACACGGCGCCCTTTCCACTTTGGGTGGCCAGGGGCATGGCCCGCTGGCAAAGCCAGCAGGACAAGCGCAAGGGCCGCCACCGCTACGTGCCCACGGCTGGTCCTTTCAAAAAACCGGCCTTCGACGAAAACGGCGTCAGCCATTCACGGCTGCGTTTCGACCTCTGTCAGCACTGGCTGGAAGTGATGCCCGATGCCCGCCTCGGCGGTCCCTCTGCCCAGTGGCTCCATGCCGCCTTCCAGGCCATGGATGAAGCCGTGGCCGGGGCCGGTGCCATACAGGTGCCGGTGCTGGTGGTGGCGGCAGGGGAAGACAAGGTGGTGAGCCTGGGTGGCCAAAGGGCCTTTGTCGATGCCCTGCCCCTAGGGGAGCTGCACCAGATGGCGGGAGCCTGGCACGAACTGCTGCTGGAGAGCGACGCCTACCGCCAACCCACCCTCGACCTTATCTGGCAATTCTTCCAAGGCTGATTGAGGCAGGACCCTGTCCAGGCTTTCCGGGTTCGCCGCTTGGCGGCGTTGTCATGGGTCAGTCGGCAGGGGCCTTGTTCAGGCTTTCTTGGTGAGCACCAAGGCGTGGACCTGGCGGCCGTTGTTATGGGTCAGTCGGCAGGGCCTTGTTCAGGCTTTCTTGGTGAGCACCAAGGCGTGGACCTGGCGGCCATTGTTATGGGGCAGTCGGCAGGGGCCTTGTTCAGGCTTTCTTGGTGAGCACCAAGGCGTGGACCTGGCGGCCATTGTTATGGGGCAGTCGGCAGGGGCCTTGTTCAGGCTTTCTTGGTGAGCACCAAGGCGTGGACCTGGCGGCCATTGATGGCCGGCAAGGGCTGCAGCTCGGCCTGGTAGCCTTCCTTGCGGGCAAAGCTGGCCAGGTCTTCCAATATGGCTTGGCGCAGGGCCGGCCTGAACAGCCAGCGCAGCAGCCGGTTGGGCCAGTCCTTGGCGGCTTCGTCTACCGTCATGGACAGCAGGCGCAGGCTGCTCATGGGGATGTCCGGCAGCTCCAGCTCCAGGGGCTGGTAGCTGGAGGTGTTGACCAGGTGGTAGCCGCTCAGCCCCAGCACCATGGCCGGCAGGCCCCTTTCACACCCTTTTTGCAGCAGTTGCTGGGCTTCTTCCAGGCCCAGGCCCAGGGCCAGCAATTGGCGCTGGCCACGGATGGGCTCCAGGGCTTCGCTGCTGTTCCTGTCCGCTTCGAACCACTGACGTTCCTCACTGGTTGCCAGGGCCCTTGGGCCTATGGCGATGGCCTGGTAACCGGCCAGGGGCTTGGGCAGCACCCAGCCCCATTCCACCAGGGTCTTGGGGCTGGGCTGGAGCAACGGCGGCACGGCTTCACCGAGATCGGCCAGGCGGGGGTTTTCGGCGCAGAGCTGGCGGTTGAGGCGCGCCAGCCAGGGCAGTTCGTCCAGGAAGGGCGTGGTCCGTACCTGGTTCTGGTGCAAGAGGGGATGGCGGGCTTCCTGCTGCACCAGGTGGTAGAGCACAGGGTAGTCGTCTTTCCAGGCGCTGGGCGGCGCCGCCCAGAGGGCCCGGTATTCGCTCAGCAGCCTCAGCCTTTCGCTCATTGCAGCCTGACCACCTTGTCGCCCTGGGCGGCCAGCAGTTTGAGCAGGCCGTCCTGGCAGATGATATGGCCGAGACCCACCACCACCAGGCTGTCGGAGCCCTTGGCGATGTCGGCGAGCTTGGGCAGCCATTCGTGGTTGCGGGCCTTGAGGGTGGCGTCGTGCATGGCCTGGTAGGCAGGGCCCTGGCCCTGGCTCAGGGGGCAGAGATCCCCCAGCTTGCCCAGTTGCCCTTGGCCCCAGGCCGCCAGCATGGGGGTCAGGGTATCGTCCAGGCCGTCCATCTCCTTGGCGCTGTCCTGCACCATCTGGTCGGCGTAGCTGTCGGTACTGCTCAGGGCCTGGAACTGGCGGTCCACCGACTCCAGGCCATGGAGCTGCCAGCCGCGCTGCCGGGCTATGGCCAGCATCTGGTTGTCGATGCCGAGCCTGGGATCGAAATGGTGGCGGGCCAGGGCGCTCTGCATCAGGGTCATCATCACGAACCAGGGCCGCATCCGGTCCAACTGGGCCATGGGCAACTGGTAGTCGCCGGCCATCTGGGCGATTTGCTGGTAGGCCTTGGGAGAGAGCTGATCCTTGAGGCTGCCGTCCTTGATCACCCCATAGGCCATGATGGCGGCCTGCATGGGCTGGAGGGTCATCTGCTCCGGGGCCAGTTCCTGGACCAGGGTATGGACCTGGGGCAGGCGGTCAGCCACCGCCTTGAGCTGGTCGCTGGAGTCGCGCTTGCCGACATGGATGGAGCCCAGCAGCCAGAGGCGGCCCTGGGGGGTGTCCACTTGCCACAAGGCCGGCTCCGCCAGGGCGGGCCGGACTGAAATGGCAAGCAGTATCAGGAAGATAGTTCGTTTAAGCATGGGCCGATATTAGCCCAATGCTTATTTTCCGTCACCGTCTTTGATGGCTTTGTAAACGGAGAGCCCGGCGCAGTAGCCGATCACCCCCAGGGCCCCCACCAGGGTGAGCAGGCTGGCGATACCGACGGCGTCGCCTAGGCGGCACCGCCGAAAAGCAGTTGGGTCCAGATGGCAGCCTCCTTGTCTTAATCCTTGCAGGACAAAAAGTAGGCACTGAGGGGCGGGGATACCCTGATCGGGATCAAGGCTGGGGCAGGGGCCTGAGGGCTTTGCTGTGCTGGATCAAAAAAGCCCGCGGGTGCGGGCTTTTTCAGGGCTCAGTGGTGGTGGCCACCGGCGCCATGGACGTGGCCATGGGCGAGCTCTTCTTCCTCGGCGTCGCGCAGTTCGACGATTTCCACGCTGAAATGCAGGAACTGGCCGGCCAGGGGGTGGTTACCGTCGACGGTGACGGTCTCGTCGGTGACGTCACGCACGACGACGGTGCGGGGGCCGGCGTCGGTCTGGGCGGTGAAGCGCATGCCGGCTTCGATGGCGTCAACGCCTTGGAAGGCGCTGCGGGGCACTTCCTGCACCAGCTCCTGGTGGTAGGGGCCGTAGCCGTGTTCGGGGGCAACGGTGACGTCCAGGGCGTCGCCTGCGGCCTTGCCTTCCAGCTCGCTTTCCAGACCCGGGATCAGGTTACCGTGACCATGGAGGTAGACCAGCGGCTCGCCACCGGCGGAAGTGTCGAGAACGGTGCCCGCGTCGTCTTTCAGGGTGTAGTGGATAGTCACTACCTTGTCTTTGCTGATGGTCATGAGGTGACCCCTTTTGTCGGTGCAAGTAAGGCGCTGAGCCTAGCACAGGGCCAAGGCCATTCTCAAACCCGCCCCTTTTGGCTTTCTGGCGCCTTGTCGCGCCTTTGTCACATCCATTTGTTAAAAAAGCGTGCCTTGTTCGGCAGGCCAGGAAATGACTGGTCAAAAAGCCAGCCTGGGCAATGAGTTGGAAAAACCGTGCCCTGTTAACAAAAAGTTGGTTTGCCGACAATGGTCGCCCCGGAAAGGGACATAACGAACAACAGGATGAACAACATGCTTAAGAAGAAAACCTTACTGGTGGCCTTGGCGCTCACCAGTCAGCCGACTTTTGCCGATCTGTTGATCAGCGAATATGTGGAAGGCAGCAGCTACAACAAGGCGGTGGAGATAAGCAACACCGGCACCACCGAAGAGAACCTCGATGGCGTGGCCCTGGCCGTCTATTTCAACGGCGCCAGCACCACCACGGCCCGCGTGCCGCTCTCCGGCACCCTGGCTCCCGGCGCCAGCCTGGTGCTGGCCCACGCCAGCGCCAGTGCCGACATCAAGGCCGACATCCGTTCCGGCACCATCAACTTCAACGGTGACGATGCCCTGGCCCTGGAAAGGAACGGCGTGGCCCTGGACAAGGTCGGCATCATCGGCGTCGACCCGGGCTCCGAGTTCACAGCTCCCGGCAAGTCCACCAAGGACATGACGTTGCGCCGCCTGCCCGGCAGCCCTGCCGGCGATTTCGACTTCAGCCAGTGGCAGGCCTTTGCCAAGGACAGCTTCGGCGGCCTGGGCTGCACCGGCCTTAGCGACTGCGGCGCCGATAGCGAGCCGCCCACCGCCTGGCAGTGCCCCCAAGAATGGCAGAGCATTCCCAGCATCCAGGGTCCCGGCGCCAGCTCGCCCCTGGTGCCGGCCGGCAGCTACCAGAGCAGCGATCCCGTTGTCACCCAGGGCCGTGTCACCCAGGTGGTCAGCGGCCTCTTCAAGGGCTTCTTCCTGCAAGACGGCGCCGGTGACGGCGACCCGGCCACCTCAGACGGCATCTTCGTGTTCACCGGCAAGGCGCCGGATCCCAGCATCAAGCCCGGCATGGCCCTTTGCGTGGAGGGCCTGGTCAAGGAGTACTACGGCCTGACCGAGATCGCCATGGACCACTTCGCCCAGAGTCCTCTGGACTTGGCCCCTGTCCAGCCCGTGGATCTCGAGGTGGGTGACGACGTGCCCGCCTCCCTGGAGCGGGTCGAGGGCATGGAAGTGCGCCTCACCCAGGACAGTGACATGCAGGTGACCCGCCCCTTCAGCTACGACTACGCCGCGTCCCGCAACAACATGATGCTGGCCCACGGTGGCCCGCTGCTGATGCCCACCCAGCTCTACCCGGCGCTCAGCGACGACGCCAAGGCCCTGGCGGCCGCCAACCAGGCCCGCAGCCTCTACATCGACACCGACAACAAGCCTGCCGACGGCGTCATCCCTTATTTCCCGGGGCTGGATGCCGAGCAGGGCTATATCCGGGTCGGCGACCGGGTGCAGAACCTCGAAGGGGTCATGACCTATTCCTACGGCAACTACCGCCTGCTGGCGGGCAACCAAGTAGGCGCCGGCGATTTCGTGCACCTGGATGACCGCACCAGCGCCCCCGTGCTGGCCGCCGACGGCCAGGTCCGTATCGCCAGCTTCAACGTGCTCAACTACTTCAACGAGGCTGTGGGCGGCGGCACCAACCCCCTGGGTGTGAACCGCGGCGCCAAGACGGCGGCGGATTTTGCCCTGCAACAGGCGAAGATTGTCCACGCCCTGCTGGCCATCGACGCCGACATCCTGGGCCTGCTGGAAGTGGAGAACAACGGCTTCGGCGACGATTCCGCCATCCAGAGCCTGGTGACGGCTCTGAACGCCGAGCTGCCCCAAGACAAGCAATACGCCATCATCAAGCCGGCCCAGGACGGTTTCGTCGGCAGCGACGCCATCATGGCCGCCATGATCTACCGTCCGGCCAAGGTCGCGCCCCAGGGCGAGGTGCAGCTCCTGGAGATGCCCAACCAGATCACCCTCAACGCGGACGGCAGCGAGAACATCCACCACGGTGGCCGCCCCAGTCTGCTGCAGCGCTTCAAGCGGGTCTATGAAGGCCAGGCCGAAGGGGAGAGTTTCCAGTTCGCCCTCAACCACCTGCGCTCCAAGGGCAGCAGCTGCGCCGAGGACGAGGAAGGCAAGGCCGACGACGGCCAGGGCAGCTGTAACGAGCTGCGCAACAGCGAAGTGGCCCTGATCGCCGACAAGATCGAGGCCAGCGCCACCCCGACCCTGATGCTGGGCGACTTCAATGCCTACGGCAACGAAGATCCCCTGCTGGTGCTGACCCAGATCCCGGCCCTGGACCGCGAGCTGAAGACAGCCCACGACACCTACCTCGGTGACAACACCCAAGCGCCCCAGCTGGACGGCCCGGCCCGGGTGATCAGCAAAGGCTACGGCTTCGTCAAACTGGCCGAAGACCACGCCTACTCCTACCAGTACGGCGGCATGGTCGGCCGCCTGGACCAGGCCCTGGCCACCCCGGATCTGGCCACCAAGGTCGCCGCCATCACCGACTGGCATATCAACGCCGCCGAGAGCAACCTCTTCACCTACTCCAGCCAGTACACCGGCGCCCTGGTGAAATCCGACGGCCCCTTTAGCTCCTCGGATCACGACCCTGTAGTGGTGTCCCTGAACTGGCCCCTCAAGGGCAAACTGAGCGCCGAGCAGGACAGTCTGACCCTCTTCGAGAGCCAGGGCCCCGCCGGCCTGGTGATCAAGCGTGAGGGCGGCGCCGACGGCGAGCTGGGCCTCACCGCCGAGCTGCGCTTCCTCGGCAAGAGCCGCCATGGCCACCACTATGCCGACAGCCGCGACATCAGCCTGCCCCAGCCTCAGCTGCGCTTCGCCGACGGTGAAGACGGCGAGAAGGCCCTGGTGCTGGACGTCAAGGCCGACAGGCCCATGGAGCAGCCGGAGAAGCTGGAGCTGGTGCTGCATTTTGACGACGGCCACGACCAGGTGATCCCGGTGACCATAGTGGACGACACCAGGCCCGTGCCGGCCTGGCTTATCTTCCTGAAATGGCTGAAGGCCCAGCTGTTCGGTTAAAGCCGAGACATTGAAAAGGGAGGCTCAGGCCTCCTTTTTTTATTCGTCCTCTTCCTTGTGAGGGGAGCGGCGCAGCTTGTGCTTGGGGGCCTTGCGGCGGAAGAAGCTCTTGTCGAGGCGCTGGAAGGGGAAGGCGGACAGCAGTTTGTCCTTGGCCAGGGGCGGGAAGTTGGCGGAGAACTCCAGCTGCACCCCCAGCCGGGTCTTGTAGCCGAAGACGCTGCCCTTGACGTTGCGGTTGGCGGCCAGGCGCTGGCAGGCAGTCAGGAAGTCCGGCGGCACTGTGCCCTTGGTCACCTTGACCTTGCCGCTCTTGAACTGGACCGAAAAGACGCAGGAATATTGTTTGAGCAGCAGGTATCCCACCAGTGCCAGCACGGCAAAGGCCGACACCGCCTCGGTGTTGATGGTAAGGCCGAAGAGCTCCACAGGCATCTCCCGTCATTTCATTGGCACCCTATTCTTTATAGCCCAGGAGGGAGGCCTTTGGTTATGCTGGCTTTTTACCCGAAGGAACCTTGCCGTGTTGGAAACACCCCGACTGTTGCTGCGCCACTTCACCCTGGAGGACGTGCCGGCCTTCCTGGCCATGAATGCCGACCCCGAGATAGTTCGCTACACGGGCCAGCAGCCCCTTGTCAGCCTCGAGGAAGCCGAGGCCTGGCTCAAGGCCGCGCCTCTTGCCGACTATGCACGATACGGCTACGGCCGCCTGGCGGTGGTGGACAAGGCCAGCGGCCAGGTGATCGGCTTTTGCGGCATCAAATTCCTGCCGGAATTCGGCCTGCCGGAGCTGGGCTACCGGCTGCTGCCCGCGTTTTGGGGCCAGGGGCTGATCACTGAAGCGGCCAAGGTGGTGCTCGAGCACGGCCACGCGGAGCTGGGGCTGCCCCATATCCTGGCCCTTATCCACCCCGACAACAACGGATCCATCCGGGTCGCCGAGAAGCTCGGCATGGTGCGGGGTGAGTTGGCCCAGTACGGCGGCATGCCGGTCTGGCTCTACGCCTCGGTGCGCTGAGGTGGGGCTGCTCTGGCTGATAACGGCCCTCTGGGCCTTTTCCTTCTCGCTGATAGGCGCCTACCTGGCCGGCCAGGTGGACGCCTACCTGGCGGTCGCCTCGCGCATGGCCCTGGCATTGCTGGTGTTCCTGCCGTTCTGGCGGCCCTTGCCCTGGCGCCAGGCCCTGGTGCTGATGGCGACGGGGGCGGTGGAGATAGGGGTGATGTACCTCTTTCTCTACCACAGCTACCGTTACCTGTCGGTGCCGGAGCTGCTGCTGTTCACCATTTTCACCCCTCTCTACGTCAGCCTCTTCGCGGATCTCTTTAACCGGCGCTGGCCACGCCATTTCTGGGCACCGGCGCTGCTGGCGGTGGCCGGGGCCGGCGTTATCCGCTGGACAGAACTGAGCAGTGATTACTGGCACGGCTTTGCCCTCATCCAGGCCGCCAACGCCTGCTTTGCCTTCGGCCAGGTCTGGTACCGCCACCAGAGCCAGGCCAGCCCCTTGAGCCACAGGGCCCGCTTCGCCTGGTTCTTTTTAGGCGCGCTGCTGGTGACCTTGCTGGCGGCGTGGCTGCTGGGGGATTGGCAGAAACCACCCCAGACGACGCTGCAATGGGGCGTGCTGCTGTGGTTGGGGATAGTGGCCTCGGGCCTGGGCTACCTCGGCTGGAGCTTTGGTTCCACCAAGGTCAATGCCCAGCAGCTGGCGGTGATGAACAACATGCTGATCCCCGCCGGCATAGTGGTGAACGTGACCATTTGGGGCGGCCACGCCGACTGGGGGCGGCTGGCGCTGGGCAGCCTGCTGATGGCGGCAGCGCTTTATCTCTGCCGACGTCAGGGCTGATCGTCCTGCTGGCCCTGGGCCCAGTAGCGGCGCAGCACGGCCAGGCCGTCCTGCCCGGCCAGCTCTTCGTTGATGATGAGGTCGAAGCCGGTCAACTCCCGCAGCCGTTTCATGCGCTGGCCCAGCATGGCGGTGACACCCTGGTAGTGCTTGCCTGACGGGGCCTGGTATTGGTGGGGTTCGAAGAGATCCTCGGCACTGGCGGTAGGCTGGCTGCCGAGGGCCAGCAGCAGTATGTTGCGCTGTTCGGTGAGCAGCCCCACCGCCAGGCGCGGGCTGATGGTGTCCAGCAGCGGCTCGGGGTGCTTGAGGCGAAAGCCGATGTAGGGGAGTTCGCGCATCTCGAAGCCGCTGCCGATACGGAGTTGGTCGATGCGCTGTATGTCCCGCCAGCGCAGGCTCCAGCCGCCGCGCCTGTGGTGCAGCGACAGGCTCTGGCTGTTGATGGACAGGCTCACCTTGGGCTCGGTGAGCTTGCCGATGCCCAGCGCCAGCAGCACGGGGCAGGCCAGCAGCAGCACCATGCCGGGACCGTACCAGCCCTTGACCAGGCAAAAGGGGCCCAGGGCCAGCAGCAGCAGCCCCGCCAGGGTGAAGGTCAGGCCGTTGCGATGACGGTGGCTGGATAATTCTTGGGCGTTCATTAAGTTACGTCTAAGATTGTTGGGGATCATAATAACGCACCATACCCATGGAGGGTGATATGCGACCTTACCTGCTGCTTGCGTCTGTCCTGGCCCTGCCGGCCATGGCCGCCGACAATGCCTATGTTCAACAGGGCGGCAAACTTGGCCAGGATCAGGGCCTGGCCTTCAGCTTCTTTGCCGGCTACACCGGTGGCGGCGATAGCTTCGTGGTGGATAACTACAGCGGCGGCTCGGAAAAGGTCCGTTTCGGCAGCCGTTACCACCTGGGGCTGGGAGCCCAGTGGGAGAAGGATAGCTTCGGCGCCGCCTTTAACGTCGGCTACCAGTTCAACAATGACGGCGACCTCAACCTCAAGCGCTACACCTTGGAGCTGCTGCCCTTTTACCAGATGGGCCGCCACAAGTTCTCGGTGGGGCCTTCCTGGCATTTCGACGTCAAGAGCGACATCAAGCTGGACGGCAACCACGAGAAATTCAAGTTCAAGGACGCCCTGGGCGCCATAGTCCAGTACGACTACCAGCTCGACCAGCACAACTGGGTGGGGGTGCGCTACCAGTGGGTGGAGTACGAGCTGGACAAGTACAACGGCGTCTCCATGCCGGGTGGCACCAAGGGCGACGGCAACCAGTGGGGCTTCTACTACCGCTCGGTGTTCTGAGCCGCTTGGATGCCGGCCACAAAAAAGCCCGCTTAGCGCGGGCTTTTTGCTGCCTCAGGAATGCTTCTTGAGGAAGTCGTCGCTCAGGGCCAGCTCGTCGTTGAGGTTAACGGTGACGCCACGGCTCTTGATCTTGTGGGCTATCTCCTGAGCTTCGGCCAGGGAGTGCATGGCGGCGGTGCCGCACTGGTAGAGGTTCAGTTCCGGGATCTGGGACTGGTCCTGGACCTTTTCCACGTCGTCCATGGCCGCCAGCCAGGCGTCCGCCACCTGCTGCTCGCTGGGAGCGCCGATGAGGCTCATGTAGAAGCCGGTACGGCAACCCATGGGGGAGATGTCGATGATCTCCACCTTGTCGCCGTTGAGGTGGTCGCGCATGAAGCCGGCGAAGAGGTGCTCCAGGGTGTGGATGCCCTTCTCGGAGAGGATCTCCTGGTTGGGCAGGCAGAAGCGCAGGTCGAAGACGGTGATGGTGTCGCCGCCGGGGGTTTTCATGGTCTTGGCCACGCGCACGGCCGGGGCCTTCATGCGGGTGTGGTCGACGGTAAAGCTGTCGAGAAGGGGCATGCTGTAGTCCTCAATCAGGGCCTTTCAGGCCATCTTAGCAGAAGGGCGAGCGCCTTAGTGATGGTGGTGACCGCCAACGCCATGGGCGTGGCCGTGGGCTATCTCTTCGTCGGTGGCGTCACGTACGTCCAGCACTTCGACGTCGAAGGTCAGGGTCTGGCCGGCCAGGGGATGGTTGAGGTCCACGTCGGCCATGAAGCGGCCCACCTTGACGATGGTCACCTGGCGCTGGCCCTGGTCGGTGTTGACCACGGCCACCATGCCGGGTGCCCATTTCTTGGCGCCCTGCAGGTGCTTGACGGGGATACGCTGGCTCAGGCCCTCCTGGCGCTGGCCGTAGGCCTCTTCCGGGGCCAGGGTCACGGAGAAGCTGTCGCCCTTGGCCTTGCCGGCCATGGCTTTTTCCAGGCCCGGCATCATGTTGTCGTGGCCGTGCAGGTAGGCCAGGGGATCGTGGCCCTTGCTGCTTTCCAGCTGTTGGCCCTGGTCGTCTTTGAGCACGTAGTGGAACTGCACTACTTTGTCGTCGCTGATCTGCATCCTGAAGTCCTGGAGATGGTCGGAAAAGCGGGGATCATAGCCGAGGTGGGCGGGGTAGGGTAGTCAAAGCGATGAGGGGCTATGTCGCCGCCGGGCTATGCAAGGCGCCTGGCAGTCCGTATGAGGGATGCGGATAACAAAAAGCCCCGCGTCAGCGAGGCTTGATGTCGATGCGTCCCCACCAGGGCGGAGGCGGGTACAGTCGCGCGCTGCTCGACCCGCCGTAGCGGCGCCGGACTGGGCAAGGCGCCTGACCGGAGGCGGGTACAGTCGCGCGCTGCTCGACCCGCCGTAGCGGCGCCGGGCTATGCAAGGCGCCTGGCAGTCCGTATGAGGGATGTGGATAACAAAAAGCCCCGCGTCAGCGAGGCTTGATGTTAAATGGCGTCCCCACCAGGACTCGAACCTGGATCGCCCGCTTAGGAGGCGGGTGCTCTATCCTGTTGAGCTATGGAGACCCAAGGACCAGCCGATTATACCCAGCCTGGCCAGGATGAAAAGCCGCACAGGTTCATCTGCCGATTTACTGTTCAATTCAAGGTCTTGAGCACGAAGTCCCCGGGTTGGATGTTGCCGTTCTGGGTGGCGCCTTCGGCCTTGAGCAGACTCTGGTTGTCGGACTGCCAGCTGATGTGCAGTTCCGTCTCGGACGGGACCAGCACCTGGCGGCGCTCGCCGGTGGCAGTCAGCAGGGTGCGCTTTTGCAGCACGGTGAAGCTGTCGTCAGGGCCCAGGCCGGCCTTGAGGCCGGCGTCGATCAGCAGGCCGTCGCTGGAGACCGACAGTATGGGCCATTGGCTGGCCTGGCAGGGCAGGGCGGCTTCCACGTCTTGGACCATCTCCTGCAGGCTGCGCTGCAGTTTTTGCCCGAAGGGGCTCAGCCAGAAGCTGGGATCCTGGGTGTCCAGCAGGGTGCTGGTGGACAGTTCGGCGTCTGCCAGGTAGCGGCGCTCGAAGATGCGCTTGCCGGAGAAGCTGTCGATGAGCCAGGCGTCCATGGCCAGGGTCAGCTGGTGCTTGTCCTGGCCCCAGGGGTTGTACCAGGAGGCGGCCTGGAGCTGGTCGCGCAGCCGTACCAGGCGCCCTCCCAGCAACCAGCGGGCCCCCTGCCTTTCGGCCACCAGCTGAAGGTTGTTGTTGTCCTTGGCCTGGGGCTGGTCCAGGGTGGCGCCTATGTCGCCCACCGGCACCAGCGCGCCTTGGCGCTCGCGGAGCAACCTTGCCGCCTCCATGGCAATGCCTTGCCCCGGATCGCCGACCAGGCCGCTGATGGCCTGGTCAGGGCTGGCCCAACTGAAGCGATGCAGGCTGATGGGCTGGCGCTGCCAGCATTGCCGGCCTGGGCTGTCGTCCAGCTCCACCAGCAAGGTGACCTTTTGCTGGCCGCCTTCCTCGCGTTCGCTGACCAGTTGGCTTTGGCGGACGGCGCTGCCGCTCTGGCCCTCGTCGTCCCTCAGGCCGCCATAAAAGCGGGCCTGGGCCAGGGCGTCGTCGATGGCGTGCTGGCGGGCATTGTCCTGGTCAAGGCTGGCCTGGCCCGTAACTTGATACCAGCTGGCCTGGGTGGGCAGGGCCAGCAGGGCGCAGAGAATGGCGAGCAGTTTCATGGGCGTCAAAAGGTGGTGGACTTGGCGAAGATTTTGCAAAAGCCGTTCCAAAAGTATAAAGCCTGGCCCCGTGATGCCGATAAGCCGGATAACGGTCAAGAGGACATGCCTTATGTTACGACATTGGATCCTGGCCCTGGTGCTCATGGTCCCCATGGCCCGCGCCGACAGTTGGTTTGAGCCTGCCCATTCCCCCCTGGACGAGTTCGTGGCGGGGCTGAGCCAGCAGTTGATGGCCAACGCCCGCTATATCGATTACCGCACCCCTCTGGTGGTGAGCAGCCTGGTGGATGCCGGCTCCCTGCAGACCAGCCCCCTGGGGCTGGCGCTGGCCGAGAGCTTCACCAGCCACCTGCACCAGATTGGTTACACCCTGGTGGATTTGAAGAGCCTGGGTTCGGTGCAGGTGAGCCCCAAGGGGGAGCTTTTCCTGAGCCGCGACGCCCAGCAGAAGAACCGCAAGCTGCCGGTGGACTTCGTGTTGGCCGGCACCCTCGACAGCCGCCCCGATGGGGTGGACGTCAATGTACGGATCATCGGCATCCAGTCCAAGATAGTGGTGGCCACGGCCCAGGGCTTCTTGCCGAGGAAGGCGTTGGGTAAAGACGAAGGACAGCAGCGCCAGGTCAGCCTCAAGGATGGCTACCTGGAGCGGGAAGCGGCGCGGCCCTGAGGAGGATTGAATGCGAAGTCTTGTATTGACGCTGGTGCTGGCATTGCCGGCCTGCGCCCAGTGGTCTGGCACCGAGCCGGTGTTGAACGGGGTCGGCATCGCCCTGGTGGCGGAGCAGCCCGGCAAGACCGACGCCGAGCGCCAGCGCCAGGCCATGGAGGCCTCCAAGCTGCTGGCCTACCAAGAGCTGGCCCAGCAGCTCTACGGGGTGACCATCAGTGGCCAGAGCCAGCTCAAGGGTGGCCAGCTGAGCAACGAGTCCAGCCTGGTGCGGGTCCAGGGGGTGGTCAAGGGCGCCGAGGTGCTGCGCAGCTACCAGTTGGACGGCCGCTACATCACCGAACTGCGGCTCGATACTCGCCGCCTGGCGGACCTCAAGGGGGACGACGAGGTTCCGATCAGCACCGCTCATGGGCCCAAGGCCAGGACCATCAGGGGTTACTGATGCAAGAACGCCGGCGATTGCCGGCGTTTTGTTATGGACAGGCGGCTGTCTTCAGGCCTGGACATCCCCCAGCAGGCGGGGCCTGCTGCTGGCCACGCCCTTGCTGTTGTAGGTCCTGTTGCTGCGGCCAAGGGCCCGTAGCAGCAGCTCGCTTTGCTCGGTTTGGCGGCGCTGCAGCTGCACTATCATCTCGCCGTTGACGGCATTGCTTTGGCTGCATTCCACGGCCTTGGCCTTGAGGGCGCGCAGCAGCTCCTGCTTTTCCGGTGCCTCGCGGCCAGGGTGGGTGGCGATCTGCTGATCCAGGTTTTGCAGGCGCAGTGCCAGTTCGGCCTTGTTGTCGGCCACCGTCGCCAGGCGGTGGTGATCCCGGCCGGTCAGCAGCTGCCGTTCCTCCAGCAGCAGGGCCAGCATGGCTTGGAGTTGGTTGTCCTGGGTAAACAAAAGCGCATCCAGAGTCTCCCCGGGATGCGCTTGACCAGTTGCTTGGGTCATGGCCTTTGCCTTAGTTGCCGAAGAGGTCGTCCTCGAACTGAAGCAATTTATCTGCCAATTTTTGATGGTCCACCTTGTATTGGCCGGAAGAAATGGCTTTCTTCAGGCTCTCGACCTTTTCCTTGTCGAAGGGGGCTTGTGAGCTCATGTTCCGTTGCATCTTGTCCAGGCCGGCGGCCTGAGGGGTGATGGAGACAGCGTCCTGGGCCAGCTTGGCGCTGGTTTGGGGCGCTGCGGACTGGGTCTTGGCCTGCTCCCCGGCCTGCTTGGCCTGGTTCAGGCGGGCAGGGGTCAAGTCCTGCGTCTGCCCTTGATTGACCTTGTTGATTGCCATGCTGTCCTCGCAACTGTCAAGTTTTTGACGAACACAAAAAAGCGCTCCGTCGGAACCTGTATCGGCGCCCATGCGGAACACTTTAGCAATAATTTTTAGTATGTGACCGTCACTTGGCCCTGGGCTTCGACCTTGGCATCAACCACCCTGCCTGAGCCGCTGTTTCTGACCCTGACAGTATCGCCAAAAGTGCCGTCTGACAAGGCTGTGCCTGTGGCGGTGATGCTCAGGCCGCCGCTGCCGGCCCTGACCATTACCTTGTCGCCGCGGCAGACCAGGCAGAGGTTATCGGCGCTGATGGGGGAGCCGGCTTGGATGCCGCGTTTGAGTTTGGCGCCTGTGATGACGCCTTTATCGGTGAAGGTGCGACCTTGGAGTTGGTTCTGGGGTTGCCAGTCGGTCACCAGGTCGTTATCGGCCAGGGTGAGGCCGGCAGGCAGGGCGCGGCTGGCCACCAGCATGGGCACAGTGACCACAGTGCTGACCGGCAGGTAGTACTGCCACTTGGGCTTGGCGCACCAGAGCTTGACGGTAATATTGGCCCCTGGGCTCTGGTTGGCCGGCAGGCTGGCCTGGAGCTCGGCACAGAAGGGTAGCCGCAGCCGGTTGTCGGGGTCGCTGGCCTTGACACTGACCCTGGCGCCGGGCTGGGCTTGCAAGGCGTCTTTGACGGCCTGTTCGGCCTTGGCCTTGAGGGCGTCCAGCGCCATGGGCTGCGCGGCCGAGGTCAAACTGGGCCAAAATAGGACCAGGGCGATAAAGAAAGCCGGGGCCTGGCCGAAAAAGACCCTGGCAGCGGCGAGAATTTTAGGTCTGAGCTGGTTCACGTCGATAATCAGTCACATAAGGCTGTGCTAAGATGGCACGCAAAAGCTGTGCCCATCTGCACAACGATATTAAGAGGTAAGGTATGGCGGGCATTCTCGACACGGTCAACCAGCGTACCCAGATGGTGGGGCAAAACCGCCTTGAGCTGCTGATGTTCAAGCTGGGGGGCCGGCAGCGTTTCGGCATCAACGTCTTCAAGGTGCGGGAAGTGTTGCAGTGCCCGCCCCTGACCGCCTTGCCCAAGCGCAAGTCCAGCATCCGCGGTGTGGCCCATATCCGCGGCCAGACGTTGTCGGTCATCGATCTGCGCCAGGCCATGGGCGGCCGGCCTACCGAAGACGTCTCCAACTGCTTCGTGATCATCACCGAGTACAACCGCTCGGTGCAGGGCTTCCTGGTGCACTCTGTGGACCGCATCGTCAACTGCAACTGGGAAGACGTCCAGCCGCCGCCGAAAGGGGCGGGGCGTCACAGCTACCTGACCGCCGTCACCGAAGTGGACGGCGACATGGTGGAGCTGCTGGACGTGGAGAAGATCCTCGACGAGATCAGCCCCGCCAATGCCATGGCCAGTGCCAGTACCTTCGAGGGCACCGAGAGCCTGCAACGCAACAGGCTGCTGCTGGTGGCCGACGACTCCTCCGTGGCCCGTGCCCAGATCAAGCGTGCCCTGGAGCCCTTGGGGATCCCCATTGAGCTGGTCAAGGACGGCCGTGAGGGCCTCAACTTCCTCAAGGACATGGCCGAGCGCTGCCAGAAGTCCGTCACCGAGATGGTCTGCCTGCTGATCTCCGACGTGGAGATGCCGGAGATGGACGGCTATACCCTGACGGCGGAAGTGAAGGCCGATCCCAAGCTCAAGGATCTGCAGGTCATACTCCATACCTCCCTGTCCGGCGTCTTCAACCAGGCCATGGTCCAGAAGGTGGGCGCCAACAAATTCATTGCCAAATTCAATCCCGATGAACTGGCCAATGCCGTCAAGGAATGCCTGATGATAGAGGCGGGTTAAGTGGATAAAGCGTTAAGCGAGCAGGATTACGGCACCTTTCGGCGGTATCTCGAAGGCCAGTGCGGCATAGTGCTGGGTGACAACAAGCAGTATCTGGTCAAGAGCCGACTGACGCCCTTGTTGGGGCGCTACAAGCAGGAGTCCCTGGGTCAGCTGATCCAGATGGTGATCAACGGCCGCGATCGCGAATTGCAGACGGCCGTCATCGACGCCATGACCACCAACGAAACCCTCTGGTTCCGCGACAGCTACCCTTTCGAGCTGCTCACGGAAAAACTGTTCCCGGAGCTGGGCAAGGGCGGCAAGACGGTGCGGATCTGGTCCGCCGCCTGTTCCTCCGGGCAGGAACCATACTCCATCGCCATCAAGGCCTTGGAGCACCAGGTCAAGAAACCCGGCACCTTGCCGGGCGGGGTGCAGATCCTGGCCACCGACATCTCTCAGGGCATGCTCAGCCAATGCCAGGTGGGGGAGTACGACAGCCTGGCCCTGGGCCGCGGCATGAGCGACGAGCGTCGGCGCCTGTATTTTGACGAAACCCCCGATGGCACCTGGAAGGTCAAGGGTAACGTCAAGCGCCTGGTGACCTTCCGCCACTTCAACCTCTTGTCCAGCTATGCGTTGCTGGGCAAGTTCGACTTGGTGTTTTGCCGCAACGTCCTCATCTATTTCTCCCAGGAGAACAAGCTGAAGATCCTCGAAGGCATAGCCCGCACCCTCAATCCCGGTGGCTACCTCTTCCTCGGCGCCTCCGAATCCATGCCCACCGCCGCCACCCAGTTCGAGATGGTGCGCTGCAACCCCGGCATCCTTTACCGCCGCAAAGAAAACATCTGATTGGCACATATCTTGCCTCTGTTTGACTAGTCAACGGAGGCAAGACCATGGCAATCAGTTTCGACAAGGCATTCGGTATCTCCCAATACGCGGTCCAGGTGCGCCAGGAGCGCGCCGAGCTGTTGGCGAGCAACCTGGCCAACGCCGACACCCCCGGATACAAGGCAAAGGATCTGGACTTCAAGGCCGCCCTGGCCGAAGCCCAGTCCGGCCAGCAGGGGGGCCAGTCCCTGGTGCGCACCAACGATCGGCACCTGGCGGCAAGTCTTGGCCTCGACCCGGCAGTGGGTTACCGCAACCCCAACCAGCCTGACACCGGCGACGGCAACACCGTCGACGTGCAGGTCGAGCGCAGCCTTTTCATGCAAAACGCCATGGAATACCAGACCTCATTGCAGTTCCTTAGCGGCCGGATCAAAGGCCTGATGTCCGCGATCAAAGGAGAATAACCATGAGCCTCTATCGGATCTTTGACATCGCCGGCAGCGCCATGAGCGCCCAGTCGGTGCGCCTCAACACCACCGCCTCCAACCTGGCCAACGCCGATTCGGTGTCCAGCTCCGCCGGCACCACCTACAGGGCCCGCCAGCCGGTCTTTGCCGCCGCCCTGAGCGAGGCCCAGGCCGACCAGCAGCAGGGGGTTGGGGTCAAGGTACTGGGGGTGGTGGAATCCCAGAAGCCGCTGGTGAAGGAATACCATCCCGATCACCCCATGGCAGACAAGGACGGCTTTATCTACAAGCCGAACGTCAACGTGGTGGAGGAGATGACCAACATGATCTCCGCCTCCCGCAGCTACCAGACCAATGTGCAGGTTGCGGACACCGCCAAGCAGATGTTGGCCCGCACTTTGCAGCTGGGTCAGTAAAGAGGAAGAGGGGCACTAGATGACCATTTCATCCACCAGTTCCACGGATCCCTTGGCCAACTCTCGTTGGGACACCACGGATACCACGGGCACCACCAAAAAGACCGGCCTGGACCAGAAGGACTTCCTGGCGCTGCTGACCAAACAGCTGGCCTACCAGGATCCTTTCAAGCCCGCCGACAACGACCAGATGATCTCGCAGATGGCCTCCTTTGCCACCGTCGACGGCATCAACTCGGTCTCAGACCAGTTCGGCTCCCTCAACGAGGTGATGACGTCAAGCCAGGCATTGCAGGCCTCCACCCTGGTGGGGCAGAAGGTACTGGTGCCTACCGACACCGGCTACCTGGACGGCAATGGCAGTGGCATGAGCGGCATGCTCACCTCCAGTGACAACATGAAGAACGTCACAGTGCGCATCGAGGACCAGAACGGCCAGCTGATCAAGACCCTCGATCTGGGCGACCAGAGCGCCGGCAACGTCAAGATCGACTGGGACGGCACCGACTCGTCCGGCAAAGCCATGCCGGCCGGCAACTATGTGATCAAGGCCCAGGCCCTGGTGGGCCAGGACCGCGTCGACCTCCCAGTGGCGGCTTACGCCAATGTGGAATCTGTCACCCTGGGCTCGGCGTCCTCGGGCGGCGTTGTATTGAACCTGCAGGGCATGGGGGGCATCAAGCTGAGCGATGTCCTTGAAGTAGCCAAAGCCTGATCTGAGAGGAAAGAGTCATGTCATTCAATATTTCCCTGAGCGGCCTGAACGCGGCCCAGAAAGACCTGGACGTCACCAGTAACAACATCTCCAACGCCAACACCTATGGCTTCAAGGAGTCCCGTGCCGAGTTTGCCGACGTCTATGCCAGCTCCATCTTCTCCAACCCCAAGACCAAAGTGGGTGACGGCGCCGTGACCTCCAGCGTGGCCCAGCAGTTCCACCAGGGGGCCATGCAGTTCACCAACAACACCTTCGATCTGGCCATCAACGGCAACGGCTTCTTTGCCCTGAGCAGCGACGTCAACAGCAGCGACCTGGTCTACACCCGCGCCGGTAACTTCAAGCTCAACAAAGACAACTACGTGGTGGACAACCAGGGCAACTACCTGAAGGTGTTCCCGGTCAACCCCGACGGCACCTCCGCCTCCGCCGCCCTGTCCACCGCCCAGTCGCTGCAGGTACCGGACTCCGTAGGTACGCCCCTGGCCACCTCCAAGGTCAACATCAACCTGAACCTGCCGGCCGGCGACAGCGGCTACGACGTCACCAAGTTCGATCCCAAGGACTCCAGTACCTATAACAACGCCACTTCCGTGACGGTGTACGACTCCCTGGGCCAGTCCCACACCATGACCACCTACTACGTCAAGGACGCGGCGGCTGCAGCCCCCAACACCTGGGCCGCCTTTGCCTTCGTCGACGGCCAGCCCACCAGCATCGCCAACGCCGGTGCCCCGCCTTACACCTACACTGACGCAGGCGGCACCAGCTACAACGGCTACCAGCTGAATTTCGACACCTCTGGCCAGCCCGGCACGCCGCCGACTGTGCCTTCCACCATCACCACCGCCGCCCTCGGCAGCGTGCTGACCAACGGTGCCGATGCCAACCAGACCATCGACATCAACTACCAGAACCAGACCCAGTACGCCGACGCCTTCACCGTCAACTCCATCGACCAGGATGGCCTGACAGTGGGCCGCCTGACCGGGGTGGAAGTGGGGGCCGACGGCCTGGTGCGCGCCTCCTACTCCAACGGCACCACCGAGCCCCTGGGGCGGGTGACCATGGTGCGCTTTGCCAACGAACAGGGCCTGAGCCAGGCCGGCAACACCGACTGGAAAGCCAGCACCGAGTCCGGCGATCCCCTGGCCGGTGAGGCCGGTACCGGCACCTTCGGCAACATCCGTTCCGGCGCCCTGGAATCCTCCAACGTGGATCTGACCCAGGAGCTGGTGGACCTCATCAGCGCCCAGCGCAACTTCCAGGCCAACAGCCGCGCCATCGACGTGGCCAACACCCTGCAGCAGAACATACTGCAGATCCGCTAAGGCCCCTCCTAGCGCTGAAAAGGCCCGCCATCCGGCGGGCTTTCTTTTTTGGCACTGCAATTGCATTTGGTTAAGCCATAGACCCCGAGGTGACAGAGGACCGACAGATGGACCGGCTGCTTTACCTGGCCATGAGCGGTGCCAACCAGGACATGAACTCCCTGACGGCCCGCGCCAACAACCTGGCCAACGCCACGACCACCGGCTTCAAGGCCGACTTTGCCCAGGCCCGCGCCATGCAGGCCTACGGCGAAGGCCTGCCGACCCGCGTCTTCGCCATGAGTGAAAGGCCAGGCCAACGCTTCGAGGCCGGTCCTCTGCAGACCACGGACCGCGCCCTGGATGTGGCGGTGGCAGGTGACGGTTGGCTGGCGGTGCAAGGTGCCAAGGGCACCGAGGGTTATACCCGTGCCGGCAACCTGAAGCTGTCCGAGACCGGCCTGCTGGAAACCGCCAAGGGCGAACTGGTGCTGGGTGACAACAACGCCCCCATCGCCGTGCCGCTGCCCTACAACAAGCTGGAGATCGGCGGCGACGGTACTGTCAGCGTCTTGCCCCAGGGGGCACCGTCCAATGCCATGGAAGTGGTGGGCCGCATCAAGCTGGTCAACCCCGATGTGCGCAACCTCGACAAGGGGGAAGACGGTCTCTTTCGTCAAAAAGATGGCACCCAGGCCCAGGCCGACGCCAACGTGCGGCTGGTACAGGGCGCCCTGGAAGGTTCCAACGTCAACCCGGTGGAAGAGATGACTGCCCTCATCGACCTGCAGCGCCAGTTCGAGCTGCAGATGAAGATGATGAAGACCGCCGAAGACATGGACGCGTCCGACAACAACCTCTTGCGTTTGAGCTAAGGAGTAACCCATGAATTCTGCCCTGTGGATATCCAAGAGCGGCCTCGATGCCCAGCAGACCGACATCTCGGTGATCTCCAACAACCTGGCCAACGCCTCCACCGTCGGTTTCAAGAAGGGCCGGGCCGTGTTCGAGGATCTGCTGTACCAGAAGATCCACCAGCCCGGCGGCCAGTCTTCCCAGAACACACAGATGCCCTCCGGCCTGATGCTGGGCACGGGCGTCAAGGTGTCCGCCACCCAGAAGACCTTCAGCCAGGGCAACCGCCTGACCACAGACAACAGCCTGGACATGATGATCGAAGGCCCCGGCTTCTTTCAGGTGCTCAAACCCGACGGCAACATCGCCTACACCCGCAACGGCCAGTTCGCCTTGAACGACCAGGGCACCCTGGTCACCGCCGGCTCCGGTTATGAGGTGCAGCCGGCCATCAGCATTCCCCAGAACGCCGAGTCCATCACGGTCGGCACGGACGGCGAAGTGTCGGTGCAGCTGC
Source organism: Gallaecimonas kandeliae (assembly GCF_030450055.1). Classification (NCBI taxonomy): domain Bacteria; kingdom Pseudomonadati; phylum Pseudomonadota; class Gammaproteobacteria; order Enterobacterales; family Gallaecimonadaceae; genus Gallaecimonas; species Gallaecimonas kandeliae. The sequence continues at coordinate 1,146,835 of NZ_CP118480.1, forward strand.
CCGGCCAAGCCCAGGCCACAGTGGTGGGCCAGCTCAACATTTCCAACTTCGTCAATCCCCAGGGCCTGGAGCCGGTGGGCCAGAACCTGTTCCAGGAAACCGGCGCTTCAGGTGCCCCCCAGCAGGGCGTGGCCGGCCTCGATGGCCTCGGCACCATACAGCAGGGGGCCCTCGAGACCTCCAACGTCAACGTGACCGAAGAACTGGTCAACCTGATCCAGACCCAGCGCGTCTACGAGATGAACTCCAAGGTCATCTCCGCCGTGAACGACATGATGGGTTACGTGAACAACCAGCTGTAAGGAGGCCTCATGCGTAGCCTGGCTTTGATGGTGTTGCTGATGCTCGGGGGCTGTGCCAGCTATGGCACCAAGCCTATCCCCGACGATCCGGACTATGCCCCTGTGCTGCCGGCCTACGACGAGAAGCCGCTGGCGGCCACCGGCTCCATGTTCTACGACGCCGGCGCCCAGAACCTCTATGCCGACCGCAAGGCCGCCAGGGTAGGGGACATCATCACCATACTGCTGCAGGAAAGCACCAGCGCCAAGAAGTCCGCCAATACCGACCTCAAGCGCAACTCCAAGGTGGATCTGCCTGCCCCGGAAGTGCTGGGTGCCCCCATCACCATCAAGGGCAAGACCCTGGGGGTGGGCATCGATGGCAAGAACGAGTTCAAGGGCCAGTCCGACGCCGACCAGGCCAACCAGCTGTCCGGCTCCATCTCGGTGAACGTGATCCGGGTGCTGCCCAACGGTGCCCTGATGGTGCGCGGCGAGAAGTGGATCACCCTCAACAACGGCGAGGAGTTCATCCGCCTTACCGGCCTGGTACGCGCCGATGACGTCAGCGCCGACAACACCGTCTCTTCCACCCGAGTGGCCAATGCCCGTATCCAATACTCCGGCACCGGCGCCTTTGCCGACATCCAGCAGCAGGGCTGGCTGACCCGCTTCTTCAACTCGCCGCTCTGGCCCTTCTGAGGAGCAAGATGATGAAACGCCTGTGGTTTTTGGCATTGCTGCTGACCGCTTCCGTCCAGGCCGAAAGGATCAAGGATCTGGCCTCGGTGGCCGGGGTGCGGGACAACCAGCTGATCGGCTATGGCCTGGTGGTGGGCCTGCCCGGCACCGGTGAGCAGAGCCCCTTCACCGAGCAGTCCTTCGCCTCCATGCTGCGCAATTTCGGCATCCAGATGCCGACCGGCCAGCGCCCCAACATCAAGAACGTGGCGGCGGTGGCGGTCAGTGCCACCTTGCCGCCCTTTTCCAAGCCTGGCCAGGAGATCGACATCACCGTCTCCTCCGTGGGCTCGGCCAAGAGCCTGCGCGGCGGCACCCTGCTGCAGACCTTCCTCAAAGGGGTGGATGGCCAGGTCTATGCCCTGGCCCAGGGCAACCTGCTGGTCTCCGGCTTCAGCGCCGAAGGGGCCGACGGCTCCAAGATAGTGGGCAATACCCCCACCGCCGGCCGTATCCCTGGCGGCGCCATAGTGGAACGGGAAGTGGCCTCGCCCTTCGCCAACTCCGATTTCATCACCTTCAACCTGCACAGAGCCGACTTCACCACCGCCAAGCGCATGGAAGACGCCATCAACAACCTGTTGGGCCCAGGCGTGGCCAAGGCCCTGGGCGCCGCATCGGTACAGGTGCGGGCGCCCCGCGACGTGGACCAACGGGTCAGCTACCTGTCCACCCTGGAGAACCTGGAGTTCAACCCGGCTACCGAAGCGGCCAAGATCATCGTCAATTCCCGGACCGGCACCATAGTGGTGGGGGCCGAGGTACGGCTCAAACCGGCGGCCATCACCCACGGCGGCCTGACCATCACCATTTCCGAGAACCCCCAGGTCAGCCAGCCCAACGCCCTGAGCCAGGGCCAGACGGTGGTGGTGCCCAATTCCAATGTGCAGGTCACCGAGAACCAGGGCCGGATGTTCTACTTCGACCCCGGCGTCACGCTGCAGGATCTGGTGCGGGCCGTGAATCAGGTGGGGGCGGCTCCCTCTGACGTCATGGCCATCCTCGAGGCCCTCAAGCAGGCCGGCGCCCTGTCCGGGGAGTTGATCGTCATATGAACGGGCCTGGGCTCTTTACCGACATAGCGGGGCTGGACAAGCTGCGCCAGGGCGCCCAGAAGAACGACGACAAGGCGCTGATGGAGACGGCCAAGCAGTTCGAGTCCATCTTCGTGCGCCAACTGCTCAAAAGCATGCGTGAGGCCAACGCCGTCTTCGAGAAAGACAGCCCCTTCAATTCCTCCACCATGTCCTTCTACCGCGACATGCAGGACCAGCAGCTGGCCCTGCAGCTGTCCTCCGAAGGTGGCCTGGGCCTGGCGAAACTCATCGCCAAGCAGCTCAAGCCCGACGGCAAGACCCTGATGCCGGCCTCGGCCATAGGGGTCAGTCGCCATGTGGAAACGCCGGCGGCACCGGCCGATGCAAGCAAGGCCGGCGATGCCGCAGCGGCCAAGACCCAGTCCCCGGAAGCCAGCAGCGCCGACACTACGGCGGCGGACGCCAAGGGCGCGCCGGCGCGTCTGAATTTTGACAGCCCCACCGCTTTTGTCAGCAGCCTGCTGCCTTATGCCCGGCAAGCGGCCTCCGCCCTGGGGGTCAGCCCGGCCGTGCTGGTGGCCCAGGCGGCCCTGGAGACCGGCTGGGGCCAGAAGATCCTCAAGGGCAGCGACGGCAAGAGCAGCCTTAACCTCTTCAACATCAAGGCCAGCGACGACTGGCAGGGCGCCAAGGTCCAGGCCAGCACCCTGGAATACGACGGTGGCCAACCCAAGCGTGAGACCGCGCAGTTCAAGGCCTATCCGGACCTGGCCGCCAGCTTCAGCGACTACGCCAAGCTGCTGAAGGCCTCGCCCCGTTACCAAGATGCCCTCAAGTGGGCCAAAGAACCGGCACGCTTCCTGCAAGAGCTGCAGGGTGCGGGTTATGCCACGGATCCCCAGTACGCCAGGAAGATCCTCCAGGTACTCCAACACCCCGCGCTGAGTGAAGGAAGCCGGTAATGTCCAATGAAATGATGCGCATAGGTGTGTCGGGGATCTACGCCAACCAGATCGCCCTGAACACCACAGGCAACAACATCACCAACGTCAACACCCAGGGCTATTCACGCCAGCGGGTGGAGTTTACGGCCGAGGTGATGGGGGGCGTCGATCAGGTTACCGTCAACCGCTTGATGGACCAGTTCGCCCAGAGCCAACTGCGCAAGGACTCCAGCAACCTGGGTTTTGCCCAGTCCTACCTGGATCAGGCCAACCGCACCGACAAGCTGCTGGGGGATGCCAGCACCAGCATTGGCACCGGCATCGCCACCCTTTTTTCCCGCGTCAACAGCATGAACGACGAGGCCAGCAACCTGCCCAACCGCAGCCTGGCCCTGTCCGAGATGAGCAACATGCTGGCCACCTACCAGCGCCAGGCCGACCAGTTCGCCTCCCAGCAGGACGAAGTCAACAAACAGATCAGCACCTATGCCGACCAGGCCAACGGTCTGATCGGTAACATCTATTCCCTGAACCAGAAACTGGGCGCCGTTGGCAACAACCAGAACGACAGCCAGCGCTCTACCTTGCTGGACCAGCGGGACGACTATATCCGCCAGCTCTCCGAGCTGATGGACGTGCAGGTGACTCCGGCCAACGGTGACGCCGTCAACGTTACCATGGCCAACGGCCAGGCCCTGGTATTGCCTGATAGCCGCGCCACAGTGCAGGCCATTCCCGGCGACCCCGAGCAGCGCCGCCTGGAGCTGTCGGTCACCCTGGGCACCCAGAGTTTTGACGTCGATGCTGACAGCGTCGGCGGCAAGCTGGGGGGACTTGGCCAGTTCCGCCGGGATCTGCTGGAGCCGGCCCAGCGCCAGTTGGGGCAGATGGCCCTGAGCATGTGTGACGCCTTCAACAAGCAGCAACACCTGGGCCTGGATCTCAACGGCAACCTGGGGGGGGACATCTTCAGCTTGCCTACCGCTACCGCCTACGGTTTTGCCGGCAACTCCAGTCCCAACCACCAGGTGACGGCCACCGTTGCCGACGGTACCCAGTTGACTTCCCAGGATTACCGCATCGTCTTTACCAGCGCCACCGACTACGAGATCCAGCCCCTGGACGAGAACGGCAAGCTGAGCGGCACCTCGGTCACAGGCACCTTGCCGGCCCAGCCGCCGGTGATTGACGGCCTGCAGCTGAACCTGGCGGCGGCCACGCCTCCTGGCGCCTTTGCCGCCGGCGATACCTTCGAACTCAAGCCGACCCGGGACGCAGCCTCCCAGATCCAGATGCTCATGGAAAGGCCCCAGGAACTGGCCTTGGCATCGCCTATCCGTGTCGACGAAGGCACCGACAACCTGGGCACCGCCAAGCTGTCTTCCCTAAGCGTGACCAATACCGACGCCGCCACTTCAGGCTTCAGCGCCACGCCGCCGCCCCTGCTGGACAGCACGGCGCCGGGCAAGATCGTCTTCCTGAGCGCCAGCCAGTACCAGCTCTATGACCAGAGCGGTGCCACCATTGGCGGCCCCACTGCCTACGATCCCAATACCGCCATACCGGCACCGCCCCTGGACTACGGCTTCTCGATGAAGCTGAGCGGGGTACCGGCGGCAGGGGACAGTTTCAGCCTCAACGCCAACCTCGACAGCGCCACCGGCGTCATGACCGCCAAGTCCGATAACAGCAACGGCCTCAAACTGGCGGCGCTGCAGAATGCTGACCTGGTGCGCACCAGCGCCGCCGGCGCCGCGACCGTCGACGGCCAAAGCCTGGGGGCGGCCTTTGCCGCCATGGTCACGGACGTGGGGGACAAGACCGGCTCCATGAAGGTCAAGCAGGAGGCTGCCCAGGCCTTGCATGACGAGAGCCAGGGGCGGCTGCAGGCCGTGTCTGGGGTCAACTTGGACGAAGAAGCCGCCAACCTCATCCAGTTCCAGCAAGCCTACAGTGCCACGGCGCGGATCCTGTCCACCGCCCAGAGCGTTTTCGACAACCTGCTGAAAGCCATAGGTTAAGCCATGCGTGTATCGACCCAGATGATCTTCCAATCGGGGCTGACCAGCATCCTGGGCAGCCAGGAGTCCCTGGTGAAGCTAAGGGACCAGGTCAGCACCCAACAGCGGATACTGCAACCGTCGGATGACCCGGCCGGTGCCGGCACAGTGCTGCGCCTCAACGAGCAGCTGACCACCTCGGAGCAGTACCGCAACAACGGCGATAGCCTGAAGTCGCGTTTGGGGATTGCCGAGACCACCCTGTCCGGCATGACCGATACCCTCAATAGCATCCGTACCCTCCTGGTACAGGCCAACAACGGCACCAACGGCCCAGACGATCGAGATGCCCTGGCCCAGCAGCTGGAAGGGCTGCGCGACCAGCTGATGGACGCCATGAACACCCGCGATGCCAATGGCGACTACATCTTCTCCGGCAACGAGGGAGGCACACCGCCTTACCAGCTGATCAACGGCAGCTACGTCTACCAGGGAGATCAGGGCAAACAGCAGGTCCAAGTGGCTGGGGCCGTGGCCATCGACGCCAACTTCCCCGGTTATGACCTCTTCGACAATTTGGCGCCGACCCTGAGTGCCGTCGGAACTTTGACGGCGGGGGCCGGCACCGTCAGTACTCAGGTCGTTGACAGCGGCCAGTTCGAGGCCTTCTATCGAGCCAACTACGACCCCAATAACGCCCCTGGCAATACCTTTAGCGTCACCACCGTTGCCGGCGCGCCCGACAGCTATCAGGTAACCGACAGCGGCGGCACTGTGCTGGCCAGCGGCAACTACGTGCCGGGCCAGGCCATCAACTTCAACGGCATGGACATCACCTTGAGCGGCGCCGCTGGCGCGGCGGCAGACATCACACTGCAACCGCCGGTCAAGGACAACATCCTCAACGCCCTGACCAGCTATGCCGCCAGCCTGCGTGACAACAGTCTGACGCCGGATCAGCGGCAAGCGGCTGCCGCCGCCGTGCAGGGGGGTGCCCAGCAGACCTACGACAGCGTGGTAGGAGGCCAGGCAACCATAGGCGGTAGGGTCAATGTCATCGACACCTTGCAGAGCGCCGCCGAAGCAGCCGAGGTCAACACCAAGCAAACCCGGGCTGACATAGCAGAAGTGGACATAGGTGAAGCGGTTTCGAAGCTGGCCCAGCAGCAGACGGTGATGCAAGCAGCTTATTCCGGCTTCCACCTGGTGAATTCTTTGAGTTTGTTCAACTACGTAAATTAATTGGCACAGTGTTTGCTTTTGAAAGATCGTGGCGCAGTTCGTTGCGCTGATCAGTCAAGCAATATTTGAAGGAGAGGATCATGGCACTATTTGTGAACACCAACGTGGCCTCACTGAACTCGCAACGAGTGATGTCACGTTCAACCGATGAACTGCAAACCAGCTACGAACGCCTGTCTTCCGGCCTGCGCATCAACAGCGCCAAAGACGACGCCGCTGGCCTGCAGATCTCCAGCCGTCTGACGGCCCAGATCAACGGCCTCAACCAGGCTGTCCGCAACGCCAACGACGGCATTTCCCTGGCACAGACCGCCGAAGGGGCGCTGGACGAGTACACCAACATACTGCAGCGGATGCGGACCCTGGCGGTTCAGGCCTCCAACGGCTCCAATAGCACCGCCGACAGTACGGCGCTGAGCCAGGAATACGGTCAGCTCTCAGACGAACTGGACCGTATCTCCAGCCAAACCCAGTTTGCCGGTGTGAACTTGCTGGACGGCAGTTATTCTGCCAACTTCCAGATCGGTGCCAACGTCTCCCAGACCATCAGCATCTCCATCACCCAGAGCTTCGGTCACACCGGTGTCGGCCTGGGGACTTCCATCGCCAACTTCGACGCGGCCCAGAGCCAGCTGGCGGCCATCGACAGCGCCCTGAACGTCGTCAACACCACCAGGGCGAACCTGGGTGCCACTCAGAACCGCTTCAGTTCGGTGATCCGTTCACAGACCAACACTTCCCAGAACTTGAGCGCTTCCCGGTCACGTATCCAAGATGCGGACTACGCCGCCGAAACTGCTATGCTGGCCAAGAACACAGTGCTGCAACAAGCCGCCAGTTCCATGCTGAGCCAGGCTAATCAGCAGCCGCAAATGGCACTTTCCTTGCTCAAAGGTTAAGTCTAACCATTTGAAACAAACCGCCTTTTGGCGGTTTTGTTTTTTTCTGAGTTTTTTATAACTAAACGTTCTAAAAGTTTCTTGCGGCGACGACGATACAGGAGGTGAACAAAATGTGTCGGGCCGGTGAGCCAGGGCAAAAGCCAAGTCACTACGCCTATCTTGAATTACCGAGGAGACTTAACCATGGCTCTGTTCGTTAACAGCAATATCTCATCCCTGAACTCACAGCGCGTAATGGCTCGTTCCACTGACGAGCTGAGCACCAGCTACGAGCGTCTGTCCTCAGGCCTGCGCATCAACAGCGCCAAGGACGACGCCGCCGGTCTGCAGATCTCCAGCCGTCTGACCGCTCAGATCAACGGTCTGAACCAGGGTGTACGTAACGCCAACGACGGTATCTCTCTGGCCCAGACCGCTGAAGGCGCCCTGGATGAGTATACCAACATCCTGCAGCGGATGCGGACCCTGGCTGTGCAGGCCTCCAACGGCTCCAACAGCACCGCTGACAGTACAGCACTGAGCAACGAATATGGCCAGCTGTCCACCGAATTGGACCGTATCTCCGGCCAGACCCAGTTCGCCGGTGTGAACCTGCTGGACGGTAGCTATTCTGCCAACTTCCAGATCGGTGCCAACGTCTCCCAGACCATCTCCATCTCCATCACCCAGAGCTTCGGCCACTCCGGTGTGGGCCTGGGTACCGGCATTGCCAACTTTGATGCCGCTCAGAGCCAGATCGCCGCTGTGGACTGTGCACTGAACATCGTCAACACCAACAGGGCTACCCTGGGTGCCACCCAGAACCGCTTCAGCTCGGTGATCCGTTCACAGACCAACACTTCCCAGAACCTGAGCGCTTCCCGTTCACGTATCCAGGATGCTGACTACGCGGCAGAAACTGCTACTCTGGCTCGTAACAGCGTGCTGCAACAGGCCGCCAGCTCCATGCTGAGCCAAGCCAACCAGCAGCCTCAGATCGCCCTGTCCCTGCTGCGTTAATTCGTGACGTAAGCTGAATAAAGGATGGTGCCTTCTGGTACCATCCTTTTGTGCTTGAGAGGGAGTTAAATTGATGACCAATCTCACTAGCATCACGCCGGTCGCCCCACAGGATACCCCCAAGGCTCCGGCGCTTTCAGGCGATGGCCTGCCGGTTCAGCCGCAGCTGCAACCGCAGACGAAGGACAAGGGCAACGCCCAGGCGCAAGCTAACCCGTCACAAAAGGATCAGGGGAAGACTGTGTCCGAAGCGGTGCAAACCCTTGCCGATTTCGTGAACTTCCGTAACTACAACTTGAACTTCTCAGTGGATGAATCCTCGGGAGCCATGGTTGTCAAAGTGATTGACTCCGAGACCAAGGATGTCATTCGCCAGATCCCGGCCGAGGAAGTCCTGAAAACCGCAGAGAAGATCAAGGAACTGCAAGACGAGTTAGGCCAGAAGATCGGCATATTTCTTGATAAGAAGGCCTGAGCGGTCGAAAAGAAGGAGGCCAGGTAATGACTACGATCACCAACGCAGGTATAGGCTCGGGCCTTAACCTGGAAAGTATCATCCAAGTCTACGTCAATGCGGAACAGGCGCCCCAGGAGGCCATCCTTAACAACAAGGAGGCTGATACCAATACCGAATTGTCCGGCATCGGTAAACTGAAGTCCGCCTTGGCCAGCTTCCAGGCGACGGTGAAGAAGCTCGCCGACCTCAAGTCTTTCGACCAGTCTTCCGTCAATATCAGCGGCCCTGACACCGGTGCTTTCTCGGTCACGACCAGCAATGCCAGCAACGGCAGCTTCCAGGTAGAGGTTCAGCAGTTGGCCCAGGGGAGCCGATTGGACTCCACCAATTTCGCCAGTTCCTCCACCACCTTCGGTACCGGCGGTACTCTGAGTTTCGCTGTGGGCAGCAACAGTGTCGATGTGGCGGTCACGTCGACCGACACCCTGGCCGACATCCGCGACAAGATCAATTCCGCGACAGGCAGCATCGGGGTCACTGCCAACATCATCAACAGCGATGCTGGCTCTCAGCTGGTACTGTCCTCTGCCACCACCGGCAGTGCCAATCAATTGACGGTGACCTCCAGTGGCGACGCCAGTTTGGCGGATCTGTCCACCAACCTGACGACGGCACAGGCTGCCCAGAACGGTCAGATCACCGTCAATGGCGCTGTGATCACCAACTCCACCAATACCTACGAGAATGCCATCCAGGGCGTCACCATTACGGCTACCAAGCAGACTACCGGTGCCAATACCCTGGATATCAGCCGCGACACCGGCGCCGTGACCGATCTGGTCAAGGAATTCGTCGACGGCTACAACAGCCTCAAGGACACCCTCAATAGCGTTGGTGATCCGAAGAACGGTGAGCTGGCTTTCGACCCCCTGGTTCGCCAGTTGGGCTCCCAGGTGCAGGGGCTGCTGGGGGGCGTTGTCAGCGGCCAGCCCGACAGCCTGAACAACCTCTACCAGGCCGGTGTCACTTTTAGTAACGATGGCCACCTGGAGATCCTCTCCTATGGTCTTGGCAGCGGCCCCTCCGGGGAAAAGCGCCTGAGCGACGCCATCAACAACAACATCTCCCAACTTGGCCAGCTTTTTGCAGGTTCGAATGGTCTTGCCACGACGCTTGACGGCGTGTTGACTACCTATACTGAATCCAATGGCGCTATTGACCAGCGGCAGACGTCCTTGAACGACACCCTGGCCAACATCAGCACACAGCGCGATGACTTGACTCAACGGATGGCTGACCTTGAGCAGACCCTGAGAGAGAAGTTCAACGGCCTGGATCAGGTAGTGGCCCAATACAAGTCAACCGGGGACTATTTGACCAGCGCGCTCAAGTCCTTACCGTCGGTGTCCAGCAGCGGTTAATCAAGCTGACAACGTGAAAGGGGATACCCCATGAGAACGAACATCCGGCAGTACCAGGGTGCAGACATGGACGCACGTCTGTTGGAGGCCGATCCGCACCAGGTGATCCTGATGCTGATGAATGGCGTCCTGGAGAAGATGGCGGTCGCCAAAGGATGTATTGAGCGCAATGATATCCAGGGCAAGTCCAAGGCCATCAACAGCGCCGTCTCCCTGATCAGCGGCCTGCAGGGGGTGTTGGACTTCGACAGCGAGCCTGAGGTTTCCCAAGTCTTCTCCAACTTCTACGATCTGATGTCCCGAAAACTCCTTGAAGCCAGCGCTTCCCGTGAGATTGCGGCCTTCGACGAATTGACTGAACTCTTCACTCCCTTGCGAAATGCCTGGCGTGACATGCCCCAGGAGCACAAGCAAGAGGGACTGGAAAAGCTGCGTCAGAAAGCCTCTTCCTGACCATGGCGGCTTTCGACGCCCTGCATTCCGAGATCTGCACCCTGGAAACGCTGTTGTCAGCCAGTTTCCAGGGTGAGCAGTGGCAGCAGCATTCCGAGCTGCTGGCAAAAAGACAATCACTTCTAGAACAGCTTCACCAGGCGGCACTGACTGAAGACCGCGTGACGGATTTCCGCGTCTTGGCCGAGCGCTTGCTGGCTGCCGATGAGGCCATAGAGCAGGCTCTGAGGCAGGCGAAAGACGCCGTCGAGGTCCAACTGCAAAGGCAGAGCCGCAGTTCCAAGGCGATCAAGAAGTACATGAAAAATCTGACGCAGTTTAGATGAACAGGGTGGAACATGTCCGACACTTTGCCATTGATTGAAGAGACGATCCGCGACCTGGAAGAGAAAATCAGCCATCTCAAGGGGATTGTCGACAGGCAGCAGGAGAATTCGACCAGCTACGAGAAGGTCGCCGACAGGCTCTGCCTGCTTGGCTGTGACGACGACTACCTGCTGGGCCATTACCATCGCAACATGGCCATCCTTGAACACTATTTCCCCGATGTTCACCAGGCGATGTTGGATTACCAGCCTGTTCGTTACCATATCGACATCGTCGACGGCCTGCCCAACCTTAGGGATATCGAGTCCGGGGCCCTGGTCTATCCCCAGGCGGCCTTCACCACAGCCCTGTGCCAGTACGAGGAGTATTGCCTCGCCCCCAAACTGTCCAGCTCGCGGATCCAGTACACCGACGAAAACCCCATGGGCTTCATGCATGTGGAGTTTCTGAACCAGTTGGTGACCGCCTCCGACAAGTTCGTCGACGACAATGTCGGCGGTGAACGCCTGCCCAAGGATATCGGCATGTTGCTGATCTTCGGCATGGGGTTGGGCTTTCACGTGGAGTTGTTCGCCACCAACCACGACATCCACCACCTCTATATCATCGAGCCGGATCTGGACATCTTCTATGCCAGCCTCTTCACCACTGCCTGGTTCCATATACTGCCGCTGATCGATGCCCGGGGCGGAACGCTGCAGCTCAACCTGGGGATAGAGGCCGAAGAGTTCTTCGAAGCCCATCTCAACGACAGCACCATCCGGGGTCGCTACAACATCATCTCCACCTATGGCTTTGTCCATTACCAGACCAAGGCCATCGCCGAACTGCTGGAACATTACAAGCACCGCTATTACGAGTTGAGCATGGGCTGGGGCTTTTATGATGACGCCGTCATGTCCATAGCCCACCAGGGACACAACCTCCACGGCGACATTCCTTTCGTCAAGATAGCCGGTAAGACCGATGGCAAGCTCAGGAACGTCCCTGTGTTCATCTGCGGTAACGGTCCTTCCCTGGACCGCCATGCCGACTTCATCCGCCAGCATCAGGACAAGGCCATCGTCATCTCCTGCGGTACCTCTCTGCGCGCCCTGAAAAAGTACGGCATCAAGCCGGACTTCCACTGCGAGCAGGAAAGGACCTATCCCATCGCCGGCCTGCTGGATGATATCAAGGACCCGGAGTTCCTGCGGGAGCGCGTCCTGCTGGCCCCCGGCACAGTGCATCCCGAGGTGTTCAAGAAGTTCCGCAAGGCGATAATGGCGCCCAAGCACGGCGAGCCGGCTACCGATGCCCTGGAGAGCATTCCTGGCTTCACCGATCGGTTCGAGGCCGCCCTGCATATCAACCCGACGGTGGCCAATACCGCCGTATACATGGCCCATGCCCTGGGTTTCAGGACCCTCTACCTGTTCGGTGTCGACCTTGGCCACCAGCGCTCAGGCAACCACCACTCGGTGCACAGCGTCTATTACAAGGCCAACGGCGACGACCGCGGTATCTACCAGGAGACCGACGACTACGTGGTGCCGGGGAACTTCGGCGGCGAGGTGATCACCAACGCCTTTTTCAACCTGTCGCGCATCTGTATCGAACGGCTGCTCAAGCGCCGCCCGGAGTTGATGTGCTTCAACCTCGGCGAGGGGGCCTTGATCCGCGGCGCCATCCCTTGCCATCAAGAGGATGTGCTGCTGGCTGACAACCTCGACAAGGCCGGAGTGTTGGATTTTGCTGCTAGCTTCAACGTCGATGGCGAGGGCGCGCGGCGCTTCGAAAAGCCCTACTGGGAGTACCTGTCTCCGCAATGGGTGGAGCCCCTGTGCGAGGCCTTGTTGGCTATCCTCGAGCCAGACGTGACGAGCCGCAGGGCCGGCTCGCTGCAGATGGAAAGCGTGATGGAGCGCCTGCGGGACGAGATCCGCGCCGGGCGCCCCTATCTGAACTCGCTGTTCGAAGGCAGCATGCTCTACTACCATGCGGTGCTGGTGCGGGTGCTCTACACGCCCACCGAGGATCAGCGCTGCGTGGCCGCCTATAACGAACTCAAGCAGATCTACCTGGACTATATTAGGGCCATTCCCGGCCACTACAAGGCCCATTACCAGCGTCCCAACAGCCTGTCACTGGAGGAGGGATATAACGACTGGCTGGTGACCGACGAAGGGGAAGCCTCCTGAGGGGGGCACAGCGAGGATCCGTGATGGCCAATGTGTTTGAGAACCTTTACCAGGCCAAAGGCCTGCAGTCCCAGCGCCGTTATCCCAACGACGCCCTGATCGGTTTTTTGGCTGGTCGTTTTTTCCGGCTGCCGGCTGCTGAACGTAGCCAGGTGAAGGTGCTGGAGCTGGGCTGTGGCTCTGGCGCCAACCTTTGGATGGTCGCCCGGGAAGGTTTCGATGCCTACGGCTTGGACTACGCACCCTCCGGTTTGGCCCTTTGTCGCCAGGTGCTCGATGATTGGGGGGTGTCGGCCAGGTTGGATCAGGGGGACATGACGGCGCTGCCCTATGAAAACGCCAGCTTCGATGCCATCTTCGATGTGGTGTCGATGCAGCACCTGACCCTGGCCCAACACGCCCAGGTCTTGGCGGAAGTAAAGCGCTGCCTCAAGCCCGGCGGCCATTTCTTCTCCTACCATCTGGGCCAGGGTTCCAGCGCCTTCGCCGCCGAGGTACCGCGCCTGGATGGGGTGACCCTGACCGAGGTTCCCGCCGGCTATCCCCTGGCGAGCAACGGCCAAACCGCTTTCCTCAGCGCCGACGGGTATGCCCTGCTGGCGGCACAGGCTGGCCTAGTGGATATCGCCGTTGACAAGGTCGTCCGCAGTTATGGCCAGCAGGCCCAGCAGGTGGAATACCTGGTGCTGACGGCCAGCAAGGGCTGACATGCTGTTGTCCAACCCAGAGCCCCGAACCAGGAGGGGACCGTGGAACTGATCCCCCTGACCGAGGACCATTGGCCGGCACTGCGGGCCTGGCCGGCCTGCTCGTCACTCTGGTCGTCGGGGCATCGCCTCTACTATCGCCATTATTTCCAGCGCCCCTTCATCGAACACAGCCAGGCAGTGCTGCACCAGGGCCAACTGGCCGGGGTCTTGCTGGCGACAATGGACGACGGCGCCCTTGGCTACTTCGGCGGTAGTGCCCGGTTGCTGTTGGCCCCGGGGTTGGCTCCTGCCCGGCGTCAAGAGGCTGAGCGGCTGCTGACCAAGGCCTTCCTGATACTGATGGCACAGGCCAGGACAGTGGATTACCAGCAGCCGGCAGCGGATCCGGATCCCATCGCTACGGCGCTGCTCGATGCCGGCGCCAAGCCCCGGCTGCAGTTCGAACAAGGCATAGTCCTCAGCGACGAAGGGGCGCTCTGGGCCGGGGTGCGCAAGAGCTACCGCCAGGCCATCCGCTGGGGGCAGCAACACCTGGCGACACGGCTGGTGGATGCGACCAGCCTCGCCGAAGGCGATATGGAGCGCTTTCGCCTCTTCCACGAGCAAGTCGCCGGGCGCGCCACCCGTTCCAAGCTGTCCTGGCAGGCCCAGCAGCAGCTGATCGCGGCGGATGAGGCCTTTGCCATCTTCGCCGACCTCGACGGCCAATTGGTGGCCGCCTCCCTGTTCCTTTGTGGTGCCGCCAGCGCTTACTACGGGGTCGGTGTTTACGACAGGGAACGGTTCAGCCAGCCCATTTCCCACTATCCTCTGTACCTGGGGCTGCAGCAGGCCATGGCCCGTGGCTGCCAGACCATGGACATGGGGCCCATCGCCTTTGCCGGCGAAGGTGACGCCAAGCTGGCGCAGATAGGGCTGTTCAAACGCGGCTTCGGCGGAGAGTTGCAGCCTTGGCTTTGCCTGGCACTGGCCCGCTGAGTCGTAATGCCCCTTATGCCCGGAAAGATGTTAACTTTGCTCCTGCCTGGACGGGCACCCTGAAGGCGGCCACTGTGCCGCCGGGATCATTTTCGATGCTTGGTGGGATCCATGAGTGAATATATCGATGCCAACCTGGCGGTGATCGCCCAGCGCTGGCCCGGCCTGATGGCCAGCCTGAGCCAGGCCTCGCCTCTGCCCCTGGAAGAGGTACAGCTGGCTGAGGGCTTGGACAGCACCTTGCTGGTCAAGGGCATACAGCTGACCAGCCGCCACGACCGCACCCGAGAGGCTAGAACACAGGCCGACAACCTGGCGGCCGATGCTCCCAGGGCACACCTGTACGGCACCGGCCTTGGCGACCTGCAGCAGGTTCTGCTGGCCCGGACGGCGCTGGAGCGCCTGGACGTCTACATCCTCAACGAGTCGCTGTTCCTGTTGGTGCTGCAACTCCTTGATCAGCGCCAGTGGCTGGCCGACCCTCGTGTGGTGCTGCACCAGGCCGCCGACAGCCCGGAGATCCAGTTGCCCTTCCTGGTCAACCCTGCCGAACTGGTGCTGGTCAGCGATGCCAACGCCAAGATCCGCGACCGCCTGATCAGCGAGCTGGACCAGCCTTTCAACAACAGGCGTTTCCTGGCCGATGCCCCGGCGCGCCTGGCGCGCATCGAGGCCAACAGTCCCTTCTTTGCCAAGGACCAGGACGTGCGGGTGCTCTTTGGCACTGCTCCCGGCCGGGAAGTGCTGGTGGTGGCGACAGGGCCTTCCCTGGAGCGGCATTACGGCTATCTGCGCCAGCGCCGCCAGCAACAGGACGGTCCACTGCTGATCGCCGTGGACACGGCCCTAAAGCCGCTGCAGGCCAATGGCATCAGACCGGATCTGGTGGTGACCCTGGATTACGGCATCACCGAAGCTGAGTTACCTTGCCAGGACAGTGCCGGCATAGGCCTGGTCTATTTCCCTACCACCAACAGCGAGCTGCTGGCCGCCTGGCAGGGGCCCCGTTACCTGGCTTTTACCACCAGCCCCTTCTTCGAAAGGCTGCGCCGGGAATTGGACAGGGGCCTGCTCAACAACGCCGGCTCTGTGATCCACCCGGCCCTGGATCTGGCCGTTCAGATGGGGGGCAAGGAAGTGGTGCTGTTCGGCGCAGATTTCGCCTTTCCTGGCGACAAGAGCCATGCCGGTTGGCAGAACGGCGAACTGGGGCTGGCCCCGGGCCAGAGCGTCGAGTGGACCCTGGACGGCTACGGTAACAGGGTCAAGACGTTGCGCAATTTTCGCAGCTACCTGTGCGGGGTGGAGCGCTATATCGCCAAGCACCCCCAGGTGGCCTTCTACAACAGCTCCAAGGCCGGCGCCCTGATCCAGGGGGCCCACTTTCACCCCGAATTGGTGACATCATGAAGACCCTTGCCGACTGCCAGCAAGCCTGCCTGACCCAAGCCCGGCTGTTCCGCCTGGGTATGAACACCGAGGCTGCCCTCGAGATGGTGACCCTGCTCGAAGAGATCATTGGCCTTGTGAGCAAGAGCGGCCAGCCGCAACCGCAGTTGGTGCAGGTTTTCGGTGAGATGCTGCGCTGCCAGGAACGCCAGGATTGGCTGGGACTGGCGGACTACCTGGAGTTCGAGTTGCAGGAACTGCTCGGCGCCAGCCGCTGACCTGAAAAAAAACCGGCCAAGGCCGGTTTTTTCATGTCCGGCCGCTCAGTCCAGCAGTTCCCAGGCGACGGCTGTGCCGGCGGTTACCGCCTGGCGGGTGCGCCGGCCTATGACCGCATCCTGGTGTTTGGGAGCCAAGCCGAAACCGGGGCGGATACGGCGCAGGTGTTCAGGCCTTATCTCGGTGCCGGCGGGGAGATCGGCGACGAAATAGAGGGAGCGGCGAAAGCGCAGGTTGGCCTTTTCCCCTTCGCTGCGTTTGTCCTCGCCGCTGCCGAGGGCTTCCCAGGTGTCGCGGCAGTCACGGGCCAGTTGCGCCAGCTCGGCCGGCTCCAGGGAAAAGGCCGCGTCCGGGCTGTCGTCGTCCCTGGAGAGGATGAAATGCTTCTCGACAATACTGGCCCCCAGCGCGACGGCGGCACTGGCTGCCAGGGTGCCGAGGCTGTGATCGGACAATCCCACCACCACCTTGAAACGCTCGGCCAAGGCCTGCATGCGCTTGAGGTTGGCGTCCTTGAGGGGAGTGGGGTAAGAGCTGATGCAGTGCAGCAGGGCGATGTCGCGGGCGCCGTTGTCCCGGGCACAGGCCAGGGTCTCGGCTATCTCCTCGAAGTTGCTCATGCCGGTGGAGATGATCAGCGGCTTGCCGGTGCTGGCCATCTTGGCCACCAAGGGCAGATCCGTGGCTTCGAAGGAGGCAACCTTGTAAGCGGGTACGTCCAGGGACTCCAGGAAATCCACCGCCGTCTCATCGAAGGGGGAGGAAAAGATCACCAGGCCATGCTGGCGGGCCCGAGCGAAGAGGGCCGAGTGCCAATCCCAGGGCGTATACGCCTTTTCGTAGAGCTCGTAGAGGCTGTAGCCGTCCCAGAGCCCGCCCTGGATACGAAAATCCGGCAGGTCCAGATCCAGGGTCATGGTGTCGGCCGTGTAGGTCTGCAACTTGATGGCCTGTACCCCGGCGTCGGCGGCGGCGTCGATGTGGGCCAGGGCCTTGTCCAGGGAACCGCTGTGGTTGCAGGATAGTTCGGCGATAACGAATGGTGGCTGGCCAGGGCCGATCAGATGGTCCCATATACGAAAAGTGCTGGTCATGTTTCTTTCTCCAAATAGATTCGGTACCTATGTCCCCTCCATTCAAAAAAGGCGGGATAGCGTACAGGATCGGCGACCCTCAACAGATCGAATTGGCTGGCAAGGCTTAGCTTGGGATCAAGACGGCTATCTTGAGGAGTGCGTTTTCGATAATAACTACCTTTGCCTTGCTGCGGCTGTGGTTTTAGTGTCGGCCAAAGGGCGAGAAAACGGTCCATCAGCTTCAATTCGGCGGCAAATAGGCTTTGGTTAATCTCGTCACACAACTCATGACCTTCGAAAACGAGGTCCTCCTGCAGCCAGATATCTCCAGAGTCGACAGGATCGGCGGCGCTAATCAGGCTAACAACCAGCGTTGATTTGCCTTCGAGTAATTGCCATATATGGGGACTCCAGCCTCTGCCTTCAGGCAAGGCTGAGGCATGCAATGTTAGGCACTGGCGGTAGCGCTGTCTGTCTAGATCATTAATTAACTGGCTGCAAGATACTAAGAACAGCACATCCCCTCCAGGTAACTCCTTTTTGTCTGTGTAGACTTGGACGTGGTGTGTGCTCTGTTCCGCCCATTGTTGCAGTTCTTGCAGTACGGGGTGTGTTTTATCAGTGCAGAGAAGGCTGATGTCATATGGCATGACGTTGTTCCATCCATTGACTCACCCGTGCACAACCCCGTCCATCTACTAAGGTAGCTGCTTGACTGGCCATGCTGGGCAGTATTTGTACGGCCTTGGACAATTGTGTTTCCAATGTCGGTGGTGAAAAAATCATTGCGGCCCCCGCTGCCTCCAGGTAATGACAGATTGCAATCTGGTTATCGGCTTGAATCATCATTAAACTGGGTATGCCTAAACAGCACCTTTCCCAAGCGCTACTACCCGCAGCCCCTATCGCTAGATCGATGTCACACAACAATGGTGCCACTGAGGCTTGGGCGTGCCAGTGACACCAATTACTTTTCCGGGCCAGCAAGGGGGCTAGACTGGCTCCATGGCGGTAGGTTGGGCCAGTCAGGATATCAAGACGAATTTGTGGGGGGAGGGCATGTTCAAGTATCTCCGCTAGGGCCAGAGTCAGATTATCGTTGTCGGCCCCCCCAAGATTCAGCAACAGTCGTTGGAGCTGTTGGCGTGGTCTGGTTAGGGATAGTTCTCGGTATTGGGAAAATTCGCTGCGTAACAGGGCAAACTCTCCACCCAGTAATTTTGCAGTCGATGGCTTGAGCAAGGATTGGTAGTCGTCGGAGCTCGCACTGGGATTCAGCACGCCATCGCAGGGCAGGGAACGGTCAGCCAGATCGTCTATGGCTAGAATGTGACGGTACAAGGAACGGGTGGCTTCTATCCATGTTTTATCCAGCCCGTAATGATCTAACACCAGCCAGTCCAGACGGTGCTGCCCCAGTGCCTTTTGAAAACGTGCAATCTCTTGCTCAAGGCTGCAGCTTAACCATGCCTCATTTGCCGGATTGGAAGAAATAGGGGCAGGGCTTTGAGGGAGGAGTACCAGAGGTATGCCTTGGCTCTGTATCCATTCGGCTAAATTACCTTCTGTTGCGGCGACATAGAAGGTGCAGCGGTGGCCGAGCATGGTCAAATGCTGAGCCAAAGCCAAGCAACGCATGACGTGTCCTGTCCCCATCCTGGGGTTGGCATCGCAGCGAAACCCTATCTCCATCAGCGGACCTTGAACACCGGCTCCAGAAACTGGCCGCGGAAGTGGCGTTCGAGGGTGCCCTTGGCTTCCACCTCCGCCAGCAGCGGCAACACCTCGGCATAGGCCGCCAGTAGGGCGTCGATGTCGGCTTCGGTGTGGCAGAGGTTGAGGTTGTGGGTGCCGAGGGTGAGGAAGCCGCGCTCGATAAGCTCCTGGAGCAGCAGGCTCTTGAGTTCCAGCACGCTGTAGCGCTTGGGTGTCAGGTGCAGGAAGGACCAACTGGGGTGGCCGCTGGTGGACACCAGCCCTTCGAGGCGGTGCTCGGCGATCAGCCCTTCAAGGCCGTCGAGCAGCCTTTGTCCCAGGCTGGCCAGGCGCGCCGGCCCGTCCAGGCGCTCCAGCTTGCCGATGGTGGCCTTGGCGGCGGCCAGGGACAGGGTTTCGCCGCCGAAGGTGCCTGAGAAGAAGATGTCGTGCATGCGGGCCATGACCTCGGCCTTGCCGACGATGGCCGACAAGGGAAAGCCGTTGGCCATGCCCTTGCCGAAGGTGGCCAGATCCGGGGTCACCCCGAACAGCGCCTGGGCGCCGCCCAGGTGGAAGCGAAAGCCGGTGATGGTCTCGTCGAAGACCAAGAGGGCGCCGTGGCGGCGGCTCAGTTCGGCGACCCCTTCCAGGAAGCCGGCTTTGGGGTACTGGACGTTCATGGGTTCGAGGATCACGGCGGCGAACTCGCCCGGATGGGCGTCCAGCAGGGCCTTCAGGCTGTCCAGATCGTTGTAGGTGAAGGGATGGGTCAGGGCCTTGACCGCCTTGGGCACCCCGAGGTCGCGGCTGGTGGCGCCGATGTACCAGTCCTGCCAGCCATGATAACCGCACACCGCTACCCGCTCGCGGCCGGTATGGGCCCGGGCCAGGCGGATGGCGGCAGAGGTGGCGTCGGTGCCGTTCTTGCCAAAACGCACCTGGTCGGCGCAGGGGATCAGCCTCACCAGTTCTTCAGCCACCTCCGCTTCCAGGGGATGGGGCAAAGAAAGGATGCTGCCTTCGGCCAGTTGCTCCACCACGGCTTGGTTTACCTCGGGGTCGGCATAACCCAGGCTGATACAGAGCAGGCTGGAGATGAAGTCGGTGTACTGGTTGCCGTCCAGATCCCAGACCTGGCAGCCCAGGCCCTTTTTCAGGAACAGCGGTGCCACGCCCTGGGGCAGGGCCAGGCGGCTTTTGGAGAAGGTCTGGGTACCCAGGGGGATGCTCTGCTCGGCCCGGGTCAACCAGGCCTGGGACTCATGAAAACTACGCATGCTTCTACTCCTTGGTCTGGCTGCCGGCGTTACGTTCCAGATGTTGGTTACTCTGTGCCAAGGCGGGGTGGGCGTCGAGAAAGGCGACCACATCCTCGGTGGTGAACTGGGGATTGCCCGGGTAGAGGGCCTGGTAGATGGCGCGTACCAGCGCCAGATCTTCCGGGTTGTCCACCGTCAGCCGCAGTTCGGCCCGGGGGGGCTCCCGCCTGAGCTCGCCCCTGTGGATCTCCTGCTCATGGCTGCGGAAATAGTAGGTGACATGTTCGCGCTCCATGGGCGCCTGGGCCTGGGCATCGAGGCGTTTGAGCCAGTCGTAGCTGAGTATTTCCGCATCCAGGCCGTCTGGGAAGCTCGGGTCCCAGCAGTTGCTGGAGTAGTCGAAGCCGCCAGCCAGATGTTGGGCGATCAGCTGGTCTATCACCTGGGGGTCGGCCAAGGGACAATCGGCGGTCAGCCTCACTACTTGGCTGGGCTGGTAGGGGCGCGCCGCCGCCGCAAAGCGGCCCAGCACGTCCTTGAGGTCGCCGCGGTAAAAGGCAATGCCCTCATGCGCTAGCCAATCCGCCAAGGGATCGTCGCTCTCGTCGGTGCTGGTGGCCACCAGCAGTTTGTCTATGTTGCGGCAGCGGGCCAGACGTTCCAATTGCCGCCCTATCATGGGCATGCCGAGGATATCCGCCATCACCTTGCCGGGCAGTCGGCTCGAACTCATGCGGGCCTGCAAAATGGCGAGGATCATCGGCAGCGCTCCCAAAACCCGTCGGCTGTCAGTCCCAGCAGTACCAAGTCCATGCCTTTGCCTGCCACCTGCACATACTGGCTGCGTCGGCCTTCGAGAAGGAAACCGCATTTTTCGAAGGCCTTGATGGAAGCGTGATTCTCGCAGTAGGCGCCGGCTTGTACCCTGTTGAGGTTGAGGGTGATGAAGGCATGCTCGCATATCAAGGCTATGGTTTCCGTGGCCACCCCTTTGCCCCAATGCTCCTTGTCGCCGATGAACAGACTGATGTCGGCGCGCCTGTGCTGCCAATTAATGGGGCCAAGTTTGATGTTGCCGATGTGCAGATCGGTCTCTCGCCAGCAGATGGCAAAGAGCTGTTCGTCAAGCTGGCCGTCGAGGCGTTCGACGAAACGGTTCATGGCCTGGAGCGACCAGGGATGATAGCGGGTCTCCAGGAAACGGTTGACCTCGGGGTCATGCAACCAGCCCTGGTAACGCGGCCCCAGATCGCTCGGGAGGATCTCGCGAAGGCCGATGCGGGGGCTGGTCAGAAAATAGTTATTGTCCATCGTTAGCATCCTTTTCCTTTGGCCAAAGGGATGGATTGAGCAGCTGGCCATCATTGCAGGCCAGCGCTGCCAGGGACTGTGGCCTGGCCTGAGAGGCGGCTTCCAGCACGCCTTGGAGTTGAGCAAGGTTTTGAACCCCCAGCACCCAGCCGTCCACCTGGGGCTGGCCGGCGGCGAAATCCAGGGCTTTTTGCAATGGTGCGCCGGGCTGGGCGTCCCAGGCGGCCAAGGCCGGATGCTGGCGGACCCAAGCCGGGCGTGCGGCGGGGGGCATCAACAACAGGCCCTGCAGGTAAAGGGAGCGGGCATGCACCCTGATCCCTCTGTCCTTCAATATCGGCAGCAGCGGCAGAAACCTTTGGTCCAATGGGTTGAGCGGCAGTTGCACCCAATCGATGGGATAACGGCTAAGGATCGCTTCCAACTGGGCCGGCTCGTAGACGGATACGCCTATGGCGCCGCAAAGTCCCACATCCTTGAGGCGGGTCAGTTCGGTATAGGAGGCCGGGTTGGCCAGCAAGATCTCTGGCCGGTGCAAGAGCACGGCCTCTACCTGAGGCCGCCGAAGGCTGGACAGGGATTGGCGCAGCAGCGTCTCTGCCTGGCCTGGGGCTGTCCATCCGGGGATCTTGGTGACCAGGGCAAAAGGCCGGGTCATCAAGCGGCCCAGGCGGGCTTCGGCATCGCCGTAAAGCTGGGCTGTATCCAGGCAGTGAATGCCGGCGCTATAGGCCTCTTCGAGCAGGGCGGCCAGGGCCTCATCGCTCAGGCGTGAATGGTCGTGGGCTATGCCGTAGTCCAGGCCGAACTGCACAGTGCCTAGCACCAGTTTCACCGCAGCGCCTCCAGCACGGCCTTGAGCTGTTCATCCGTCATGTCGGCAAAGAGCGGCAGTGTCAGGCTCTCGCGGTAATACTGCTGGGCGCCTGGGTAGTCCCCCGGCCTCTGCCCCAGGGCCTGGTAATAAGGCTGGTTGGGGATGGGGATGTAATGAAGGTTCACCCCTATGCCTTTTTCACGCAGGCTGTGGAAGAGCGCTGCCTTGTCCCCAAGGCTGATGCCGGGAAGCTGGGCCACGTAGAGGTGGTAGGCGCAGTGTTCGGGCCTGGCTATTCTCAGCGGCCGCCAGGGGGCGGGCAGGGCCTTGTCATATTGGGCGGCCAGGCGCTGGCGGCGGGCCATGAGGTCGGGGAGCTTCTTGAGCTGGCTGAGCCCCAGGGCCGCATGCAGATCCGTCATCCGGTAGTTGAAGCCCAGCTCCAGCATGGCGTAGTACCAGTCGCCGTCGGGCGGGGCCGGCATCTCCATTGGGTCCCGGGTGATACCGTGGCTGCGAAGGAGCGCCATCCGCTCGGCAAGGGTCGGATCATTGGTGAGGGCCGCGCCGCCTTCGCCGCTGGTGATGGGTTTTACCGGGTGGAAGCTGAAGACGCAGATGTTGCTATGGGCGCAGCTGCCCACTTTGTGCGAGCCGTCCCAGGCGCCTATGGCGTGGGAAGCATCTTCGACCAGCTTGATGCCGTAAGGCTTGGTCAGGGCAACGACGGCCGCCATGTCCAGGCTTTGGCCGGCCAGGTGCACCACCACCAGCACCTTGGGCAAGGTGCCGCTTTGCGAAGCTGTCTTGAGCTTCTGGGCCAATGCTTCAAGGCAGAGGTTGCCGGTCAGGGGATTGATGTCCACGAAGTCGACGTCGGCGCCGCAGTAACGGCCGCAGTTGGCCGAGGCCACGAAGGAGACGGCGCTGGTCCAGAGCCTGTCCCCTGGGCCGAGATCCAACGCCAGGCAGGCCAGGTGCAACGACGAGGTGGCGGAGTTGCTGGCTACGGCGAAGCCCGCCCCGCAGGCCTCGGCCAGGGCCGCCTCGAAGCGGGGCACCATGGGCCCCTGGGTCAGGAAGTCGCTCTGCAGCACCTCGATGACGGCATCGAGGTCGTCCTGGCTTATGCTCTGGCGGCCGTAGGGGATCACTTCAGGACCTGCTCGTTCAGGGCCCGCACCTCTTCCACGTTGAGGTAGTGGCCGTTGTTGAAGGAGTTGTATTCGAAACCGGCCTCCACCAGCTGGCCCTTTTCCCCCAGGCCGTTGCTGCTGAAGTCGTTGTCGCGGCTGAAGAAGGTGATGGAGGGGGCTATGACGAAATGGTCCTTGAACTCAAAGGTATGGTAGGAGTCATCCGCCGGGCACATCACCTCGTGCAGCTTTTCCCCCGGCCTGATGCCGATCTCCTTCTGCTGCAGCTTGGGGGCCATGGCGGTGGCCAGGTCGGTGATGCGCACCGAGGGGATCTTGGGCACGAAGATCTCGCCGCCCTGCATGCGCTGGAAGTTGTCCAGTACGAAATCCACCCCCTGCTCCAGGGTGATCCAGAAGCGGGTCATGTCCCTGTGGGTGATGGGCAGGTGGTCTGAGCCGTTGTCGATGAGCTTCTGGAAGAAGGGCACCACTGAGCCCCTTGAGCCCACCACATTGCCATAGCGCACTACAGAAAAGTGCGTGGGGTGTCGCCCTGCCATGTTGTTGGCGGCGACGAACAGCTTGTCCGAGGCCAGCTTGGTGGCGCCGTAGAGGTTGATGGGGTTGGCGGCCTTGTCGGTAGACAGGGCTATCACCTTCTTGACGTTGTTGTTCAGCGCCGCCTGTATGACGTTTTCGGCGCCGCTGATGTTGGTGCGGATACACTCGGTCGGGTTGTATTCGGCGGCCGGCACCTGCTTGAGGGCGGCAGCATGGACCACGTAGTCCACGTCCTTGAAGGCCTGGTTCAGCCTTTCCTTGTCCCGTACGTCGCCAAGGAAGTAGCGCATGCAGGGGGCGTCAAACACTTGGCTCATCTCAAACTGCTTGAGCTCATCCCGGGACAGGATGATCAGCCTCTTGGGTTTATAGCGGGCCAGCACCTGGCGCACGAACATGTGACCGAAGGAACCGGTACCCCCTGTGACCAGGATGGATGCGTTATCGAACATGCCTTATCTCCACGTGAGGCTGAGCTTAAAGTGGTAAAGCAAATTGCGCGCCATCGCGCAAAACGCAAAGATATTAAAATTAATCCCTGCTGAACACTGGCATCTATGGATGCCGATGGGCATCATAAAACGGCAAGGCGCCTGAGGCACAGGGGCTTTTTCTTCACTATAACAAAAGCTTGCATTATGGTGCGGCGCCAAAGAAGAGAACGGTTTAGTAAGGCATGCAGACCCAACTTGGTTTTCTGGTCGTAGACGCCGACGTCGAACGTCGTAACAAGGTTCATACCTTGCTGGAATTCATTGGGGAGTACTGTGAAACGGCGGCTCCGGCCGAACTGTGCGCCAAGCCCAACCAGCCCCATTGCCGGGTGGTGGTGGCCGGCACTGGTGTTCCCCAGATCTGGTTGGAGAGCTGCCAGCGTCCCTACGTGACGGTGGGCTGGGATCCCGAGAAGGCCAACGGCGCCTTCCTCGGCTCCCTCAACCAACCTTTCAAACTCAGCCAGTTCCAGGAATTGCTGCGCCTGCTGGCCCGGCGCCAGCAGCGCATCCCCCCCGAGCCCGGCGCCGGCAGCGACGCCCGGTTGTTCCGCTCCCTGGTGGGCCAGAGCAAGGCCATGCAGGAAGTGCGTAACCTCATCCACCAGGTGGCCCCTTCCGAGGCTTCAGTGCTGATCCTGGGGGAATCTGGAACCGGAAAGGAAGTGGTGGCCCGGAACCTCCACTTCCAGTCTGCCCGCAAGGACGGCCCCTTCGTGCCCGTCAACTGCGGCGCCATACCGGCGGAACTCTTGGAGAGCGAACTCTTCGGCCATGAAAAAGGTGCCTTCACCGGCGCCGTTGCAGCCCGCAAGGGGCGTTTCGAGCTGGCCCAGGGCGGCACCCTCTTCCTGGATGAAATCGGCGACATGCCGCTCAACATGCAGGTCAAGCTGCTGCGGGTGCTGCAGGAGAAGACCTTCGAGCGGGTCGGTGGTGCCAAGCCTATCAAGGCCGATGTGCGCATCGTCGCCGCCACCCACAGGGCCCTGCCCAAGATGATCGAAGAAGGGCGGTTCCGCGAGGACCTCTTCTACCGCCTCAACGTCTTTCCCATCGAGATGCCGGCCCTGCGCGAGCGCGCCGAGGACATACCGCTGCTGGTCAACGAGCTCATCTCCCGCCTGGAGGCGGAAGAGGGCAAGAGCCTGACCTTCTCCCAAGGCGCGCTGCAGTCCCTGTCCCAGCATCCCTGGGCCGGTAACGTGCGGGAACTGGCCAACCTGGTGGAAAGGTTGCTCATTCTTTACCCCAACCAGCAGATCGACGCCGGCCACTTGCCGCGGAACTACCAGTACGGCGATATCGCCGAGTTCGACGCCGTCGACGAGGAAGTGCTGGAGCGCGAGGCGTTGATGTCCATCTTCTTCGACGCGCCCGAGGACGATCATCACCAGGCCGAACCCGAGCCGGCGCCGGCCGAGTCCGGCAACGGCGACAACCTGGCCACCTTGCCGCCGGACGGTATCAACCTCAAGGAGATGCTGGCGGACTTGGAGCTGGATCTCATCCGCCAGGCCCTGGACAGCTGCGACAACGTGGTAGCCCGCGCCGCCGAGCTGCTGGGCATGCGCCGCACCACCCTGGTGGAGAAGATGCGCAAGTACGGCCTCAACAAGGGCAACGACTGACAAATCCCGGGCGTCAAATCCTTGGCGCCCATTAATTCCTTCCTAATAAGCTGAAAATAAACACCTTTTCAGTTGGCACGCCTTCTGCATTACCCCTGTCATACAAAGCCCGATGATCGAGGTATGAGATGGCACTGGCACAGCAATGGTTCCCAAGCACAGCACCCGCGGCCCGGCAGCTGGACAAGCTGCTGAGCATATTGCCCGTCGGGGTGCTGGTGCTGGATGGTAGCGGCTGGGTCAAGGAGGCCAACACCAAGGCGATGGAGCTGCTGGGAGAGCCCCTCTTGGATTGCCGCTGGCTGGACGTGGTGGCCCGGGCCTTCAGGCCCCGCGCCGACGATGGCGCCGAGGTGTCCCTGGTCAATGGCTTGCGGGTCAAGCTGGACATCTGCCCCCTGGACGGCGAGCCCGGCCAGCTGATCGTCATCTCCGATCTCACCGAAACAAGGGCCATGCAGACCCGCATCGCCCACCTGCAAAAACTGAGTTCCCTGGGGCGCATGGTGGCCTCCCTGGCCCACCAGATCCGCACCCCCCTGTCGGCGGCCATGCTCTATGCCGGCCAGCTGGACCAGACCCTGCCCGCCGCCACCCATGACCGCTTCCAGCAGAAACTGGTAGCCCGCCTCAAGGATCTCGAGAGCCAGATGAACAACATGCTGCTGTTCGCCAAGAGCGGCGAGCAGAAGCTGGCGGACAAGCTCGAAGCCGGCGCCCTGGTGGCGGAACTGCAGCAGGCCTGCGAGTCCATGCTGGAGAGCCACCATGCCGAACTGACAGTTCAGATGGACCAGCCCCAGAGCCAGCTGCTGGGGGCCCAAAGCGCCCTGGTGTCGGCCTTGTCCAACCTGGTGCACAACGCCCTCCAGGCCGGCGCCCGCCACCTGGTGCTGGAAGTGAAGGCCCAGGCACCCTGGCTGTCCTTCTGCCTTGCCGACGACGGCCCCGGTATCGCCGAGGAACTGCTGTTCAAGGTGGCCGAACCCTTCTTCACCACCAAGAGCCATGGCACTGGCCTTGGCCTGTCCGTGGTGCGCTCCGTGGCCCAGGCCCATGGCGGGCAGCTGCACATGGCCAACGGCGCCACCGGCGCCCGGATGACCCTGATCCTGCCCCTGCTGGAGGACAACGCATGACCCGCGTCCTGATCGTCGAAGACGACGCTGCCCTGTCTGAAGCCTTGGTGGACACCCTGGAGCTGGCCGGCTTCAAGGTCGACACCGCCAGCAGCGGCGAGGAGGCCCTGCTTTCCCTCAAGGAGCAGGACTGCCAGATAGTCGTCTCGGACGTGCAGATGGCGGGCATGGACGGCATGGCCTTGCTGCGCTCATTGCGCAAGAGCCATCCCGAACTGCCGGTGCTCTTGATGACGGCCCACGCCAAGGTCAACGACGCCGTCGAGGCCATGAAGCTCGGCGCCATCGACTACATGGCCAAGCCCTTCGCCCCTCAGGTGCTGATCAACATGGTCAGCCGCTACGCCCTGGCCGATGAACAGGCCGTGGGGCCAGTGGTGGCCGATCCCAGAAGCCAGGCGCTGCTGGCACTGGCCACCAAGGTCGCCAAGAGCGACGCCACCGTCATGGTGCTGGGCCCCAGCGGCTCAGGCAAGGAAGTGCTGGCCCGCTTCGTACACCAGCAATCCAAGCGCAGCCAGGGACCCTTCGTGGCCATCAACTGCGCCGCCATCCCCGACAACATGCTGGAAGCCACCCTCTTCGGTTACGAGAAGGGGGCCTTCACCGGCGCCATCCAGGCCTGCCCAGGCAAGTTCGAACAGGCCAACGGCGGCACCCTGCTGCTGGACGAGGTAACCGAGATGGACTTGGGCCTGCAGGCCAAGCTGCTGCGGGTCCTGCAGGAGCGGGAAGTGGAGCGCCTTGGCGGCCGCAAGACCATAGCCCTGGACGTGCGGGTGCTGGCCACCTCCAACCGCGATCTCAAGGAAGCGGTGGCCGACGGGCGCTTCCGTGAAGACCTCTACTACCGCCTCAACGTCTTCCCCCTGACCTGGCCGGCCTTGAAGGACAGGCCGGGCGACATAGTGCCTTTGGCCCAGCACCTGCTGGCCCGCCACGGCGGCACCGGCAAACACTTCAGCGAGGACGCCGAGGCGAGCCTGGCCGGGCACAGCTGGCCGGGCAACGTGCGGGAGCTGGACAACGTGGTGCAGCGGGCCCTGATCCTCTGTGACGGCCCACAAATCGGGCTGGAGCACCTGCTGATCGAAGGCGCCGAGGACGAGCTCCCGAACGGCGACGGCCTGTCCGGTGAGCTCAAGGCCCAGGAAGCCCAGATCATCCTCGACACCCTGGAAGCCTGCAACGGCTCGCGCCAGGCCGTGGCCGAGAAGCTGGGGATCAGCCCCAGGACGCTGCGCTACAAGCTGGCCAAGATGCGCGACGCCGGGGTCAATATCCCGGCCTGAATCTTGGCCCGTCCCTTGCAGAGGTACTGCTGTCATTGTCCATAACGGCGGAAAACTGACATGAAGATTGGTGGTGCAAACTCAGCCTTGCTGCAGGAAATGCAGTCCCTTATCCGACAAAGCCAGATGCCCAAGGGCGGCCTGGAAACCCAGGGCCTTGGCCTGCAGGGACTGGGGCAGGGCAGCGAGGGTGCCGGTCCCAAGCCGGTGCAGAGCGATTTTGCCAATCTGTTCACCCAGGCGCTGGACAAGGTCAACGGTTTGCAGCAGGATTCGGCTGCCAAGCAAACCGCCGTGGAGATGGGCGACCCCAAAGTCACTGTCGCCGATGCCATGATCGCCAGTCAAAAAGCCGGCATTGCCTTCCAGGCCACAGTCCAGGTACGTAACAAGCTGATCCAGGCGTACCAGGACATTATGAACATGCCGGTGTAAGGAGTAGCTAAGTGGCGAACGAAAACACCCAATTGGCAACGGTAGGCAATGCCCCGGGCACAGCCCCTGCCGTCAGCAATATCGCCACCGACGAGGGGGAGCAGAGCTTCAGCCTGCTGTCCAACCTCGGCAACGCCGACGTGCTGCGCCAGATCAGCCTGGTGCTGGGCCTGGCCATAGGCCTGGCCCTGGTGGTGCTGGTCTTCCTCTGGGCCAAGGAGCCCGAATACCGCCCCCTGGCCAAGATGGACACCAACGAACTGGTCTCCACCCTCGATTTCCTCGACCAGAACCAATTCAAATACAAGCTTGAAGGCAATACGGTGCTGGTGCCCGAGGGGGACTACCAGAAGGTCAAGCTGGCCATGACCCGCGCCGGCATGGACAACAGCAACGAAAACAGCGGCGACGACATCCTGATGAAGGACATGGGCTTTGGCGTCAGCCAGCGCCTGGAGCAGGAACGCCTCAAGTTCAGCCGCGAGCAGCAGCTGGCCCGCGCCGTGGAAGAGCTCAGCTCGGTCAAGCGCGCCAAGGTGCTGCTGGCCATCCCCAAAGAATCCGTCTTCCTGCGTGACCGCCAGCAGCCCTCGGCGACAGTGGTGCTGACCCTCAAAAACGGCAACATGATCAAGCAGGAAGAAGTCGACTCCATCGTCGACATGGTGGCCTCCGCCGTGCACGGCCTGGAGCCCGCCAAGGTCACCGTCACCGATCAGAACGGCCGCCTGCTCAACTCCGGCAGCCAGAACGCCCTGGCCTCCCGTTCCCGCAAGGAGCTGGAGCTGGAGAACGCCCGCGAGAAGCAGTACCTCGACAAGGTCGATTCGATCATGATGCCGGTGGTGGGCCTGGACAACTACACCGCCCAGGTGGACGTGTCCATGGACTTCACCGCCGTCGAACAGACCCAGAAACGCTACAACCCGGACCAGAAGGCGGTGCGCTCCGAGTCGAACCTGGAGGAGAATCACAGCGGCGGCAGCACCACTGGCGGCATCCCTGGTGCCCTGTCCAACCAGCCGCCGGCGGCCTCCCAGATCCCGGAAGACGCCAAGGACGCCTCCCAGACAGAGAGCAAGGCCCCC
Organism: Gallaecimonas kandeliae; assembly: GCF_030450055.1. Classification (NCBI taxonomy): domain Bacteria; kingdom Pseudomonadati; phylum Pseudomonadota; class Gammaproteobacteria; order Enterobacterales; family Gallaecimonadaceae; genus Gallaecimonas; species Gallaecimonas kandeliae. The sequence continues at coordinate 1,177,115 of NZ_CP118480.1, forward strand.
GGCTCCAGCCGTTCCGAGAGCACCAAGAACTACGAATTGAACACCACCATCAGCTACACCCAGCAGCAGGTCGGGGTGGTGGACCGCATGACGGTGTCGGTGGCGGTGGACTACAAGAACGAACCCCAGGCCGACGGCACCACCAAGAAGGTGCCCCGTAGCCCCGAAGAGCTGGCGGACATCAAGAAACTGCTGATGGCGGGCCTCGGCATCAACCCGGCCAGGGGTGACACCCTGGAGGTGTTGTCGGTGCCTTTCGCCCGTCCCCAGGCCGTTACCGACACCGCCATGCCCCTCTACGAGCAGCCCTGGTTTGCGCGGCTGTTCAAGGTGCTGGCCGGCGCCCTCATCATAGTGGTGCTGATCTTCGTGGTGGTGCGGCCCCTGCTCAAACGCCTGCTGGGCCCGGCCCAGCAGAGTACCGACCTGGCCTATGGCGGCTACGGCGGTGACATGGGTGGTGACGCCCTGGAGAGCCTGGCCAGCCTCGAAGAAGAGGACGCCCTGGTGCCCGGCGTGACCCTGGTGGGTGGCGTCAAGCTCCCGGATCTCCGTAAGGATGAAGAAGTGCTCAAGGCTATCCGCGCCTTGGTGGCCAACGAACCTGAGCTGTCGGCCCAGGTGGTGAAAGGGTGGTTGACCCAAGATGGCAAATGAGAAAAAAGAACCCTTTGACGTCAGCAAGCTGAACGGCATCGAGAAGACCGCCATACTGCTGCTGAGCCTCACCGAGGAAGACGCCGCCTCCATACTGCGCCACATGGAGCCCAAGCAGGTCCAGAAGGTGGGCATGATGATGGCGTCCATGGAAGACTTCAGCCAGGACAAGGTGCTGGCGGTGCACAAGTCCTTCATCGAGGACATCCAGCAGTATTCCAGCATCGGCTTCGACTCCCAGGACTTCATCCGCAAGGCCCTGAACCATGCCCTGGGTGAGGACAAGGCCAGCGCCCTTATCGACAAGATCATCCTCGGCGGCAACGCCACCGGCCTGGATTCGCTGAAATGGATGGACGCCCGCCAGGTGGCCAGCATCATCCAGAACGAGCACCCCCAGATCCAGACCATAGTGCTGTCCTACCTGGACCCGGACCAGAGCGCCGAAATTTTGTCTCAGTTCCCGGAGCGGGTGCGCCTGGATCTCCTGATGCGTATCGCCAACCTCGAAGAGGTGCAACCGGCGGCCCTGCAGGAGCTGAACGAGATCATGGAGAAACAGTTCGCCGGCCAGAGCGGGGCCCAGGCGGCCAAGATGGGCGGCCTCAAGGCCGCCGCCAACATCATGAACTACCTGGATACGGCCGTGGAAAACCAGCTGATGGAAGGTATCCGCGAGACAGACGAAGAACTCAGCCAGCAGATCCAGGATCTGATGTTCGTCTTCGAAAACCTCGCCGAGGTCGACGATCGGGCCATCCAGGCGCTGCTGCGCGAAGTGCCCCAGGACGTGCTGATCAAGGCCCTCAAGGGCGCCGACGACAGCCTGCGCGAGAAGATGTTCAAGAACATGTCCAAACGCGCCGCCGAATTGATGAGGGACGACCTGGAAGCCATGGGCCCCATCCGCATCTCCGAAGTGGAAGCGGCCCAGAAAGAGATCCTGGGCATTGCCCGCCGCCTGTCCGACGCCGGCGAGATCTCCCTGGGCACCGGCAGTTCCGAAGAATTCCTCTAAGAGGCCTAGTGGTAGAATCTAAGGGGGCCTAGTGGTCAAAGATATCCAGCGCTGGCAAGGGGCGGACTTCACGCCCCAGACACAGGACGAGGTCAGCCGCGCCCTCAACATCCACAGGCGCAAGCAGCAGGCCGATCCCGAGCCTGAAGACAGCCGTCCTCAGGGGATCAGCATCAATGAACTGGAAGAGTTGCGCGCCGCCGCTCACGAAGAGGGCTTTGCCGAGGGCCGCAGCGAGGGCCAGGCCGCCGGCCACGCCGAGGGCCATGCCCAGGGTCTGATGGAAGGCCAGCAGCAAGGCTACCAACAGGGCCTGCAGGAAGGTCTCAAGGCCGGCCAGCAGCAGATCCAGGAGGCCCTCCAGCACTGGCAGGGCTTGGCCGACGAGCTGGCCGCCCCCCTGGAAGACAAGGACCAACGCCTCGAAGGCCAACTGGTGCAGCTGCTGATCGCCGGCATGCAGGCGGTGCTGGGCCATGAGCTCAAGACAGATCCCCATATCATCCACCACCTGATCCGCCAGGGCATTGACGCCCTGTCCGACGACGACAGCCAGCTTGTCATCGAAGTGGCTCCTACCGACGCCCGCCTGCTGCGGGACCATTACGGTGAGACCGAACTCCAGGACAGGCGCTGGAAGCTGCGCGAAGATCCCACCCTCAAGCACGGCCAATGCCGTATCGAGAACGGCCAGTCCCTGGTGGAACTGGATCTGCAGGATCGGCTGCGCGTCCTCTGCCAGGGCCTGCTGCTGGAAGCTGGGCTGGACCATGAGTGAGCGGCCGCCCCTGGACCAGCGCCTCGGCCGCTACGAGCGGCTGATGCAGCTGCCGCGGCCCAGCGTTGCCGGCCGCCTGGTGCGGGTGGTGGGCCTGGCCCTGGAAGCCCAGGGCTGCCGCGCGCCCATAGGGTCGCTGTGCCGCATCGAAGGCCATAGCCAGGACGTGGAAGCCGAAGTGGTGGGCTTTGGCAACAACACCCTCTACCTGATGCCCAACCAGGACGTGTCCGGCATATTGCCCGGCGCCCGCGTCACCCCCCTCGGCGTTTCCGCCACCCTGCCGGTGGGGATGACGCTGCTTGGCCGGGTGGTGGACGGCCTGGGCCGGCCCCTGGACGGCCTCGGCGCCGTGCGGGCCGAGAACAGGGTCGGCTTCAAGGGCCAGCCCCTCAACCCCCTGACCCGCAGGCCTATCCGCAAACCCCTGGACGTGGGGGTGCGGGCCATCAACAGCCTGCTCACCGTCGGCCAGGGCCAGCGCATGGGCCTCTTCGCCGGTTCCGGTGTCGGCAAGTCGGTGCTGCTGGGGATGATGACCAAGGGCACCAGTGCCGATGTCATCGTCGTCGGCCTGGTGGGGGAGCGGGGCCGGGAGGTACGGGAGTTCATCGACGAGATCCTCGGCGCCGAGGGCCGGGAGCGGGCCGTGGTGGTGGCGGCACCTGCCGACACCAGCCCCCTGATGCGCCTCAAGGCATGCGAGACGGCCCTGACCTTCGCCGAGTATTTCCGCGACCAGGGCCTCAACGTACTGCTGCTGATCGACTCCCTGACCCGCTATGCCCAGGCCCAGCGGGAGATCGCCCTGGCCGTGGGTGAGCCCCCGGCCACCAAGGGCTACCCGCCTTCCGTGTTTGCCCGCCTGCCGGGCCTTGTTGAGCGGGCCGGCAACGGCGGCGACGGCCAAGGCGGCATCACCGCCTTCTTCACCGTCCTCTCCGAAGGGGACGATCTCCAGGACCCCATCGCCGACGCCGCCCGGGCCATCCTCGACGGCCACATAGTGCTGTCCAGGGCCCTGGCCGATTCCGGCCATTACCCGGCCATCGACGTGGGGGCCTCTGTCTCCCGGGTCATGCCCCAAGTCACCTCAGAGGGCCACCAACAGCAGGCGAGGGCGGTCAAGGCCCTGTTCAGCGCTTATGAACAATCCCGTGACCTCATTCAGGTGGGGGCCTACCGCCAGGGCTCGGATCCCAAGGTGGACATGGCCATCCGCCTCAAGGAACCCATGAACCTCTTCCTGCGCCAGGCCATGCAGGAAGTCTGTCCTTATGACGAATGCCTGCAGGCCTTGGAAATGCTGGCCAAGGCGGCCGGGGAGGGCGCATGAGCAAGGCTTTGAACCTGGTGCTGGAGCAGCGCCAGAAACTGGAAGATCAGGCCCTGGCCCACCTGGCCCAGGCCCGCCAAGCCTTGCAGGCGCTGCAGACCAAGTACAATACCTTGCAGCGTTACCGCAACGACTACCTGCGGGAGATGCAGCAGAAGGCCGGCAACGGCCTGGCCGCCGCCAACCTGCTCCACTACCAGAACTTCGTGGCTCGCCTCGATAGCGGCCTGGCCGATCTCAACCAGCAGCTCACCCAGAGCCAGCAGGCCGTGGCCAGCCGCGAACAGGGCTGGCGCAGCGCCCGCCAGGACACCAAGGCCATAGAGCTGCTGCTGGAGCGCAAGGCCGCCGAAGCCCGGTTGGCCGGCCAGCGCCGCGAACAGCGGGAGCTGGATGATCTGGTCAGCCGCCGTGTTGGAACACCCCTTGCATAATATTTCTCAGTTGCCCGATCCCGGACCCTGTTATGCAAGTCACCGCCCCAGCAAAATCATCCCAAGTCCTTGAACCCAAAGGTTCGACGGCCAAGGCCGACGATCAGGGCCAGGGCGGTTTCGCCAATGTCCTGGGCCAGGCCCTGGGCGGCAGCGGCAAGGCCGTGCCGGAAAACCGCCGTACCGAGGGCCATGACCATAAGGCCCCTGCCGCCAAGGGGCAGGATCCCCAGGCCCAGCCCCAGAACCATGAAACCCTGGCTCCCAAGGACAGTGACACCAAGACGGCAAGCGCCAAAGGCGCAGGCGATCAGGTGGCCGATGCCAAGGCGCAGGAGGCCCAAACGGATCAGGGCGGGCAGACCGAGGACGGCGACGCCTTATTGACGCTGGTCAGCCAGGCCCAGCAGCAGCTGCAGCCGGCCGCCAAGGACGTGGCGGCCGATGCGAGCGCTAAAGAGGCTGCCCTGGCCGCCGCCCAAGGGCCTGGCTCCTTGGCCGGCAAGGGGCAGCCGGCCAAGGCCAAGGGGCATACCCTAGCGGGAGCACCAGGGCTGGGCAAAGACGGGCTGGCACCGGGAGCCAAGGCCACTGACGGCAAGACCTTGCCGGAGTTGGACCCGGCCGCCACCGCCAAGGTCGGGCCTGACCAAAGCGATCCTCAAACCGGGGCTGCTGCACAGACAGGTAAGGCTGGCCAGGCGGCGGACGGCCCAGATACGGGGCTGGGGCGTTTGGAAGATCAGCCCAAGGCCATAGACGACAAGCCCGGTCACGGTAAGGCAGGAGAGAACCTGCTGGGGCTGAGCGCCGCCAAGGTACCGGGGCAAAAAGCCCCTGCCGGTCCGGCCCCCCAGGGGCAGGCAACCGGCGCCCCGCAGGCGACGGTTGGCCAACAGCTGGCCGCAGGCCAGGCCCAGGGGCAGCCCCCTGATCAGCAGGCGGCATCCGCCGGCCAGGGGCAAGGCACCGGCCAGTCAAACCAGGCTGCTGTACTGGCGACGGCTCAAGCCGCCACCCAGGCTCCCGATAAGGCGAGCGGCGCACCAGTCAAGGACAAGCCCTTGCCGGCGGGCCTGCAGCAGGCGCTCAGCGCCGGTGGCCAGGCCTCGGCCAAGGGCAAGGCCCATGCGGCCAAGCTCGATAAGGGCGAAGCGGCGGCCAAGTTGGACAAGGCTGGGCTCTCCACAGAGGGCGATGGCGATACCCAGGCATTGGGCTCTAGTGCCGAGTCCCAGCCGGTCCAGGCCGAGCACAAGGTGCAGGGCCAGGTGGTGGCCCCCCAGGCTGACAACAGCCTGGCGGCCAACCTCCAAGGGGGGCAGCAACATAAGGTTGACCAGGCCAGCAGCCTGCAGCCCCAGTCCCTGCAGGCCAAAGACAGCCAGGCCACCGACAAGCAGCTGGTCGCCCAGCAGCGCTTTGGCGAGGCCCTGACCGAGAAAGTGGAAGTGATGCTGGCCAGGAACCTCAAGCACGCCGAAATCAAACTGGACCCGCCTGAGCTTGGCAGCCTGATGATCCGGGTGCAGGTCCATCACCAGGATGCCCAGGTGCAGTTCCAGGCCAACCATCCTCAGACCCGGGAATGGCTGCAGGACGCCATGCCGAGGCTCAAGGACATGATGGCCAATCAGGGCTTTAACCTGAGCGACGGCCAGGTGCGCGACCAGGGCGGCAGCGAAGGCCAATCCCGCCAAGGCGGCCAGGGCGGCGGCAGCGGCCAGGGCTGGCAGGATGAAGGCACTGATGAAAGCATGACCTATCGTTATGAATTGACCCAGGATGGCCTGGTAGACGCCTACGCCTGAGCCCAGAGCTAGGGTAAAGTAGGCTCCATTGACAGTCAGGAACATGAAAATGGCGGAAGAGCTGGAACTCGAACCCCTGGACAAAGGGGCCAAGGCAGGCAAGAAGAAGTTGCTGGTATTGGGCGGCGTGGCGTTAGTGGTGCTGCTGGCCATCGGCGGCGGTGCCTGGTGGTTCCTGAGCGGCGACAAGGCCCCGGCGCCCCAGGCTGCCGAGGCCCCGGTCAAGGCCGCGCCTGCCAGCGACGGTGAAGAGGCCCTCTATGTGGCGCTGCCCCAGCCCTTCGTCTTCAACGTGCCGGGCAACAAGCGCGACCGTCTGGTGCAGATCACTGTGCAGGTGATGGTGCGCGGCCAGGCCAAGGAAGATCTGGTCAAGAAGCACCTGCCGCTGGTGGAAAGCGTGCTGCTGCAGACCTTCAGCCAGTTCAGCGAAGAGCAGCTGGCTACCAGCCAGGGCCGGGAAACCCTGAGATCCACCTCCCAGAAAGCGGTGGACGACGCCCTGACCAAGGTGACCGGGAACTCCGTCATAGAGCGAGTGCTCTTTACCGGTTTCGTGATGCAGTAAAGGAGGCCAGGTGAGCGATTTGCTGTCACAAGACGAGATCGATGCCCTGTTGCACGGGGTCGACGACGTCGATGAAGAGGAAGCGGCACAAGACGCGGGCGCCATAGCCCAGTACGACTTTTCCTCGCAGGACCGTATTGTCCGGGGCCGGATGCCGACCCTGGAGATCGTCAACGAGCGTTTCGCCCGCCACATGCGCATCAGCCTGTTCAACATGATGCGCCACCCGGCCGAGGTCTCCATCAACGGCGTCCAGACCATGAAGTTTGGCGAGTACGTCCATACCCTGTTCGTGCCCACCAGCCTCAACATGGTGCGCTTCAGGCCCCTCAAGGGCACGGCCCTCATCACCCTGGAAGCCCGCCTGGTCTTTATCCTGGTGGACAACTTCTTCGGTGGTGACGGACGCTTCCACGCCAAGATCGAAGGCCGGGAATTCACCCCCACCGAGCGGCGCATCATCCAGATGCTGCTCAAATTGGTGTTCGAGGACTACAAGGAGGCCTGGGCGCCGGTGATGGACGTGGCCTTCGAGTACCTGGACTCGGAAGTGAACCCGTCCATGGCCAACATCGTCTCCCCCACCGAGGTGATAGTAGTGTCGTCCTTCCATATCGAACTGGAAGGGGGCGGCGGCGACTTCCATATCGCCATGCCTTATTCGATGCTGGAGCCGATCCGCGAGATCCTCGACGCCGGCGTCCAGTCCGACAAGGAAGACACCGATCACCGCTGGTCAAAGGCGTTGCGGGACGAGATCATGGACGTGCCGGTCAACCTGCGCGCCAAGTTGCTGGATACCGATGTGAGCCTGCGCCAATTGATGGCCCTCAAGGCCGGCGACATCATACCGGTGGACATGCCCGAGCACCTGACGGTGTTCGTGGAAGATCTGCCCACCTACAGGGCCCAACTGGGGCGCAGCGGCGAGCACGTCGCCATCCGCGTCACCGAGAAGATGAAGCGGCCACGCTCGGCCAAGGCCGAGATGCAGAACATTACCCGTCGCGGAGTGCGCATAGACAACCTCTCCGGGATGGAAGAACTGGAAACCGATTTGGAAGGGGATCTCGATGGTATCTGATGAAGAGCAGAAGCTGGCCGACGAATGGGCCCAGGCCATGGCCGAACAGGAAGAGCCCGAGGCGGTGGAGCTGGAAGAATTCAAAGACGACAGCGGCCCTGAACTGACCGCCGAGGAAAAGCGCAAGCTCGACACCATCCTCGACATTCCCGTGACCATCTCCATGGAAGTGGGCCGTTCCAAGATCACCATCCGCAACCTGCTGCAACTCAACCAGGGCTCAGTGGTGGAGCTGGACCGCGTCGCCGGTGAGCCCCTGGACGTACTGGTCAACGGCACCCTCATCGCCCACGGCGAGGTAGTGGTGGTAAACGACAAGTTCGGTATCCGCCTCACCGACGTCATCAGCCAGCAGGAAAGGATCAAGAAGCTCAAATGATCGGCTGGCTTTTCAGCGCGGCCACCGTCGCCGCAGACCAAACCCCCATGGTGACCCCAGGCGACAAGCTCGGCACCCTGGTGCTGAGCCTGATGGGCGTGGTGGCCTTGCTGGTAGGGGTGCTTTATTTCGCCCGCCGCCACATGCCCCAGTTCAAGGCCGGCCCTATCAAGGTGGTGGCCCAGCAGCAACTGGGCACCCGCGCCAAGCTGGTGCTGGTGGAAGTGGGGGAAGAGCAGATGCTGGTCTCGGTGGCCGGCAACGAGGTCAGGCTCATCAAGGCGCTGGACAAGCCAGTGAAGGAGAACGGGTGAAACGCTGGTTTATCTGGGGGCTGCTGTTGCTGCCCTGTCTGTCTTTTGCCAACCCCATATTGCCGACCGGCGCCCTGCCGGCTGTGACCGTCACCACAGGCCCCAACGGCGGCCAGGAATACAGCATCACCCTGCAGGTGCTGCTGCTGATGACGCTGCTCACCTTCATCCCCGCCATCCTGATGATGATGACCTCCTTCACCCGCATAGTGGTGGTGCTGGGAATACTGCGCCAGGCCATGGGCCTGCAGCAGGTACCCAGCAACCAGGTGGTGATGGGCATTTCCCTGTTCATGACCTTCTTCGTGATGAGCCCGGTCTTCGACAAGATCTACGACACGGCCGTCCAGCCCTATGCCCAGGAGAAGATCACTTTCCCGCAGGCGCTGACCGAGGCCCAGAAGCCCCTCAAGGCCTTCATGCTCAAGCAGACCCGCCAGGCGGATGTGAAGACCTTCGCCGGCATGGCCGGGGCGGGCAGTTTCGACAGCCCGGACGACATCCCCATGCGCATCCTGATCCCGGCCTTCGTCACTTCCGAGCTCAAGACCGCCTTCCAGATCGGTTTCATGCTGTTCATCCCCTTCCTCATCATCGACCTGGTGGTGGCCTCGGTGCTGATGGCCATGGGTATGATGATGCTGTCGCCGATGATCGTATCCTTGCCGTTCAAGCTGATGCTGTTCGTGCTGGTGGACGGCTGGAACCTGGTGCTGGGCACCCTGGCGGGGAGCTTCTGATGAGCCTGGCCGCACCTGTGCTGGGGCAATCCTTGGGCGGGGAGCTTCTGATGACGCTGCCGATGGCAAGGGCGGGGCAGGGCGCCATACTGAAAGGGGAGGTGGCGCCGTGACCCCTGAACAGTTTGTCGACATTTTCCGCGAGGCCCTGTTCCTGGTGATGATCATGGTGGCCGCCATCATGATCCCCGGCCTTATCGTCGGCCTTATCGTCTCCATCTTCCAGGCCGCCACCTCCATCAACGAACAGACCCTGTCCTTCCTGCCGAGGCTGCTGGTCACCATCCTCACCCTGATCGCGCTGGCCCACTGGCTGACCCGGGAGCTGATGGACTACTTCTTCGAGCTGATGCGGCACATACCCCAGGTCCTGCAATGAGCTTCTCGGTGGACCAGCTGCTGGACTGGATAGCCGCCTACGCCTGGCCTTTCGTGCGTATCGGCGCCATGCTCACGGCCATGGTGGCCTTCGGCACCAAGCTGGTGCCAAACCGGGTCAAGACCTTGCTGGCCCTGGCCATCTGCATCGTGGTAGTGCCCACCCTGCCGGCCATGCCGGCCGAGGCGCTCTTTTCGGTCAAGGGGATGGTGATCACCGCCCTCCAGGCCATAGTCGGCCTCGGTATCGGCTTCATCTCGATCATGGTGATGCAGATCATGACCATGGGCGGCTCGGTGATCGCCATGCAGTCCTCCCTGGGTTTTGCCGCCATGGTCGACCCCGTGTCCGGCCAGCAGAGCCCTGTGGTGGCCCAGCTGTTCATCATGCTCTCCACCTTGCTGTTCTTCGCCATGGACGGTCACCTCTGGCTCATCCGCATGGTGCACATGAGCTTCTTCCTGGTGCCTGTCGGTGTCGACGGCATCAAGATGCCCAACTTCCAGGTGATCATGAGCTTCGGCTCCACCCTCTTCGCCGGCGGCCTGGGGATGGCCATCGCCGAGGTCATAGCGCTCTTGATGATCAACATCACCTTCGGTTACATGACCCGCGCCGCGCCCCAGCTCAACATCTTCACCATCGGCTTTCCGATCATCATGCTGTCGGGGCTGCTCTTCCTCTGGGTGACGGCCGCCAGCCTGCTGGACCATTTCATCATCGCCTGGCAACAGGGCCAGAGCGCCGTCTGTGAACTGCTGGGGAGTCACTGCTGATGGCAGAAGACCAGGCCGGCGAACGCACAGAAGAGGCGACCCCCAAACGAAGGGAGCAGGCCCGTGAAAAAGGCCAGCTCCCCCGCTCCAAGGATCTTGCCAGCTCCGTTGGGTTGCTGGGGGGCGTCGTCGCGCTGATGTGGTTCGGCCCCTGGCTGGGCCGCAACGTCGTGGGGGTGATGCACCAGACCCTGGTGCTGGACCGCGACACCCTCTTCGATTTCGACAAGCTGCTGTCGCACCTGGGGGGCGTACTTTGGGCAATGTTCTGGCCTGTCTTCACCTTGTTGCTGATGATGGGTCTCGTCGCCCTCATCGGCTCCATCTTGCTGGGGGGCTTCAACTTCTCCACAGAGGCCATGGCGCCCAAGTTTTCCAAGCTCAATCCCTTGAACGGCCTCAAGCGCATGCTGGGCCTCAATGCCCTGGTGGAGCTCACCAAGTCCCTGGTCAAGTTCCTGATCATCGGTGGCACCGCCTGGGGCCTGCTGTCCGGCGTCTTCGGCAAGGTCCAGGCCCTGGCCATGGAACCGGTGAACGGCGCCATTATCGACGGCCTCAAGATCCTGCTCTGGCTCTGCCTGGCACTGTGCATGCCCTATCTCCTCATCGGCCTGGTCGACGCTCCCTACCAGCTCTGGCAGTACAACAAGCAGCTGCGCATGAGCAAGGAAGAGATCAAGGAAGAGCACAAGAGCGCCGAGGGTAACCCCCAGATCAAGGGCCGTATCCGCCGCATGCAGATGCAGATGTCCGCCAGGCGCATGATGGCCAAGGTGCCGGAGGCCGACGTCATCATCACCAACCCCACCCATTACGCCGTGGCCCTGCGCTACGACCAGGACAAGGATGCCGCCCCCATGCTGTTGGCCAAGGGCGTGGACGAAGTGGCCGCTCACATCCGCGACATCGGCAACGCCCACAACATCACCATGCTGCGCTCCCCCATGCTGGCTCGGGCCCTCTACTATTCGGCCGATCTCGACAAACCCATCCCCGACGGCCTCTTCACCGCCGTGGCCCAAGTGCTGGCCTATGTCTACCAGCTGCGGCTCTGGAAGAAGGGCAGGGGCCAAAGGCCAAAACGCCTTCCCACGGAAGTGCCGGTACCGCCACAATTCCGGCACTGGTAAAATAACTCCCTGTTATTCAGAGTCTTTTTGAGTTGGCCTGGTCTTTGCTTTGGCTCACTTATCCCGATTGAGAGCGTCAAGGCATGGCTGTTGCGAACTGGCAAAGTGTCCTCCTGAACATCAAATCCTCCAAAGGCAGCCTGATGAAGGGCCTGGGGGCACCAGTGCTGGTGCTGGCCACCCTGGCCATGGTGGTGCTGCCGCTGCCGCCGCTGCTGCTGGACGTGCTGTTTTCCTTCAATATCTCCCTGGCCCTGGTGGTGCTGCTGGTCTGTATCTACACCCAGAGGCCCCTGGATTTCGGCGCCTTCCCGACCGTGTTGCTGGTGGCGACATTGCTGCGCCTGGCCCTGAACGTGGCCTCCACCCGGGTGGTGCTGCTGGAAGGCCATAACGGCCCGGGCGCCGCCGGCCAGGTGATCGAATCCTTCGGCTCTGTGGTCATCGGCGGCAACTACGCCGTGGGCCTGGTGGTGTTCGCCATCCTCATCATCATCAACTTCGTGGTGGTCACCAAGGGTGCCGGCCGTATCTCGGAGGTGAGTGCCCGCTTTACGTTGGACGCCATGCCTGGAAAGCAGATGGCCATAGACGCCGACCTCAACGCCGGCATCATCAACCAGGAAGAAGCCCGCAAACGCCGCCAGGAAGTGACCAGCGAGGCCGACTTCTACGGGGCCATGGACGGTGCTTCCAAGTTCGTCAAAGGGGATGCCATGGCCGGTATCCTCATCCTCTTCATCAACATCATCGGTGGTTTCATCATCGGCATGGTCCAGCACGGTCTCGGCTTCGGCGACGCCCTGCAGATCTACACGCTGCTGACCATAGGTGACGGCCTGGTGGCCCAGATCCCCTCGCTGCTGCTGTCGGTGGCGGCCGCCATCATGGTGACCCGTGAAAACGCCGACGGCGACATGGGCAGCCAGCTGCTGGGTCAGATGTTTGACAGTCCCAAGGCCCTGTTCATCGCCGCCGGTATTCTGGCGGTCATGGGCCTGGTACCCGGCATGCCCCATTTCGCCTTCCTGCTGCTGGGCAGCCTCTGCGGCTATGCCGGCTTCCTGCAGCAAAAGCGCAAGGCCAAGGCGGCCCTGGCCCCTGCCGTCCCCGAGCCCAAGACCGGCGACGTGCTGCCCCCCGACCAGCGTGAGCTGGGCTGGGACGATGTGCAGCCGGTGGACACCATTGGCCTGGAAGTGGGTTACCGCCTCATTCCCCTGGTCGACAAGGCCCAGGGCGGCGAGCTGCTCTCCCGCATCAAGGGGGTGCGCAAGAAGCTCAGCCAGGATCTCGGCTTCCTGGTGCCCCCCGTCCATGTGCGGGACAACCTGGAGCTGGAGCCCAACACCTACCGCATCACTTTGATGGGGGTGGCCGTCGGCGAAGCCGACATCCGTGCCGACCGGGAGATGGCCATCAACCCCGGCCAGGTGTTCGGCAAGATTGACGGCATTCCCACCGAAGAGCCGGCCTTTGGCCTCGAGGCCTACTGGATAGTGCCCTCCCAGCGTGACCATGCCCAGAGCCTGGGCTACACGGTGGTGGACGCCTCCACCGTCGTGGCCACCCACCTCAGCCAACTGCTGGCCAACAACGCCGCCCAGCTGCTGGGCCACGAAGAAGTGCAGAACCTCTTGGACATGCTGGCCAAGAAGGCGCCCAAGCTGGTGGAGGGCCTGGTGCCCGACATCATGCCGCTGGGGATCCTGGTCAAGGTGCTGCAGAACCTGCTCCACGAAGGGGTGCCGATCCGCGACATGCGCACCCTGGTGCAGACCATGGTGGAATACGGGCCCAAGAGCCAGGACGCGGACGTGCTCACTGCCGCCTGCCGTATCGCCACCAAGCGCTTGCTGGTCCAGGACATCTTCGGACCAGTGGCGGAACTGCCCGTCATTACCTTGGCGCCGGAGTTGGAACAGATGTTGCATCAGACCCTGCAAGCCGGCGGCGAGAATGCCGGACTGGAGCCTGGCCTGGCAGAGCGCCTGCAACAGTCCCTGGAAAACGCCGCCAATCAACAGGAAATGAACGGTCAGGCAGCGGTGCTGCTGACATCCGGGGTCCTCCGAGGCTCCCTGGCCCGATTCGTGAAGTACTCGATACCGGGCCTGCGCGTCCTGTCCTATCAGGAAGTGCCGGATGACAAGCAGATCCGTATCGTCAGCAGCATAGGTAGCGGAGGCTAGACCCGGTGAAGATCCATCGCTTTTTTGCCAAAGACATGAGGTCCGCCTTGGCGGAGGTCAAGGAGACCCTGGGCGTCGACGCCGTGATCCTGTCCAACACCAAGGTCAACGGTGGCATCGAGATCGTGGCCGCCGTGGATGCCGACAAGCAGGCCCCGGCGCCTCGCCAGGCCCAGCCCAAGCCGCAACGCCCTCTGGCCGACCGCTTCAACGAGCGAGAACTGTCCGAGGACAGGGTCACCCTCTCTTCCAGCCCCCGCGTTGCCGAGCCCCGCAAGAAGCAGGCCCCCAGCCTCAACTGGGACTGGCAGGCCAAGGAGCAGGACAGCCGCACCGAGAGCCTGCCGGAGTGGTCAAGGAACCTGGCCCGCCAGGCCATGGGCCAGGAGATGGAAGCCAGCGCCGCGGCCGAACCGGCCCCCGCCAAGAAAGTGACGATAGGCGAGCTGTCCGAGGAAATGCAGAGCCTGCGCCAGTTGCTGGAGCACCAGCTGTCCGGCCTGCGCCAGGACGCCAAGGCCCGCCGGGCACCGGTGCGCACCATGATGGAAGAGCGGCTGGTGGAGATGGGCTTCACCCAGGCCCTGGCCGAAGAACTGGTGGCGCCCATGCCCGAGGCCTTGGGGGCCAACGACGGCTGGAAATGGGTGCGGGTACAGCTGAAAAAGCGCCTCTACTGCACCGACAACAGCATTCTGCGTAAAGGCGGCGTGGTGGCCATGATGGGCCCCACCGGGGTCGGCAAGACCACCACCATCGCCAAGCTGGCGGCCCATTACGCCCTCAAGCACGGCGCCGATCAGGTCGCTTTGGTCAGTACTGACAGCTATCGCATCGGTGCCCACGAACAGCTGGCCACCTACGGCCGCATCATCGGTTGTCCGGTCAAGGTGGCCAAGGACGCCGAAGAGCTGGAAGACGTGCTCTACCAGCTGCGCAACAGATCCCTGGTGCTCATCGACACCGCCGGCATGGGCCAGCGCGACCTGCGCCTGGGCCAGCAACTGGCTACCCTGATCCAGGCCGGGCAGGTGCCCATCCAACGCTACCTGGTGCTGGCCGCCACGGCCCAGCAGCGGGTGCTGAATGACGCCATGAAGCGCTTTTCCCAGGTGCCCCTGGACGGTCTGGTGCTGACCAAACTTGACGAGACCCTCAGCATGGGCGAAGTCCTGGGCCTGGCAATACAAAATACGCTGCCGATAGGGTATCTTACCGACGGTCAGCGGGTCCCCGAAGATCTTCAGGTGGCACAACCGGACAACCTGCTCGAGCGCGCCTTGGCCCTTTTTGTCGATGGCGCCGCAGCGTAAGTCGAGACGATAAGTAAAATTAAGGAACATGCATGGATCAAGCGAGTGGCTTGAGGCAAATGAAGCGCCAGAGCATAACCAAAGTGGTAGCTGTCACCGGCGGTAAGGGCGGTGTCGGCAAAACCAACGTCTCTATCAACACGGCGGCAGCGCTGGCCCAGGCTGGCCAGAAGGTGTTGCTGCTGGACGCCGACCTGGGTTTGGCCAACGTCGACGTGCTGCTGGGCTTGCGTGTTCAGAAGAACCTGAGCCATGTCCTGAGCGGCGAATGCGAACTCAAGGACGTGCTGCTGGAAGGGCCGGGCGGCTTCAAGATAGTGCCTGCCACCTCCGGTACCCAATCCATGGTGGAGCTGACCCCCGCCGAACACGTCAGCCTGATCCGCGCTTTCAGCGAGCTGGAAGAAAACTTCGATGTGCTCATCATCGACACCGCCGCCGGTATCTCCGACATGGTGCTGAGTTTCTCCCGCGCCGCCCAGGACGTGATGGTGGTGGTCTGTGACGAGCCGACGTCCATTACCGACGCCTACGCTCTTATCAAGCTGCTGTCCCGCGACCACGGCCTCTTCCGCTTCAAGATAGTGGCCAACATGGTGCGCAGCCTCAAGGAAGGGCAGGAGCTCTTTACCAAGCTGTCGAGGGTGACCGACCGCTTCCTGGACGTAGCCCTGGAGCTGGTGGGGACAGTGCCTTACGACGAACATGTCCGCCAGTCGGTACGTAAACAGAAGCTGGTGGTGGATGTCTATCCCCGGGCCCCGGCCGCCGTGGCCTTCAAGGCTCTGGCCGCCAAGGTGATGACCTGGCCCATCCCCAGCCGCCCCGGCGGCCATGTGGAATTTTTCCTGGAACAATTGATCGGCGACAAATCTCATGTCGGGAGCGAGCAAGATTCTTAATAAGACACCCTATGGTGAGCAGCGGGAGAACCAACTGGTGGCCCGCCACGCCGAGCTTGTGCGGCGTATCGCTCACCACCTGCTGATGCGGCTGCCGCCCTCGGTGCAGCTGGATGATCTTATCCAGGCCGGCATGATGGGGCTTATCGAGGCATCCCGTAACTTCGACGGCAGCAAGGGTGCCAGCTTCGAGACCTACGCCGGCATCCGCATCCGCGGTGCCATGCTTGACGAAATTCGCCGTGGCGACTGGGTGCCGCGCAGCGTGCACCGCAACGCCCGCGCCATCAGCGACGCCATCAGTGAGGTGGAAAAGCGCACCGGCGTCGAGGCCCGCGACCACGACGTGGCGGCCGTGCTCAAGATCAGCGTCGATGATTACCACCGCATGTTGACCGATATCAACAGCGGCCGGCTGGTGGCCATGGAAGATCTTGGGGTGGGGGAAGATGTCTTCGCGCCCGATGATTCTGAGCGGCCGGATCTCAACCATCACCGCAGCCGCTTCCAGGCCGATCTCGCCGAAGCCCTGAAAAAACTGCCCGAACGCGAGGCCGTGGTGCTGTCCCTCTACTATGAAGAGGAACTCAACCTCAAGGAGATCGGCGCCGTGCTGGGCGTCAGCGAGTCGCGGGTCTGCCAGATCCACGGCCAGGCCATGGCCCGGCTCAAGGGCAAGCTGATGGACTGGCACCAGGACAGCAACATTATTTAAGCTTTTGCAAAGATTGCCGATTAAGAAGCAACGCAAGCTTCGTTGGAGGAAGCATTGGACAAGAACATGAAGATCCTCATCGTGGACGACTTCTCCACGATGCGCCGCATCATCAAGAACCTGATGCGCGACCTGGGGTTCAACAACTGTCACGAAGCCGATGACGGCAGTACCGCCTTGCCCATGCTGCAGAACGGCGACTTCGAGTTCGTGATCACCGACTGGAACATGCCCGGCATGCAGGGCATCGACCTCTTGAGGGCGATCCGCGCCGACGACAAGCTCAAGCACCTGCCGGTGCTGATGGTGACTGCCGAGGCCAAGCGCGAGCAGATCATCGCCGCCGCCCAGGCCGGGGTTAACGGTTACGTGGTCAAGCCTTTCACGGCCGCGACCCTCAAAGAGAAGCTCGACAAGATCTTTGAACGGATCGGTTAAGGAATGGCCATGACTGAACGTCAAAAGACCGGCATTTCCCTGGAGCAGGCCCGCCAACTGGTCGCCCTGTTGGAAGCAGGACAGACCGAAGAAGCGGATGTCATGCTGCGGGAAATGGCCATGGTGGCCAACACCGAACTCTTTTCCCAGGTAGGCAAGCTGACCCGCGAGCTGCACAACTCCCTCTTGGAGTTCCAGCAGGACCCGCGCCTGGCGACCCTGGCCACCCAGGACATCCCCGACGCCAAAGACAGGCTGATGCACGTCATCACCATGACCGAGTCTGCGGCCAACACCACCATGGACGCCGTCGAATCCTGCCTGCCCATCGCCGACAAGCTGGTGGAAAGCATCGACAGCCTCAACCCCGCCTGGCAGCGCCTGATGGAGCGGGAGATGAAGGTGGGCGAATTCAAGACCCTGGTCCACGACCTCGACGCTTTCTTGGCCAACTCCAAGTTGGAGGCCGACGATTTGCGCGGCGCCCTGACCGAGGTGCTGATGGCCCAGGGCTTCCAGGATCTCACCGGGCAGATCATCCGCCGGGTCATAGAGCTGGTGCGGGAAGTAGAGGAACGGCTGGTGAGCCTGGTGGTGATGTTCGGCAACCAACCTGGTGCTGAGCGTGCCAAGCTCGGCACCGAAGCCGAAGGCCCCATCATCAATCCCGAAGAAAGGGACGACGTGGTCAAAGGGCAGGACGATGTTGACGACCTGCTGTCCAGTTTGGGTTTCTAAAGGAGCCGATTGATGAGCTTCGAGTTGGACGAAGACATCCTGCAGGACTTTCTGGTCGAGGCCGGCGAGATCCTGGAATTACTCTCAGAGCAGTTGGTGGAGCTGGAAAAGCGGCCCCAGGACAGCGATCTGCTGAACGCCATCTTCCGCGGTTTCCATACCGTCAAGGGTGGCGCCGGCTTCCTTGGCCTGAGCAACCTGGTGGATGTCTGCCATGGCGCCGAGAACGTCTTCGACCTCTTGAGGAACGGCCAGCGCCATGTCAATGCCGAGCTGATGGACGTGGTGCTGGCGGCCCTGGACACCATCAACGAGATGTTCGCCCTCATTCAGGAGCGCATCATCCCAGGCCCGGCCGACGAGACCCTGCTGGCTGGCCTGCATCGCCTCTGCGAGGAAGAGCAGGCCCAGGCCAGCGCCCCCGCGGCGGCGGTTGAGGCCCCGGCCGAGCCCGAAGCCATGCCGGTCGACCCCTCTGAAGTCTCATCCGGCGGCATCGACGAGATCACCGACGCCGAATTCGAAGCCCTGCTCGACGAGCTGCACGGCTCCAGCAAGGGCCCCTCCAGCGCAGAGGCCGCCCCTGCCACACCGGCGGCCGAAGCGCCGTCTTCTGCGCCATCCAGTGACGAGATCACCGACGACGAATTCGAAGCCCTGCTGGACCAGCTCCACGGCAAGGGCCAGTTCGGCGGTGCCGTGGATGACAAGGCCACCGAAGCCCCGGCCGAGGCGCCAAAGGCCGAGGACAAGGCCACCGCAGCCAAGGGTGGCGGCGATCTCATCAACGACGACGAATTCGAAGCCTTGCTGGACCAGCTGCACGGCAAGGGCAAGGGCCCTTCCGTCGACACGCCGGCCCCGGCCCGTGCTGACAAGGCCCCGGCCCCTGTCGCCAAGGCCGACACCCCGGCCCCGGCCGGCGTCGCCAGCCCGCCGCCCGAAACCACGGTGCGGGTGGACACCAAGAAGCTCGACGAGATCATGAACATGGTCGGCGAGCTGGTGCTGGTGCGTAACCGCCTGCTCTCTATCGGCCTCAACGCCGACGACGATGAGCTGTCCAAGGCGGTGGCCAACCTGGACGTGGTAACAGGGGATCTGCAGGGCGCCGTCATGCAGACCCGCATGCAGCCCATCAAGAAGGTGTTCGGCCGCTTCCCGCGGGTGGTGCGCGACCTTGCCCGCAGCCTCAAGAAGGACATCAACCTGGAGTTGGTGGGGGAAGAGACGGATCTGGACAAGAACCTGGTGGAGGCCCTGGCCGACCCCCTGGTGCACCTGGTGCGCAACGCCGTCGACCACGGCATAGAGATGCCCGACGCCCGCGCCAGCAGCGGCAAGCCGCGCAACGGCACCATAGTGCTGTCGGCCAGCCAGGAAGGGGACCATATCCTCTTGTCCATCACCGATGACGGTGCCGGCATGGACCCTGAGAAGCTCAAGGCCATCGCCATAGAGCGGGGCGTGCTGGACCAGGATGCGGCCGCCCGCATGTCCGACGAAGAGGCCTATAACCTCATCTTCGCCCCCGGTTTCTCCACCAAGAAGGAGATCTCCGACATCTCCGGCCGTGGCGTGGGCATGGACGTGGTCAAGACCAAGATCAGCCAGCTCAACGGCTCCATCCACATCGATTCCGCCAAGGGCGAGGGCACCCGCCTCACCATCAAGGTGCCCCTGACCCTGGCCATACTGCCGACCTTGATGGTGCTGGTGGGCAAGCAGACCTTTGCCTTCCCCCTGGCCACGGTCAACGAGATCTTCCACCTGGATCTGTCCAACACCAACGTGGTGGACGGCCAGCTCACCGTCATAGTGCGGGACAAGGCCATACCGCTCTTCTACCTCGACAGCTGGCTGGTCAGGGGCAGCCTGCGCGAGCGCCGCAAGGGCCAGGGCCATGTGGTGATCATCCAGCAGGGCTCCATGCAGGTGGGCTTCGTGGTGGATGGCCTCATCGGCCAGGAAGAAGTGGTGATCAAGCCCTTGGGCCAGATGCTCCAAGGCACCCCCGGCATGGCCGGCGCCACCATCACCTCCGATGGCGGCATCGCCCTGATTTTGGATGTACCGGCGCTGCTCAAGCGCTATGCCCGTAAGATGTAAAGGGAAAACCTATGCCGATCCGTGTACTGGTGGTAGATGACTCCAGTTTCTTTCGCCGCCGGGTGTCAGAGATCCTGACTTCCGACCGCGATATCGAGGTCATAGATACCGCCATCAACGGCAAGGACGCCGTAGAAAAGGCCAAGGCATTGCGGCCTGATGTGATCACCATGGATATCGAGATGCCGGTCATGGACGGCATATCGGCGGTACGCGAGATCATGCTCGCCAACCCCACGCCCATTCTGATGTTCAGCTCCCTGACCCACGACGGCGCCAAGGCCACCCTGGACGCCCTGGATGCCGGGGCCCTGGACTTCCTGCCCAAGCGTTTCGAGGACATAGCCCGGGATCGCAACGACGCCGTGGCCACCCTGCTGACCCGGGTCAAGACCCTGGCCAACCGCCGTGGCCTCAGCCTCATCAAGGCCCGCCAGCTGCGCAGCGCCACCCCGACCATCGCCAAGCCCGAACCGGCTCCCCTGCCTGTCCGCAGCGCCGGTGAGCGGGAAGCCCCGGCACCGCGCCGGCGCCGCACTGCGCCCTACAAGCTGCTGGCCATCGGCTGTTCCACCGGCGGCCCCGTGGCGCTACAGCAGATCCTGACCCGGCTGCCCGCCAACTTCCCGCTGCCCATAGTCCTTATCCAGCACATGCCCGGCACCTTCACCACCGCCTTCGCCCAGCGCCTCGACGGCCTCTGCCAGATCAAGGTCAAGGAAGCCGAGAACGGTGACCGTCTCCAGGCCGGCGTCGCCTACCTGGCTCCCGGCGGCAAGCAGATGCTGGTGGAAGGGGCGCCCAGCGCCATGCGCCTCAAGGTGATGGAAGGCCCGGCCTCCCTGGTCTACAAACCCTCGGTGGACATCACCTTCGCCTCTGCGGCCAAGGTCACGGGGGACGTGCTGTCGGTGATCCTCACCGGCATGGGCGCGGACGGCCGCGACGGCGCCCGCCTGCTCAAGGCCCAGGGCGCCACCCTCTTTGCCCAGGACGAAGCCAGCTGCGTGGTCTACGGCATGCCCCAGGCGGTGACCGCCGCCGGCCTGAGCGACGAGTCCATCAGCCTGGAACGCATCGCCGGGCGCATCCTCGCCGAGATCGGCCATGGATAGACTGGCCCTGCCCGCCGTGCTGCTGGGGCTGGGAGTCATACTCCTGGCCCTCTGGCTCGAGGGCGGCCAACTGGCCAGCCTGCTCAACGGGCCGGCCTTGCTGATCGTGGTCGGGGGCTCCCTGGTGGCCACCCTGGCCCAATGCCCCTGGGGGCGCTTCCAGCGCTGGCTGACGCTTTGCCGCTGGCTGGCCTCGCCGCCGCGCCAGGATCTTGACGGCCTCTCCGACAACCTCCAGTTCTGGAGCCAGCAGTGCCGCAACCAGGGGCTGCTTGCCCTGGAAGAGGTGTCGGACGATTATCCCGATCCCTTCGTGCGCAAGGGCCTGCAACTGCTGGTGGACGGTGCCCCGCCGGAGCAACTGCGCGATCTCCTTGAAAGCGACCTCTACCTGCAGCAGGACGGCGACTACAAGGCCGCCGACATCTTCCAGATGATGGGCGGCTATGCCCCCACCATGGGCATCCTCGGCGCCGTGCTGGGGTTGATCCAGGCCATGGGCCAGCTCACCAACCCCGAGGCCCTGGGCTCCGGTATCGCCACCGCCTTCGTCGCCACCATCTACGGTGTGGCCTTCGCCAACCTCATCTTCCTGCCCCTGGGCGGCCGGCTCCACGCCATCATAGATGCGCGCAGCCGTTACCAGGAGGCGGCCATCGTCGGCCTGATGTCCCTGGGCCTCGGTGAGCATCCGGCCAAGGTGGCCATGAAGCTGCAGAGCTACCAGGACCACTGAGATGTACCGCTACCGGCGCCAGCACAGGGTCAGCCACAAGGAGCACAGCCATCGCTGGCTGGTCTCCTATGCCGATTACATGACCCTGATGTTCGCCCTCTTCGTGGTGCTCTACGCCTTCGTGCTCCTGGAAAAGGACGAGTACCGGGAAGTGGTTTCCAACCTGGAGCAGGCCATCAAGAAGGTGGCCAGGCCCTATCCCAAGGACGGGGCGCCAAAGGAAGCCTTGCAGGGCAACACCGGCGGCCAGGCCATGCTGCCGGACGGCGCCGGCCTCCTTGACGGCGGCGAGAAGCTCAAAGAAGAGGGCAAGGGGCGGCAGGCGGCCGACGACGGCCTGCTGGCCGAGGCGCCTCGCCAGCAGCTGGGGGTGCCTTTGCCGGACTTGGCGAAAAAGCTGGAAACGGCCTTGGACGGCAACCAGGCCCTGGCTGGCGCCAAGCTCAAGCTGGGGGAGCGCTGGCTGACCTTGGAGCTGCCCGACAGCCTGCTCTTCTCCCAGGCCAGCGCCACCTTGCAGAAACCGGCACGAGACTTGCTTTCCTCCCTGGCACCGGCCCTGAAGGGCGCCAACAACTACATCCGGGTGAGGGGCTATACCGACAGCGCCCCCATCAGCGACGCCCTCTTCCCCTCGAACTGGGAACTGTCGGCGAGCCGGGCCGCCGCCGTGTTGCGGGAGCTGGTGGCCCTGGGGGTAGAGGCGCCCAGACTGGCCCTGGAAGGCTACGGCGCCTTTGGCCAGGAAGATGGCCTGGGCCAAGCCGAGCGGCGCCGGGTAGTGCTGGCCCTGTCGGTGTACGGCTGGCAAAAACCCCGGCCCCAAGCCAAGGTGACCAAGGCCAAGGCTGGGGAGCCTGAAATCAAAGAGATAAGCCTGCCCGGTGGCGGCATCCGCATCACCACCAGGCCGGACAATTGAGGCGATGAGAACAGCGTGAATATCTGGACTGTTGCAAACCAGAAGGGTGGGGTCGGCAAGACCACCACCACAGTCACCCTGGGGGCCTTGCTGGCCGCCAGGGGCGAACCTGTGCTGCTCATCGATATGGATCCCCATGCCTCCCTCACCAGCTATTTCGGCAAGACCCCCGAAGAGCTGCAGGCTACCCTTTTCGACCTGCTCTCTGCCCAGCAGCTGACTCCGGCCCTGATCGACAAGGCCACGGTAGAAGTGGGCCAGAACCTCTTCATGTGGCCGGCGGCCATGGAACTGGCCACCCTGGACCGGCAGCTCGGCAGCCGCGAGGGCCTGGGGCTGCTGCTCAAACAGTTGCTGGGCAAGCTGGACGGCCTCTATGCCCATGTGCTCATCGACTGCCCGCCCGTGCTGGGGGTGCTGATGGTCAACGCCCTGGCCGCCTGCCAGCGGGTGCTGGTGCCGGTACAGACCGAGTTCCTGGCCATCAAGGGCCTGGAAAGGATGCTGCGCACCTTGTCCATGATGGAGAAATCCCTCAAGGGCGAACGCCTGGTCAGCATCATCCCGACCATGTTCGACAAGCGTACCCGCGCCTCCCTGGACGCCCTCCAGGAGCTGCACCAGGAATTTGGCAGCCGGGTCTGGCAGGGCATGGTGCCGGTGGACACCAAGTTCCGCGACGCCAGCCGCGACCATGTACCCCTGCCGGTGCTGATGCCCCACGCCAGGGGTGTGGAGGCCTATCGGCAGCTCCTCGACAGCCTGCTGCCGCTGGAGGTGAGCGTATGAGCCTGATGGACGACTACTTCGCCTCTCTGCTGGCCGATCCTGCCGCCCAGCCGGCCCCCGCACCGGCAGCACCTCAGCCGGCTGTGCCCAAAACGGCGGCGCCTCGACCCCTGGCCGAGCGGCCGGCCCCGGCCAGCGACGACAAAGACAGCCTCAACAAGCTACTGGCCCAGGTCAGGGCTGCCCAGCAGGAACAGCTGGAACAAAAAGTCGAAGCCAAGGTGGAAGCGCCGGGGGCGCCCCAGCCTGTCGCACCGCCGCCGGCGCCCAAGGCGCCGGTCGCCGAACCCAAGGTCGAAGCCCAGGCCCAGGTGGCTGCCGAGCCGGCCCCGGTGGAAGTGCCCCCCAGTCCCGAGCGGGAGGGCAGCTTCCAGGTGCTGCTGTTCGACGTGGCGGGGCTTGAGTTGGCGGTGCCCCTGGATAAACTGGGCGGCATCCACCAGGTTGGGGAAGTGAGCCCGCTCTTTGGCAAGCCGGCCTGGTTCAAGGGCCTGATGTTGCACCGCGAGCAGAAGATGCGGGTGGTGGACACGGCACTTTGGGTAATGCCGGATAAAATAAAGCATCAAGAAAGCAACGAAGATTACCGATATCTGGTGATGTTGCAGGACAGCCCCTGGGGCCTGGCCTGCAACAGCCTGGTGCGTACCGAGCGCCTGGACAGCGAGCAGGTTCGCTGGCGCCAGGGCGGCAGCAAACGCCCCTGGCTGGCGGGCATGGTCAAGGAGCGGATGTGTGCGCTGCTGGACGTGGATGCCCTCCTGGCCATGCTCGACAAGGGCCTGGGTGGTCTGGATCTGGAAGAGAGTAAGGATAAGAGATGAGCAACAAGCAACAGCTTTCCAAAGTGGCGGAAGCCAATGATCAAGTCCTGCAGTGGGTGACCTTCCAGCTGGATAACGAAACCTACGGCATCAACGTGATGCAGGTGCAGGAAGTGCTGCGCTACTCCGACATAGCCCCAGTGCCCGGGGCCCCGGACTATGTGCTCGGCATCATCAACCTGCGCGGCAACGTGGTCACCGTCATCGACACCCGCGCCCGCTTCGGGCTGCCGCCGGCCGAAGTCAGCGACCAGTCCCGCATCGTCATCATCGAAGCGGACAAGGAAGTGATCGGCATACTGGTGGACGCCGTGGCCGAGGTGGTCTACCTCAAGCGCTCCGACATCGAAGTGGCCCCCAACGTCGGCACCGAGGAGAGCGCCAAGTTCATCCAAGGCGTCTCCAACCGCGAGGGCGAACTCCTGATCCTGGTCGATCTCAACAAGATGCTGACCGACGAGGAATGGGAAGAGATCATGAGCCTCTGATGGGGTTGATGAACCTTTTGCAGCTGATTCTGCTGCTCCTGCTGGTGGCCGTGGTGGCGCTGATGTACCGCCGCCAGAACCAGTTGGCCAAGCGCCTGGAGGATGCCGAGCGGGAACTGGCCGAGCGGGGTCAGTTGCTGCACGAAGTGCATTCAGGTGCTCTTGGCATGGGCCAGCGGCTGCTGGCCCTGGCCGCCGACGTCGAGCACCTCCAAGGTGCCCAGGACGAGCTCAAGAGCATAGATCCCGAAGGCAAGCTCTACAGCCGCGCCGCCAAGATGGTGGCCCTTGGGGCTGACGTCGAGGAGCTGATGCGCGAATGTGAGCTGCCAAGGGCCGAGGCCGAACTGCTCTACAATCTCCATAAACGCGCCTGAGGGCGCGTTTTTCTTAGGCCTTGGCGCTGATCCCGCCTTGCGGCGTGCGCCAATAATCCGGCTCCTTGCCCATCAGCAGCCAGGCGTAGGCGATGAGCTCCGCCACTATCTGGTAGAGCTCGGGGGGTATCTCTTCGCCGGCCTCCAGCCGGGCCAGGCTTTGCAGCAGCCCCTCGTCCTCGTGGACCAAGAGCCCCTTTTCGCGGGCCTGGGCCACCAGTCGCCTGGCTTCTTCACCGCTCAGCTTGAAGTCCAGCTTCGGTGGGCTGGAGCCGTCGTAGGAAAGGCCGAGGGCCTGGTCCTTGTTTGCCATCAAGACTCCTTCAAACCAGTTCGTTGATGCCGCCCACCGGCGGCATCAAGCGCTTGGGCACCTTGCCTTGAAAGCTGTGCAGCGCAGGGGTGAGGTTGAGGTCGGCCAGGCGCCTGGCAAGGCGCGGCAAGGTCTCGTCCACCCTGGCCTTGAGGGCCGGGCTGTCTGCGTAGAAACGCAGCTGCTGGACGCCGGCCTTGACCAGCAGCCGCCCGAGGCCGGGTATGGGAAAGAGCAGCGTCAGTACCGGCTCTTCCTCGGCCTTGCCGCCGGCGGGCCGCTTTTTTTTCGGCCAGGCCAGCTCCAGCCAGTCGCTGGCCCAGGGCAGGGGCAGGGCCCAGAAGAGGTTGTCCTGGCTCGATTGCACCTGGGCCTGCTCCAGGCGGCCAAGGCCCTGGTTGAGCAGGGCCTTGGCGTCGTCTGAGAGCAGGCTCAGCCATTTTTGCAGCGCCGGGGGCAGGGGGCTGCCGGCATTGGCCAGGCGCGCCGCCAGGGCTCCCAGCAGCCATTGCCGTACCGCCGGGCTTTTGCCCTCGGCCGGCAGCAGCAGGCTGGTCAGCAGCTGCGGCAGCTTCTCCAGGGCCAGCTCCGGCAACAGCTTGGCGAGGGCCGCCCCGTCCGGGCTTGGCAGTGTCAGGCCTATGGCCAGCCTGGCTCCTTCGGCAGAGAGTGGGGCTTGGGCCGCCAAGGGGAGGGTCAGCCTGGGCTGGCCTGTGGCCTTGGCGCTCTCCGAGGGAGCGGCCGGAGGCGGCGTCGTGGGGGGGGCTATCTTCAATGCTGGTCCTCGGCTAGCCAGTCTTGAGCATTATGGTATCATCCTAAGAACCTTATCAGTCAGGCCATCATGGATGACCTATCCCCTTCTTGCTGCTGACAATTTATGTTGCATCCGAGAGGAGCGCTGCCTGTTCGAAGGCCTGAGTTTCTCCTTGGAGCCAGGCCAGCTGGTGCAGTTGGAAGGGCGCAACGGCGCCGGCAAAAGCAGCCTGCTGGCGCTTCTGGCGGGCCTCGCCAGGCCTGATGCCGGCCAGGTGTACTACCTGGGCCAGCCCATAGAGGCGGTGCGCCAGGCTTATCATCAGGATCTGCTGTTCATCGGCCACCAGGGCGGCATCAACCCTGTGCTGAGCCCCCTCGAAAACCTTGCCTTCTACGCCAAGGTGCTGCCGGCCCATCCGGTGGACCCCTGGGAGCTGCTGGACAGGGTAGGGCTCTTCGGCTTCGAAGAGCAGCCCGTGGGCCAGCTCTCCGCCGGCCAGCAGCGGCGGGTGGCCTTGGCCCGGCTCTGGCAGAGCAAGGCCAGGCTCTGGTTGCTGGACGAACCCATGACGGCGGTGGACAAGAAGGGTGTCCAGGCCCTGGAAGCGCAACTTGAGGCCCATTGCCAGGGCGGCGGCGCCGTCATCTTCACCACCCACCAGCCCCTGGGGCTCTCGTTGAGCCACTGCCTTAAGCTGGAGGCGGCGTGAGGACGGCTTTTACCAGCATCCTCAAGCGCGACCTGCAGGTCGCTTTTCGCCGCCGGGCCGAGGTGCTCAATCCCCTTGTTTTCTACCTGCTGGTCATCACCCTCTTTCCCCTGGGCCTGGGGCCAGAGCCGCAGCTGCTGGCCCGCCTGGCGCCCGGCATCCTCTGGGTGGCGGTGTTGCTGTCGGCGCTGCTGTCCTTCGAGCGGCTGTTCAAGGACGATCTGGCGGACGGCTCCCTGCCGCAGTTGATGCTGTTGCCGCTACCCCTGCCGCTGGTGGCGTTGGCCAAGGTCTGTGCCCACTGGCTGTTGACGGCCTTGCCGCTGCTGGTGCTGTCGCCCCTGGCGGCGGTGCTGCTGCACCTGGACGGGGCCGGCTGGTGGGCGCTGCTGCTGACGTTGCTGCTGGGCAGCCCGGCCCTGAGCCTGGTGGGGGCCGTGGGCGTGGCCCTGACGGTGGGGCTAAAAAGGGGCGGTATCCTTTTGAGTTTGCTGGTATTACCCCTGTATATTCCCATATTGATATTCGCGGTCGGCGCCATGGAGGCGGCCGGCCTTGGCCTTGGCTACCAAGGGCAGCTGGCGCTGCTGGGCGCCATCAGCATGGCGGCTTTGACCCTCTGTCCCTTTGCCATAGCGGCGGCGCTGCGGGTCAGCCTGGATTGAAGGAGTAGGGAGCATGTGGAGCTGGTTACACCCTTACGCCAAGCCGGAAAAGGCCTACGGGCTCTGCCGGCGCCTGCAGCCCTGGCTGTTGTGGCCGGCCCTGGCGCTGCTGGTGCTGGGGTCGGTTTGGGGCCTTGCCTTCGTCCCCCCCGATTACCAGCAGGGGGACAGCTTTCGCATCATCTACCTCCATGTGCCCACCGCCATGCTGGGCATGGGGGGCTACCTGGCCATGGCCATAGCGGCCCTGGTGGGGCTGGTCTGGCAACAGCGCCTGGCCGAGCTGGCCATACAGGCGGTAGCGCCTGTGGGGGCCGTCTTCACCTTCCTGTCGCTCTTCACCGGCGCCGTCTGGGGCAAACCCACCTGGGGTACCTGGTGGGAATGGGACGCACGCCTGACGTCCCAGTTGATCCTCTTGTTCCTCTACCTGGGGGTGATGGCCCTCTATGGCGCCATCAGCGACAAGCGCACCGCCGGCCGCGCCGCCGGCCTGCTGGCCCTGGTGGGGGTAGTCAACCTGCCCATCATCCATTACTCGGTGCAGTGGTGGAACACCCTGCACCAGGGCTCTACCATCAGCCGCCTGGACCCGACCATAGATCCCAGCATGATCTGGCCGCTGCTGGTCAACCTGGCCGGCTTTGCCCTGCTGCTGGGGGCATTGTCCCTCAAGCGCATGGCCACCCTGCTCCTGGCCCAGGAGTCGCGGCGGCCCTGGGTCATCAAGATGCTGGAGGCCAGGCATGTACTTTAAGGATTGGCACGCTTTCCTGGCCATGGGCGGCCACGGTGTCTACGTTTGGCTGGCCTACGGTGTCTCTTTGCTGAGCCTGTTGGGTCTGGTCTGGTACCTGTGGCGGGCCGAAAAATCCTTCTGGCAGAGCCTGGACAAGCGCGAAGCCAGGGCAAGGCGCCGGGCCCAGCGCAGCATGGAGGAGGTCATCGATGAACCCGCGTCGTAAGGCCAGGCTGGCGATAGTGCTGGCCATAGGGCTGGGGCTCAGCGCCACTGTCGGCCTGGTGCTCTACGCCCTTGGCCAGAACATCGATCTCTTCTACACCCCGGTGGAGATGCACCACGGCAAGGATGGCGTGTTACCCCAGGCCGGCCAGCGGCTGCGTATCGGCGGCCTGGTGGTGCCCGGCACTGTGACGCGTGACGCCAAAAGCCTGGCGGTGAGCTTCGATCTTACCGACAACAGCGGCGAGCGGGTCAGGGTCAGCTATGTGGGGATATTGCCGGATCTCTTCCGGGAGGGGCAGGGCATAGTGGCCCAGGGCCGCCTCCAGGCCGACGGCACTGTCCAGGCATCCGAAGTGCTGGCCAAGCACGACGAGAAATACATGCCGCCCGAAGTGGCGGGTGCCGCCAAGGCCCAGCATGAGCGAGGCGTCAATGGTTCCTGAGCTGGGGCATTTCGCCCTTATCGTCGCCTTCTTCCTGGCGCTGCAGGCTTCCTTCTATCCCCTCTGGGGCGCCCACAGGGGTGATGAGCGGCTGATGGCCCTGGCCAGGCCCCTGGCCTTCGGCCAGCTGCTGTTCGTGGCCCTCAGCTTCGGGGCCCTGGTCCATGCCTTCGTGGTCAACGATTTCAGCCTGGTCTATGTGGCGGCCCACTCCAACAGTAAGCTGCCCCTGCCTTACCGTATCAGCGCCACCTGGGGGGCCCATGAAGGCTCCTTGCTGCTCTGGGTGTTGATCCTGACCGGCTGGGGCGCGGCCGTGGCGCTCTTTTCCCGGGCCCTGCCGCAACCGGCAGTGGCCAGGGTGCTGGCGGTGATGGGCATGATAGGGGCCGGCTTCCTGGCCTTCATCCTCTTCACCTCCAATCCTTTCGAGCTGGGCTTGCCCTATTACCCGGTGGACGGCGCCGACCTCAATCCGCTGCTGCAGGACCCTGGCCTGGTGGTGCATCCGCCCATGCTCTACATGGGCTATGTGGGCTTCTCGGTGGCCTTCGCCTTTGCCATAGCGGCGCTGCTCTCCGGCAAGCTGGATACGGCCTGGGCCCGCTGGTCAAGGCCCTGGACGGCGGCGGCCTGGCTGTTCCTGACCATCGGCATCACCCTCGGCTCCTGGTGGGCCTACTACGAGCTCGGTTGGGGTGGCTGGTGGTTCTGGGATCCGGTGGAAAACGCCTCCTTCATGCCCTGGCTGGCCGGTACCGCCTTGATGCACTCCCTGGCGGTGAGCGAGAAGCGCGGCGTCTTCAAGGCCTGGACAGTGCTGCTGGCCATTGCGGCCTTTTCCCTCAGCCTGCTGGGTACCTTCCTGGTGCGCTCCGGTGTCCTGGTGTCTGTCCATGCCTTCGCCTCGGATCCGGCTCGCGGCCTCTTCATCCTGGCCTTCCTGGTGCTGGTCATCGGCGGCAGCCTGGGCCTTTATGCCTTGCGGGCCGGCCGGGTGAAGAGCCAGGGCAGCTTCGAACTTTTGAGCCGCGAGACCTTGCTGCTGGGCAATAACGTCTTCTTGACCACCGCCTGCCTGGTGGTGGTGCTGGGCACCCTGATGCCGCTGGTGCACCGGGAGCTGGGTCTGGGCGCCATCTCGGTGGGCGCCCCCTTCTTCAACAGCCTCTTCACCTGGCTCTTCGTGCCCTTCGCCTTCGCCATGGGGGCAGGTCCCCTGGCCAGGTGGAAGCGGGAGCCTGCAGCGGCCCTCTTGAAACGCTTGAGCCTGGCCTTTGCCCTCAGCCTGGTGCTGGGTGTCAGCCTGCCACTGCTGCTGGCGGACAAGGCCCAAGGCTACGCCATGCTGGGCCTGGCCTTGGCGGCCTTCATCCTCATCACCAGCGTACTGGAGGTGCAGCTGCGGGTGGGTAACCGCCACGGCTTCTTCCAGGGGCTGCTGTTGCTGAGCCGCAGCCACTGGGCCATGATCCTCGGCCATCTGGGGCTGGCGGTGACCGTTATCGGCATAGCGCTGACCACCAGCTATTCGGTGGAAAAGGATGTCAGGCTCAAGCCGGGGGAGACCTACGAGCTGGCCGGCTATGGCTTTCATTTCGACAATATCGGCCCTGTCACAGGCCCCAACTACCAGGGCTACGGCGCCCACTTCTCGGTCAGCCACAACGGCAAGGTGGAGGCACAGCTGGATGCCCAGAAACGTTTCTATTCGGTGGCCGGCTCGGTGATGACGGAGGCGGGCATAGATCCAGGTCTCGGGCGTGACCTCTATGTCGCCCTCGGCGAGCAGCTCAAGGATGGCAGCTGGGCGGTGCGGCTGCACGTCAAACCCTTTGTGCGCTGGATCTGGGGGGGCGGTATCATCATGGCCTTTGCCGGCCTCTTGGTGGTGACCGACAGGCGTTATCGATTCAAGAAGCTGCGGGAGGCGGTGGCATGAAAAAGTGGTGGTTGCTGGTGCCCCTGGCATTGTTCCTGGCCCTGGCCTCCTTCTTGCTGCGCGGCCTTTTTTCCGACCCCCGCACCCTGGATTCGGTGCTGGTGGGAAAGCCGGTGCCGGCTTTTACCATGGTCGATCTCTTCGAGCCGGCCAAGCATTATGACGCCGCCCTGTTGGCCGACGGCAAGCCGGTGCTGCTCAACGTCTGGGCCACCTGGTGCCCCACCTGCTATGCCGAGCACCAGTACCTGAACAGCCTGGCCCGTGAGGGGGTGCGTATCGTCGGCCTCAACTACAAGGACGAGCGGGACAAGGCCATGGCCTGGCTCAGCAAGCTGGGCAATCCCTATGCCGTGACCCTTTTCGACCCAGACGGTATGCTGGGCCTGGATTTGGGCGTCTACGGCGCCCCTGAGACTTTCCTTATCGACGGGCAGGGCATCATCCGCTACCGCCACGTCGGTGACGTCAACGAGCGGGTCTGGAACGAGACCTTGAAGCCACTCTACAACGGACTGAAGCCATGATCCGAAAGCTGCTGTTTATCCTGCTGTTGCCAGCCGCCTTCCTGTCCATGACCGCCCATTGTGCGGTGGATGCCTACACCTTTGACGATCCGGCAAAAGAGGCCCAGTTCAACCAGCTCATCAAGGAGCTGCGTTGCCCCAAATGCCAGAACCAGGACATTGCCGACTCTGACGCCGAGCTGGCCAAGGATCTGCGGGAGAAGGTCTACGAGATGACCCAGGCCGGCAAGAGCCGCCAGGAGATCATCCGCTACATGAAGGCCCGTTACGGGGATTTCATCCACTACCAGCCGCCGGTGCGCATGGACACCATCATCCTCTGGCTGGCCCCTGTCATGGTGCTGGTCGGCGGCCTCATCTTCATCTTCGTGCGGGCCAGCCGGGACCCGGCCGTGGCCCTGAGTGAGGAAGAAAAGAAGCGCCTGCGGCGGCTGCTGGATGAAAAGGAGCCCCGTCCATGACAGGCCTTTACCTGGGCATGGCGGCCTTGCTGGCCCTGGCGGCGGCCTTGGTGCTGCTGCCGAGCCTGGTCCGGGTAAAGCGCCATTCCAAAGGGATGACCCAGCGGCAGCTCAATCTCGAACTCTATCGCCATCGCCTGGACGAGCTTAAAGGGGAGCGGGAGCAGGGTCTGGTGGACGCCGGCCGCTTCGACGAGCTGGACAGCGAACTCAAGCGCAGCCTGCTGGACGATACCGAGCAGCCGCAGGGCAGGGGAAATACCGCCGGCTGGAAGCTGCTGCTACCCGGGCTCTTGGTGCTGGTGTTGGGAACTCTCGGGCTTTACCGGCTACTGGGGGCCGAGCCCAAGCTTGCCCACTGGCAGCAGGTAATGGCGGGCTTACCGAGCCTTGCCGAGCGGGTCCTGAAACCCAAGGCGGGGCAGGAACTCAGCCGCGACGAGATGCAGGATCTCGCCCTTGGGATCCGTACCCGCCTGTTGAGCCGGGACGACAAGAACGCCTGGGTTTTCCTGGGGAAGGTGGGTTTTGCCCTTGAGGAGGCCAGCCTCTCTCAGGATGCCTATCGCCGCGCCCTGGCCATGGATCCAGACAACAGCGGCGCCTTATTGGGGCTGGCCCAGTCCCTGCTGGCGGATGGCGGCGAGGCGGGCATCAGCCAGGCCGGCGAGGTGCTTGGCCGCCTGCTGGCCAAGGAGCCCGGCAACCAGGACGCCATGCTGCTTTCGGGGCTGGTGGCCTTTGAACATCAGGATTATGATCAGGCCGCGACCCTCTGGCAGCAGCTGAAGGGGCAATTGCCGGAAGGCGACCCCCGCAAGGCCCTGTTGGACCAGCGCATCCAAGATGCCCGGGCCAAGCTCAAGGGCAAGGGCCGGCACCTGCTGGTGAAGGTCGCTCTGGCCCCGGCGCTGGCCGGACAATTGCCCAAGGATGCCAGCCTTTTCGTTTTTGCCCGAGGCCCCCAAGGCGGGCCGCCGCTGGCGGCCGTGCGGCTGCCGCTGTCCAGGCTGCCGACGGAAGTGGAGTTGTCTGATGCCACCTCCATGATCCCGGGGCGCAGCCTGGGGGATGCCGATCAGTACCAGATAGGTGCCCGGATCAGCCAGAGCGGCATGGTGGGCAAGAGCCAGTCTGGCGATCTCAGTGGCGAAGCGGGGCCTGTCGAGGCCTCGCAGCAGCACGTCAATCTCATCATCGATACAAGGATCCCCTGAATGAGGTGGTTAATCAGTTTTTCCCTGGTCCTGCTGGCCGGTTGTGCCGCCAGGCCCCAGGTTCTCCCCGACGCCAAGCCGCCCGTGGTCAAGCCCGCTTCCGAGCGTGACCCCATCGAAAGCTTCAACAGGGCCATGTGGCACTTCAACTGGGATATCCTGGATCCCAATGTCGCCCGCCCCGTCACAGTGGCCTACACCCAGCATGTCCCGACCCTGGTGCAGAAAGGGCTCTTGAACTTTGCCGACAACCTCGGTGAACCTGGCAGCGCCGTCAACCAGCTGCTGCGCCTCGAGTTTGCCCGTTCCGGCAAGACCTTTGGGCGCTTCCTCCTCAACAGCACCTTCGGCCTGCTGGGCTTTATCGATGTGGCCACCATCGCCGGTATCGACAGGCATGAGACCCAGTTTGGCCAGGTCCTTGGCTACTACGGGGTGGCCGAAGGCCCCTACGTGATGTTGCCGGTGCTGGGTCCCACCACTCCCAGGGACAAGGTCGGGGATGTCGTGGACTTCCTCTATCCGCCGCTCGCCGCCCTCAACTTCACCGAGAAAGCCATCCGCTGGGGCATCTTGGGCATAGACCAACGGGCCAGGCTCATTCCGCAGGAAGGGATCATCCATCAGAGCGTCGATCCTTACGCCTTCATCCGTGAAGCTTATTTCCAGGACAGCTACTACAAGACCTTCGACCAGCCCATGAAGCAGGAAGAGGAGAACATCGACATCGACTCCTACCTGGACGAGGTGGAATGAAAAGAGGCGCTGCGGCGCCTTTTTTTATGGCGGTACAGCCTATCTTTTCGGCAGTTGAAAGGCTCTTGGGGCTGGCCACATTGACAGTGGCCGGTATCTGGACAAGGGTTGAGATAAGCAGTCTTTAAGGGAAAGGGGCGCGTAAGCGCCCTTTTGATGGATGGCAAGAGAACGCATTCTGGTCGTGGACGATGAGCCGGTGTTCCTGCGCCTGCTGGTGGCTTTCCTGCGTCGCCTCGATTTCGACGTGGTGGATGTGACCGGCCTGGAGTCGGCCATGGCGGTGCTGGCCCAGGAGGACATCGATCTGGTGCTCTGCGATCTGCAACTGGGGGATGGCTCCGGCCTTGCCCTGTTGGAGCAGGTCCGCGACGCTTACCTTGATTTGCCCGTGGTGCTGATCTCCGGCACGGCCAACATGGAGGACGTGACCAAGGCGCTGCGCCTTGGGGCCAGCGACGTCTTGCTCAAGCCCATCAACGAGTTGGCCATGGTCGAGTACGCGGTGGAGTCGGCCTTGGAGCGCCGCCGCCTGATGCGGGAAAACCAGCGGCTGACGGAAGAGCTGGAGGCGGCCCATGTCGAGCTGGAGCTGAACCTGCGGATGCTGGAAGAGAGCAAGCTGGCGGGCAGGGAGATCCAGTTGCAGATGATGCCCCAGGGCTGCTTCCGCTGGCACGAACTGACCCTGCGCTATCAGCTGTTCAGTGCCACCGAGATCGCCGACCAGTTCATCGACTATGTTGCCCTGGATGATCGCTACCTGGCGGTATTGGTGGGCCGTTTCACCCACGTATCCTCCAACAGCGCCTTCCTGTCGGTGCTGCTGAAAAGCCTGTTCAACCAGCCTCTCAAACAATATCGCAGTGGCGAACCCTCGGTACTGCTGAACCCTGGCCCTTTCCTCGAATACCTGAACAACGAATTGTTGAAAAGCCAGCTGGAGCAGCCGGTCAGGGCCACCTATTTCCTGGTGGACAGGGAAAAGCACCAGTTGCATTACGCCAACGCCGGCTATCAGCCGGTGGCGTTGCTGTCGGGCATCGCCCTCAAAGGGGGCCAGGCGCCGCTCGGCATGTTTGAATGGAGCCGCTACCAGACTGAAACCCTGGATTTTGTCGCCCAGGGGCAGCTGCTGTTGGCCAACAGGGCCGTGGAATGGCGCTGGCCCCTGTCTCCCGACCTCAGCCTGTCGGAACAGCTCTCTCTGCCAGAAGAAGGGGGCAGGGACGATGACCTCTTGTTGATGGGGCTTTTCTACCAGCGGACGGCCCAGGCCAGCTGAGTCCCTTGGCTGGCTTTAGAGCAGCCGCAGGTAGAGTAGCAACCAAGCCAGGCTCGAGCCCTTTTTCCCTATGCGATAGCCGTTACCGTACCTGTCCCGCAGTTCAGCGTGGCTGGCCTGTGGTGTTGCCTTCAATTCCTGGCTAGCCAGGCGCGCCATCTCCAAGGCACTGAAGCAGGGCGGCAATACCAGCACATAGAGGCATTGTTCACTGTCGTAGAGGCTGAGCCTGGCAGGGGTGCGGGACATCCGTATTCCTGGCTTGGTACTGAGGCGGAAGGGATTCATAAGACTTTGATAAGCATAGAGGCTGGGGAAGTGGAGTCAAAAGAGCGGCGATAAAAAAGCCCCGCCAGGCGGGGCTTTTTTGCAGGTCCCTTTTAGTCGTGGGACTTGCGCATGGCTTCGTGGTCAGCGGTGACGGCGATCTCTGCTTCCACGTTGTGGGCCTTGGACTCGGCGCCGTGCATCCAGTCGATCAGCCTGTCGGCCAACAGCCACAGGCAGAAACCGGCGACGAAGGCCATGATGGCCACGCCTGCGAAGGTCCCCAGAGGGCCGGCTTCGCCAACCAGCTTACCTATCTCTGCGGCGGCATAGTTGCCCACGCCGGAGAAGAAGAACCACATCCCCATCAGCAGCGAGGTGTACTTGAGGGGAGCCAGCTTGGAAACCATGGACAGGCCGATGGGGGACAGGCACAGCTCACCCATGGTGTGGAAGATGTAGGCCATGACCAGCCAGATCACATGGGCCTTGGCCGTTTCGCTGTCGCC